>JAIRTA010000036.1 GCA_031255175.1 Oscillospiraceae bacterium | reverse complement strand
CCCGGAGGGAGTCGAAACCCCGAAGGGAGCCGAGGCGATATTCGCCGGCCCCGCGGAGACGCCCGACAAAAAGACAAGCCCCAAACGGCTTGCGGGGAAGGCGGCGTGGCAAAAACTGCGCTGGCTGATTCCGATTGGCGCGGCGCTGGCGCTGGCGGGCTGCCTGTATCTCGCCAGTGCGGTGATTACACCGCCCAGGCAGGGGCAGATGGAACCCGAACCCGCCGACCGGGCGCCGGTGGACGACGGCGTCACGCCCGCGCCCACGCCGACGCCGCCCCCGGGGGCGGCGGGCACGCCGAGCCCCGCCGTGCCGACGGGCCGCCGTGAGGGCGTGTACACGATCATCCTGGCCGGCACCGACATGGACGATTACCACACCGACGTGCTGATGGTGGCGGCGCTCGACACGGTGGCCGGGAAGCTCGACGTGCTGACGATCCCGCGGGACACGCAGGTCGCGGTCAAGCGCGAGAATAAAAAGATCAACGGCGCCTGGGGCGTGGGCATGAACGCGCGCGGGGCGGACAAGAGCGAACGCGAGGCCGGCGCTATTCAGCAGCTGCGCACGGAGCTCAAGACCGTCATAGGCTTTGTGCCGGACGCCTACGCCGTCGTCGATTTGAAGGGCTTCAAAAAACTGATAGACGCGATGGACGGCGTCGAGTTTGACGTCCCCCAGGACATGTATTACTCCGACCCGACGCAGGACCTGTACATCAACCTGGAGAAGGGCCGGCAGGTGCTGGACGGCGAGAAGGCCATCCAGCTCGTGCGCTTTCGCAGCGCGTACGCCGCGGGGGACTTGAGACGGGTGGAGGTGCAGCAGGCGTTTCTGACGGAGGCCTTCCGGCAGCTCCTCTCCGTCAGGCACATCTTCAAGCTGCCGGAGTTTGCCGCCATCGCGCAGGAGAACCTCCGGACGGACCTCAGCCTGGGCCAGATGATCTGGTTTGGGCAGGAGCTCCTGAAGCTGGAGGAGGACAGCATCACCTTCCACACGCTGCCGGGCGACGCCACCGCCTCTTACCGGGGGCTCAGTTACCTGGTGGTCGACCGGGACGAGGCGCTGGCGCTCATTAACGGGACGATCAACCCGTTTACAAAAGACATCACCGCCGAAAACGTGAATATCAGCCGCCTGCGCGGCGGCCGGGGTTCCTGAGCGGGGCACCGGCGGCCCGCGCAACATCCACAACACAAAGGAGATGGGGATACTCTTGACGCCCAAAGAGATAGCGCTGACACTGGCGAAGATCGCCGACGCCAAAAAAGCGGAGGACATCCGCGTCATGGATGTCGTCGATTTGACCGTACTTGCCGATTACTTTGTCATTTGCACCGGCACCTCCGCGGTCCACCTGCGGACGCTGGCGGAGGAGATGGAGCGGGAGCTCAAAGAACGGGGCGTTCTCCCCCACCACATCGAGGGGCAGCGGTCGGGCAACTGGCTGCTGATGGACTACGCCGGCGTGGTGGTGCATCTGTTCCTGCGGGACACGCGCGACTTCTACGCGCTGGAGCGCCTCTGGAGCGACGCCGCCACGGTGGCGTACGCGCCCGACGAACTTCCGGCCCCCGAAGCATAGACCCGCAAAACAGACACCGAATCACAAATGTAAAATATTGTAAATTCCACGCGGCAACGCGTGTGATCGCACTATCGGCCCGGGGGAGACGCCCGGGCCTTGGGAGATGATTGTTTGCAGTACGACAGTCAGAAGATCGAACAAAAATGGCAGGCGCGCTGGGCGCGCGAGGGCGTCTACCGCACGGACGGAGACGCGGGAAAAGAAAAATACTATGTGTTGGTCGAGTTCCCCTACCCGTCCGGCAACGGGCTGCACGTCGGGCACGCCCGGCCGTACACGGCCATGGACGTGGTGGCCCGCCGCCGGCGTATGCAGGGCTTTGACGTGCTGTTCCCTATGGGGTGGGACGCCTTCGGCCTGCCCACGGAGAACTACGCCATCGCCAACAAGATCCACCCCGCCGAGGTGACGCGGCGCAACATCGCCTTCTTCAAGAGCCAGATCAACATGATGGGCTATTCGTTCGACTGGGGCCGCGAGGTCAACACGACCGACCCCGGCTACTACCGGTGGACGCAGTGGATCTTCCTCAAGCTGCTCGAACACGGCCTGGCCTACAAGGCGCGGATGCCGGTCAACTGGTGTACGTCCTGCAAATGCGTGCTGGCAAACGAAGAGGTGGTTGACGGCGTGTGCGAGCGGTGCGGCAGCGAAGTGGTGCGCCGCGAAAAGAGCCAGTGGATGCTGAAGATCACGGCCTACGCCCAGCGGTTGCTGGACGATCTCGACCTCGTGGAGTACCCGGAGCGGGTCAAGGCGCAGCAGCGCAACTGGATCGGCCGGTCGGAGGGCGCGGATGTGGACTTTGCCACCACGACCGGCGAGACGCTCAGGGTGTACACGACGCGCCCGGACACGCTGTTCGGCGCGACATATATGGTCATCTCGCCGGAACACCCCTACGTGGAGGCATGGCGGGACAAGCTCGAAAACGGCGACGAGGTGGCCGCCTACCGCGGGGCGGCGGCGCGCAAGTCGGATTTTGAGCGCACGGAACTCCAAAAAGAAAAGACGGGCGTGCGCCTTGCCGGCGTGGAGGCGATCAACCCGGCCACCGGCGGGCGGATTCCCATCTTTGTGTCGGACTACGTGCTGATGAGCTACGGCACGGGCGCCATCATGGCGGTGCCCGGGCACGACGAGCGGGACTGGGCGTTTGCCCGCGTGTTTGGGCTGCCCATTGTCGAGGTGGTGGCCGGCGGCGACGTGCAGACCGCCGCGTTTACGGATGTGGAGACAGGCACGCTCATAAACTCCGGCTTTTTGAACGGGCTGGAGGTGCGGCAGGCCAAGGCGAGGATGATCGAATGGCTGGTCGAAAAGGGCCTGGGCCGGGCCGTTACAAACTTCAAGCTGCGCGACTGGGTGTTTTCCCGGCAGCGCTACTGGGGGGAGCCCATCCCGGTGCGCCACTGCCCCGCCTGCGGCGCGGTGCCGGCGCCGGAGTCGGAACTGCCGCTCCTGCTCCCGGAGGTGGCCTCCTACGAGCCGACGGACACCGGCGAGAGCCCGCTGTCCAAGATGCGCGACTGGGTTGAGACCGTCTGCCCGCGCTGCGGCGGGCCCGCCGAGCGGGAGACGGACACAATGCCGCAGTGGGCCGGCTCGTCGTGGTATTTTTTGCGCTACATCGACCCGGCCAACGGGGCCGCGGCGGTGGACAAGGCGCTGGCGCGCCGGTATATGCCGGTGGACTGGTACAACGGCGGAATGGAACACACGACGCTGCACCTGCTCTACTCCCGCTTCTGGCACAAATTCCTCTACGACATCGGCGTCGTTGAGACGCCGGAGCCTTACGCCCGCCGCACGAGCCACGGGATGATCCTCGGCGAGGGCGGGGAGAAGATGTCGAAGTCGCGCGGCAACGTCATCAGCCCCAACGAGATCGTGGACCGGTACGGCGCCGACACAATGCGCCTGTATATTTTGTTCATCGGCGACTTTGAGAAGGCCGCGTCCTGGTCCCCCCAGGCCGTCAAAGGCTGCCGACGCTTTTTGGAGCGCGTGTGGGGGCTGCTCACCCGCGCGGCGCCGTCGGGCGAGATCTCCCCGGCGCACGAGGCGGAGATCCATCGGGCCATACGGAAGGTGGGGGAGGACATTGAGCACCTCAAGTTCAACACCGCCATTGCCGCGCTGATGGCCCTTGTCAACCGCTTCTACGAGGCGGGTGTGACAAAAGGGGACTTGCGGGCCCTGCTCACGCTGCTCTCGCCCTTTGCCCCGCACATCTGCGAGGAGATGTGGGAGCGGCTGGGGTACAGGGGGTTTGTCGTGCGGGAACCCTGGCCGGCTTACGACCGGGCCAAGACGGTGGAAGACACGGCGGAGATCGCCGTGCAGGTGGGCGGCAAACTCCGCGCCACCGTTGTGATCCCCACCGGGGCGGCGGACGAGGAGGCGCTGGCCGCGGCGCTGGCCGAGCCGCGCATTCAGAAGGCGCTGGACGGGCGTCGCGTCGCGCGGCACATCTACGTGAAGGACAAACTGATCAATCTGATTGCGGAAAAGGACAGGCAGGGGGGCTGACGGGGGCCCCGGGCGCGCGCCGGCGCGAAATTCTACAAACGCCGCAAAGCCTTGCGCGCGTATGCGATGCGGGCCAAAGGGCGCGAGTGGCCGACACACGCGGGCATTCTTTTGCCTTGACATTGCGAGTTTAGGAAAATATAATAAAATTGTGGACGAATTTTCGGAGCGGGGGTCAGGTCCGGCCGTGCCCGCACGAAGAGGCGGTCCGGAGCTGCTTCCGGTTGCGGAAGCAATGAATTTCAAGGGAAGCGCGCGGGGCGGCGCAGGCCGCCGGAGCCCCGCGAATAAGGCGGTCCCCCAGCGGAGGGAGGGAAAACAATGTCGGAAGTTAGAGTCAAAGAGAACGAATCTCTTGACAGCGCGCTCAAACGATTCAAGCGCAATTGCGCGAAGTCGGGTGTGCTTTCCGAACTCCGCAGGAGGGAACACTACGAGAGCCCCAGCGTCAAACGGCGCAAGAAGTCCGAAGCGGCCCGCGCCAAAAAGAAGTTCAGATGACCAATCCTGCACCCGGTTTGGGGCCTTGCCCGGACCGGGTGCGGTTTTGATCCGCACAGGGGAGGCAACTGTTTGTGGACATGTTGAGAGAGCTGTTCTCCGGCGCGTTGGCACTGAGCTGGCAGCAGGGGATCATGTACGCGGTTGGGCTGACGCTCATCCTGCTTGCGATTTTGAAGGACTATGAGCCGATGCTGCTGCTGCCGATCGGGTTCGGCGCGATCCTCGTAAATCTGCCGTTCGCCACTGTTTGGACGCATGGCGGCGAGAAAGGCTTTTTGCAGATCTTTTACGACGCCGGCATCATCACCGAGTTGTTTCCGATTCTCATCTTCATCGCCATCGGCGCGATGATCGACTTTACGCATCTGCTGTCGTCGCCCAAGATGGTTTTGTTCGGCGCGGCGGCGCAGTTCGGCATCTTCTTCACGATCCTTGTGGCGCTGATGCTGGGGGAGGCGATCCCCTCGCTCGACATCGACCTGAAGATCGCGGCCTCCATCGGCGTCATCGGCACGGCGGACGGGCCGACATCCATCGTCGTCGCCCAGCAGTTCGCCTCCTCCTACTTGGGGGCGATCACCGTGGCCGCCTACTCCTATATGGCGCTGGTGCCGATCATCCAGCCGCCGGTCATTCGGCTGCTGACCACCCGCAAAGAGCGCCTGATCCGCATGGACAACCAAGTGCGCAAGGTCTCGAAGATGGCGCGGATCGTCTTTCCCATTGTCATCACAGTCGTCGCCGGCATCCTGGTGCCGGCCTCCGCGGCGCTGGTCGGGTCGTTGATGTTCGGCAACCTCATCCGTGAGTGCGGCGTGTTGGAGCGCCTCTCGAAGACGGCGCAAAACGAACTCGCCAACCTGGTCACACTGCTGCTCGGCATCACGATCGGCGCGACGATGCGCGCGGACCAGTTTTTGCGCGCGGAGACGCTGCTTATCTTGTGCCTGGGGCTTGTCGCGTTTGTCTTCGACACCGCGGGCGGCGTTTTGTTTGCGAAACTCATCAATGTGTTCAGCAAACACAAAGTGAACCCGATGATCGGCGCGGCGGGCATTTCCGCCTTCCCGATGTCGAGCCGGATTGTCCAAAAAATGGCAAAAGAGGAGGACCCGCACAACTTCATCCTCATGCCCGCCGTGAGCGCCAATGTGTCGGGCCAGCTCGGTTCCGTCGTGGCGGGCGGCATGATCCTCCAGCTTGTGCCGATCTTGCTTGAGAAATTGACGTAAAAGCCCGGTCCGTCTTGCGATATAAAAAGATCAACGACGCGCCTCCTGCGGAAACTTTGGCAACGGCGGAGGAAAACACAAGGAGGAGACTATGAGCGCGAACATGGAGCTCGGGATCCAACTGATGGTCTACGGCCTGGCGGGCGTGTTTTTGGTGCTCGCGATCTTTATCGTGACCATCGTGCTGCTGCGGAAGTTCTTTCCGCACCGCGGCGACAAAGACGACGGCTGACGCGCGCCGGCGGCCCCGTGCGGTCGGCGGTGCGTCTCTTCGGTTGCGGCCCGGCCGCGCGGGAAGCGCGGGCGGGCCGTGTCTATGTGTCGCCCTGTGATGGAAAATTTTGGAATTCTGTGATGTGACGGCGGTAACGGCCCGGCACAAAACGGCGCTGGAGCGCCGGGTTGTGCCGGGCCGGGTTGGCAATGGCCGCGAAATAGGCGCGCCACATGTCTCCGATGGTCCGATCCTCCGGCAGCGGCGGCAGGGGCCCGTCCGGCAGCGCGGCGATCAGCCATTCTTCCGGCGTGGAGACAAGGGCGAGGCGGCGTTTCCGGTCGCGGATGATCAGCCGCTGTGTCCCGAAGCGCCCGTGGAAGTGGCGGCCCAGCAGCGGCAGGACGAAGGTGTCCGGTTCGATGTCGGCCGCGTACAGGTCGCCTCCGGCGTGAACAAGGCGGATGACGCCCATGAACAGGACGAGTTCGCGGCTCACATCTTCAGAAAAACGATGCAGCCGGCGCACGGGCTCCACGTGACGCAGCGGCAGGGGGTCGGTCTGCCCGGCAAAGCCCAGCCGGAGCGTGCCGAGCAGGGCGTCTTCAAATTCCGGGCGCTCGGAGAGAAAAGCCCGGTAGGCCACGCGGGGCAGCAGGGGCGAGAGCCGCGCCATGCCGCGCGCCACGCGGCCGGCCCGCGTCGGGTCGGCCTCCACGGTGCGCACGGGGAACAGGGAATGCCCCGGAAAGCGGCGCTGCGGGCAGAGGGAGGCCTCGTCGTCCTTCTGCGCGAACACATGGAAGACCGCCGTCAGCAGGCCCTCCCAGCCGCCGTCATACAACCAGATCATGGGGCGGACCGAGAAGGGGCTTGCCGGCGCCGGCGCCGACGGCGGGCCGGGGGGCGGTCGGGGCGGCGGGTTTGTCCGCGGCCGGCGGCAGGGCGGGGCCCGGGGACGGCGGCGGCGCGAAGAGGGAGAGCTGGCCGTCGTCGGGCCGCTCGGCGAGGGCGTCGCGCAGGAAAGGGCTGCCGGGCAGCATGTTCCCCCCAAAGGCGCCGCGCGCCGTGAGAAAATACCGGGCGCGCTTCATCACGACGCCGAGCCGGCGCAAGTCCTCCAGCCGCAGGACGCACTGTCGGCGGGCGGCCACGATGCGCCGAGCGGAGACGACGCCCACGCCGGGCACGCGCAGCAGCGTCTCATACGGGGCGCTGTTTACCTCAATGGGGAACTGCTCCGGGTGCCGGAGCGCCCAGGCGCATTTCGGGTCGAGCGCGCTGTCCAGCAGCGGCTCCGCGTCCGAGAGCAGCTCGTCGGGGGTGAAGTCGTAAAAGCGCATGAGCCAGTCGGCCTGGTAGAGCCGGTGTTCGCGCAGCAGGGGCACCTGGCTGCCGCCGGGCGGCAGGGCGGCGTGCGTACCCACCGGGATGTAGGCGGAAAAATAAATCCGCTTCATCCGGTATTTGCGGTAGAGACCCTGCGAGAGCCGCAGGATCGTGAGGTCGGTGTCGCCGGTGGCGCCCACGATCATCTGTGTGGACTGCCCGGCCGGGGCAAAGAGCGGCGCGTGGGCAAAGTGGCGGCGGTCTTCGAGGTTCATCGTCTGGGCGCGGCGGATATAGTCCATAGGGCGAAAGATTTTTTCCGGCGTCTTTTGCGGCGCGAGCAGAGACAGCGAGGCGCGCGAGGGCAGCTCGATGTTTACGCTGACCCGGTCCGCCAGCAGGCCGACGGCGTCCACCAGCTCCGTGGAGGCGCCGGGGATGACTTTGACGTGGATGTACCCGCCGAAGCGGTAGGTTTGCCGGAGGATCTCCAGCGTGCGGACCATGAGCTCCATCGTGTAGTCGGGGGACCGGCAGACGCCGGAACTGAGGAACAGGCCCTCGATGTAATTGCGGCGGTAAAACTCAATGACAAGGCCGGAGAGCTCCTCCGGCGTAAAGGTGGCCCGCTCCGTGTCGGCGGAGCGCCGGTTTTGGCAGTAGGCGCAGTCGTACTGGCAGGCGTTGCTCATGAGCACCTTGAGCAGCGACACACACCGCCCGTCGGCGGCCCACGTGTGGCAGATGCCGGCCATGTGGGCGTTGCCGAGCTGCCCTTTGCGCCCGGCCCGCCCTCCGCCCGAGGAGGCGCAGGAGGCGTCGAACTTGGCCGCCGCGCCGAGCAAGGTGAGCTTTTTCATCAGATCTTGCGCCAATGTGGGTCACGCTCCTTTGTAGAGGCCGTCGGCGGGAGAATCCTGTTGAGGCCAGTATACCACAGATGGGGCAAAAAAGAAACATATGTTCGAAAAATTTTTTGCAAGCCAAAGCGGCCGCCGCCGCTTTGGCTTTTGTCGTCCTGAGAGATTGCATTCGGCGGCGGACAATGATAAAATATACCCGCGAAAGACGATGGCGCTTGTCTTTCGGCCCGCCGGCCGCGCCCGCCGCCGTTGCCCGCCTCGCCGGAGGGCAAAGATCCCGCGGTTATGTGCGGCGGATGTCACCGCTTGCGGACACACAAAAAAGAAAATTCCCAAAACATTCCAAACTGGAGAGGGGAAGACGGCATGAAGGCCAGATTGCAGCCGCTCTATTTCCGCGAGGCAAACGCGCGGGAAAACGAGGAGCGCCGCGCGCAGCTCGCGACGCTCCGGAGCTGTTACGGGGAGGAGGCTGAGCTGCTGCCGGAACTGCCGGTCGGTGCGGCGCTGCCCGACGGCGTCGACGCCGTTCTGTTCCCCCAACTGATCGGCGTTTTGTTCTCTCACGGGGAGACGCTGCGCGCGCTGACGCTGCCCATCGTCGTCCTGACGTCGGAGTTCGGCACGGTGGAGATGTGGGACTGGGAGATCGTCGCCTACCTGCGGGAACAGCTGGGCCTCACGGTGTTTTCGCCGTATTCGGTCAAAATGGCGAAGGTTGTCTTGCGGGCGATGTCCGCCAAACGGGCCATGCGGGCCCCCATGCGCTTTGTGATGTTCCAGGACGAGCCCGGCGAGGGGATGCAGGCGAACATCTTCAAGCGCTTCTACTGGTGGGAGCAGGCGTGTACCGAACAGATCCAAAACGCCTTCGGCGTGACGATTCTCTACCGGAGTTGGAAAAAATTGGGAGAGATGGCGCAAAGCATACCCGACGGCGAGGCCGAGGCGCTCTGGCGCCGGCGCGCCGTGCCGACGGAGGGGGTATCGGAGAGAGGGATCCTCCGGGCCGTCAAGCTGTACATAGCCGTGAAGCGCGTGCTGGACGAGATCGGCGACGTGCGCGGCGTCGGCGCGAATTGCCTGAACGAATCCTTCCACGTCGACTCCACCCCCTGCCTCGCCTGGAACTGGCTGTACGAACACGACGGCGTCATCTGGGCCTGCGAGGGCGATACCCTCACGCTGATCAGCCAGTACATCCTGTACACCGCGCTGCGGGAGCCCATGATGATGACAAATATCTATCCGTTTTTGGTCGGCATGGCCGCGCTGAAGCACGAGAAGATCGATCAATTTCCGGACATCAAAGACCCGGACAACCACGCCCTCGGCGTACATTGCGGGTATTGCGGCTTTGCGCCGCAGAGCTTTTGCACGCACTGGGTCATGCGTCCGAAGGCACTCGAGATTGTAAACGACGAGGCCATTGTCATCGACTGCCGCCTGCAAACGGGCCCCGCGACGCTCGCGAAGCTCCACGCCGGCATGAAGCGGCTGACCATCATCGAGGCGGAGATCGAAGACTATGTGCAGTACCCGGGCTCCGACTGCCGCAACGGGACGCTGCTGCGCTACCGCAACCGCAGCGGGCACCGGGTCATGGAGGCGCTGTCGTCCCATCACGCCGTCATTTTGGTCGGAGATGTGACCGCGCCGCTGCTCCAGGCGGCCAAGGTGTACGGCTTCGAAACGGAAGTGATCTGAGATGAGAGAGACGATCATCGCCGTTGACATCGGCACACAGGGGACAAAAGCCGTCCTGTTCGATCTCACACTGCAGGCGCTGGCCTCCAGCTTTGAGGCCTCGGTGCTGATCCAGCCGGAGCCCGGCACGATCTGGCAGGAACCGGACGACATTTACGGGTCTGTGCTGCGCGTCGTCCGGGCGCTGCTGCACGCCGTCCCGGAGCCGGTCAAAGTCATCGCCATCGGCGTGGATTCGCAAATGGCGGGGATCATGGGCATCGCCGCGGACGGCGAGGCGGCGACGGTGTACGACTCGTGGCTGGACTCCCGCTGCGGGCGGTACGTGACGCTCATGCGCGAGCGGGCCGGTCACCGCGTGACGGAGATCACGGGCGGGCCGGTCACCTTTGCCCACGGGCCCAAAATCCTCTGGTGGAAGCACGAACACCCGGAGGCCTACCGCCGCGTCGCCAAGTTTGTGCTGCCGCACGGCTACGTGGTGGGCAAGATCTGCGGCCTCGACGCGCGCGGCGCGGTGTTTGACCACACCGGCCTGCAATATTCGGGCTTCGGCGACAACCGGCGGCTGTGCTGGTCGGAGGAATTACTGGAAATATTTGACATAGACGCGGACAAGATGGCGCCCGTGGTCTCGCCCTTTGCCATTGTCGGGACAACGGGCCGGGCGTTCGCGGCGGCGACCGGGCTGCACACGGGGATCCCGGTCACGGCGGGGGCGGGGGATACGGCGGCTTCGCTGTTCGGCGCGGGGCTGTTTACCAAAAACCGCCTGCTGGACTGCGCCGGGACGGCGTCCGTGCTCTGCTCGCTGACCGACACCTTTGTGCCCGACGTCCGCTTCGGCACCATGACGATGATGCGCGCCCCCGAGGACGGCTTTTGGTATCCGCTCGCCTATATCAGCGGGGGCGGCCTGTGCCTGCGCTGGTTCCGGGACCGGTTCACGGGCGCGCCCCCCGTCCCGTACCGTGTGCTGGATGAGGAGGCCGGCGGCCTCGCGCCGGGCAGCGAGGGCCTGATCTTCATCCCCCATTTCTCCGGCCGGGTGCTGCCGAGCGACACCGCCGTCAAGGGGAGCTTTACGGGGCTGGACTGGAAGCACACCCGCGCGCACCTGTACCGCGCCATAATGGAGAGCGTCGCCTACGAATACGACTATTACCTGTCGGTGCTGCGGGCGCTCTATCCGGACGGCGATTTCGGGGAGCTCGTCTCCATCGGCGGCGGCGCGAAATCCGAGGTGTTCTTGCAGATCAAAGCGGATGTGCTGGGGATCAAAGCCTCCTACTACCGCACGGGGGACACCGCGCTCATCGGCAGCGCCGCCATCGCGGGCAAGGCGGTCGGCGCCATCGGCGACCCGCGCGCGTGCATCCGGGGGACGCTGCAAGTCGCGCGCACCCTCCACGGCAGCGCGGCGGCGCACGCGCGCTACGAACCCTATGCCCGGCGCTATCTCAGGATGCTGAAGGCCATGTCCGCCCTGAGCAGGCCCTGACCTGCCGGGCGTTAAAACGCAGAGACGCTTTGCCCACGCGCCGCGCCGCCGCGGTCTCGCTTCCGGCGCGCCGTCTCTTGTCTGCGGGTCTGAGGAGGACGTTTAGATGAACGCAAACCTTGGCATTTGCCTCATCGGCGCGGGCCGCGCCGGGATGATCCACGCCCGAAATTTCGCGTTCCGGCTGCCGGGCGCCCGCGTGACGGCGGTCTGCGACGTGCAAACGGAAAACGCCCGCGCGGCGGCGGACGAATTGGGTGCCTCGTGGCACACGGACTTTCATGCGGCGCTGGACCGCCCCGATGTGGACGCGGTTGTGATCGTGACGCCGACCCGGCGCCACCGCGACGTGGCGCTGGCCGCCGCGCACGCGAAAAAACACATTTTTTGCGAAAAACCCCTGGCCATCGACGCGCCGTCGTGTGTGGAAATGATCCGCGCGGCGGCGCGAAACGGCGTGATCTTACAGGTCGGTTTTATGCGCCGGTTTGACGCGGGCTTTTGCCGCGCCCGGGAGATCATCGAGAGCGGCGCGATCGGCGACGTGGTGTGCGTCAAATCGCTCACGCGCGGCCCGAGCACCCCCCGCGCCTGGATGTACGACTTGGCGGAGAGCAACGGCCCGCTTGCCGAGGTGAACAGCCACGACATCGACACCGTGCGCTGGCTGACGGGCAGCGAGGTCGGCGCGGTGCACGCCTTCGCCGGCAATTACCGCTGTGAGGAAGCGCGGCGGAGCCACCCCGATTTTTACGACACCGTGCTCATGAACCTGCGCATGGAGAACCAAATGCTGGGCGGCGTCGAGGGCGCGCAGGGCGTGCAGTACGGCTACGACGCCCGCGTGGATGTGCTGGGGACAAAGGGCTCCGTGCAGGCGGGCGGCCTGCGCGAGACAAATACGCTGCTCTACACCCGCGAGGGCGGCCTGCGCGGCGACGTGGCGGGCAGTTGGACAACGCTCTTCGCGGACGCCTATCTCCGCGAGGACGCCGCCTTTCTCGCGTGCGTGCGCGAGGGCCGCCCGCCCGAAGTGAGCGGCGAGGACGGGCTGCGCGCCGTGGAGACCGTCGAAGCGGGCAACCGCTCCATCGCGACCGGGGGCGTTGTCACACCGCAAAGGGCGGCGCTCTAAACAGCGGCCGCCCAAACGGTTTCTATTCAGATCAGAACCCGGGCCGGGCGACGGCCTTGGCATTTGCGCCGGGCTTTTTCTTTTTCGCGATTTTCTCATCCAGGCGCTGCCAGATGAACATGACGCCGAGAAAGAACAGCGTGAGCCCCCCCACCATGAGGATAACCCCCGCGCCGAACCGGTCGGCGTCAAGAAATATATACGGATAATACGAAGGGGAGCCCCAAGAATCATATCTGACCGTGCGCGTCAGGCCGAGCGTCATGGCTTCGGCCAGGTAAGTATAGGGGATGGCGGCGCACAGAAAGATGTCACATCGTTTGAGTTTTCCGCGCTCGGAAAATATCAGATATTCCACGAGCATCAGCAGCGGCGCGAAGAGATGAACCGTGAGATTGTCCAAGACGAGGAGCTCGCGCAGACGCACGCCCTGCATACTTGCCGGCACCAAAACACACCAGAACACCAGCATGGTGACAAAAATCGCAAAGGCGATGTGCGCGCTCAGCCGGGGGAAAAACCCATAGGGGTTTTCCGCGCGCGCGGGCCGCTTGTCCGCGCCGCGCACGCGCGCGACCGTGCGCGCGAGCAAGACGCCGAAAAACACGGCCACCAGGATGTTGCTCTGGATGGTGTAGGCCAGCAGCGTCACGGGATTGAACGCGTTTTTGAACACGCCGACGGTTTCCAATATACCCCAAATCACGAACAAAAGAGCCCCCGCGCGAAAGGCGATGGCAAATGTTTTGTTTTTGCGCAGTTTCGGTTCAGACATAACATCATCCTGTCGTATCGTAAAGATATGGGTTCTTTTGGCGCTTGCGCCAACTTGTTGAGTATATACCATTTTTGTGCGGCGGTCAACACGGCCCCGGAGCCGTCGCGGGGGTAGGGTGGCGCCGCCCGGAAGAAGCGGCCGTTTTGTGTGCAGACAGGGCGGCCGCGGGCGGGATGTCTTGTGCGGACAGACCCGTTTTGGGCGGAAATATACACCGAAGCAGCGTTTTAAACGCCGGAGCGTTTTCGAACGACCCGGAGAAAGACGCGAAATTTGGCATCCGAATGATGGAGGTTTTTGCAAACATGAGAAGAGAAAAAAAGAAAAAGATCTTGTCCCTTGCCTTGGCGGCCGCGCTGCTGCTCGGCGCCGCGCCGATGTCTCTGACGGCGCTGGCGGCCGGCGCGGAATTCACCGGGACGGAGTGGACGACGCTCACCACCGTCAAGGTGAACAGGCTGGACGCGCGCACGATCTTTGTCCCGTTTGACACCGTGGCGGAGGCGAAAGCGAGCCCCACCGCCATTCAAAGGACCAATTCGGCCAATGTCATCGACTTAAACGGCATGTGGAAATTCAACCTCTCGCCGCGGCCCGCGGACCGGCCTGATCTGGCGGACAAAGACATCGGTTTCGCGTCCGCGTGGACGGAGATCATCGTTCCGTCATCTTGGCAGGTGGGCGGCAAGTACGCCGGCGCCTACGGCGACACGCCCCACTATTCCAACACGGCCTATGGGTGGACCCACTTTACGGGCAATACGACAAGCGGAAACGGCGGCTACCCCAACGCGCCGGCGCAAAACAACCCGATAGGGTCGTACATGCGCACGTTTACCATGCCGGCGGAAAAGATCGGCAAGCAGATCACACTCTCGTTCATGGGCGTCGAATCCGCGTTTTATGTGTATGTGAACGGCGTCGCCGTCGGGTACGCGGAAGACAGCGCCACCGCCGACGAGTTTGACATCACCCCCTATGTGGTGGCCGGCGTGAACACGCTCGCCGTCCAGGTGTTCCGTTTTTCCACCGGCAGCTACCTCGAAAACCAAGACTATCTCCGCCAGTCCGGCATCTTCCGGGACGTGTACATCTCGGCCTCCGACAAGTTCAATGTCCGCGATTTTAACGTGGACACGCTCTTCGCCGGCGGCGACTACGGCAGCGCGACCCTCGCGCTGGACGTATATGTCCAAAACACCGCCGAAGCGGCCGCGGACAATTACGCCGTGACGGCCCATCTCTTTGACGGCGATACGGCTGTCAAAACCCTCACACGGTCCGTCACGGTGGCGGCGGGGGGCGAGGAGACCGTGAGCTTCCGCGAGACGGTGGACGATCCGAAGCTCTGGAGCGCCGAACATCCGAACCTCTACACCCTCGTGCTCGAGACGAAAAACGCGGCGGGGCAGACGTTGAACGCGGTGTCCAAGCGCATCGGATTCCGTGAGTTCATCATCGACAAGTCCGTGAGCAACCGTTGGGTCATCCGCATCAACGGCCTGCCGGTCACGTTCTACGGCGTCAACCGCCACGAGACGCACCCCCTGTACGGCCGCCACGTCCCCTATGAGGTCCAGAAACTCGACGTCACAACGATGAAACAGCTGAACATCAACTCCGTGCGCACCGCGCACTATCCAAACGACGTGCATTTTTACGACCTCGCCGACGAATACGGCATCTATATCATGGACGAAGCCAACGTCGAGACGCACAACGGGCGCACGAGCATCTCCGACAACGACACGCCGACCGGCGCGGCCAGCGGCGCGCCCGGCAGCATCCGGAAGTTCAACAACTCATGCGTCGACCGCATGACAAACATGGTCATGCGCGACCGCAACAACCCCTCCGTCGTCATGTATTCCCTGGGCAACGAGGCGGGCAACGGGCAGAACTTCGAGCTCATGATGGATGTCATCAAAGAAAAGGACGGCGAAAAGCCGATCCACTACCAGGGTGACAACGGCAACGCCCGCGTCGACATGACAAGCGAGATGTACCCGGCGACCTCCCGGCCGGCCACGTACTCCGGCACAAAGCCCTATGTCATGTGCGAGTACTCCCACGCGATGGGCAACGCCCTCGGCGGGCTCTACGCCTATGTGGAGAACTGGGAGGGGAACGCCCGCTCGCAGGGCGGTTGGATCTGGGACTATGTGGACCAGAGCATTTACACGTTAAAGCCGGGCGTCGACCCCGAGACGGCCACGATTGACGACATGTTCCTCGGCTACGACGGCACGTGGACCTACCGCTCCGGAAATGGTAATTTCTGCCAAAACGGTTTCATCTATCCGGACCGCACCCTGAAGCCCGGCGCGTACGAAGTGAAAAAAGTGTACCAGGGGCTCAAGATGGAGGCCGTCGATCTGAACGCCGGCACGGTTCGGGTCACAAATCACAATCTCTTCACAAACGCCGACGAATATGACGCGTTCTGGCTCCTGCTGGAGGACGACAAGGTGATCGGGCAGGGTCCGCTGACCGTAAACGTCGGTCCGCTGTCGGACGGCGTGATCACTGTCCCCTACGAGAGGCCCGCCGCGCTCAAAGAGGCGGCCGAATACACACTCAAGATCGAGTTCAGGCTGAAAGCCGACACCGTCTACGAGCAGGCCGGCTATGTGCAGGCCAGCGAACAGTTTGTCCTCCCGTTCTCCGGCGAAAAGAAGATCGTTCGCGTCGGCGGCCTGGACGCCGTGACCACGGAGGAGTCCGAGGCGGAGGTCAAGGTCTCCGGCAGCACGCCCGAAAGCAAGACCTTCGGCGTGACCATCGACAAGCAGACCGGTTATCTCACGAGCTACCGCGTAGACGGCAAAGAGCTCATCGCCGAGGCGCCGGCCGGCAGTTTTTACCGTGCCGAGCTCGACAACGACACCGGCGGCGGCGGGCACTCCACCAATTCGCCGGGGGCGTTTGAGAAGTGGCGCGACGAGGGCCTGAACATGAGCGTCACCAACGTGCAGGTCCGAAAGGCGAACTCCAAGTTCGTCCGCGTGGTCGTCGACGCGATCCTGACCGGCGGCAGCACATACGGCCTCACCTACACGGTGTACGGCAACGGCGACGTACACATCGACGCCGCGGTCAAACCGAACGCGAGTATGCCCGATCTCGCGGAGTTTGGCATGATCATGCAGCTCCCGAAAGACTATGAGAACATGACCTGGTACGGGCGCGGCCCGTGGGAGAACTACGACGACCGCAACAAGGGCGCCGACATCGGCGTGTATGCCTCCACCGTCACCGAGCAGTTCTTCCCCTATATGCGCCCGCAGGAGACAGGCAACAAGACAGACGTCCGCTGGGCCGCGTTTACGGACGACACCGGCGCCGGCCTGCTCGCGGTGGGCGACGGCCCGTTGGAGGTGAACGCCCTCCACGCGACGCCAAACGCGCTGAGTTCCTATTTGAGCAAGGTCCGTTACCCATATCAGGTCCAGATGACCGAAAACGTCGTGCTCCGGCTGAACCAGCGGCAAAAAGGCGTCGGCGGTGAGACATGGAACACCGGCCCGCTGCCGCAGTATACCCTGCCGCCGAACCAGACGTATTCATACGGCTACACGCTCCGTCCGCTCTTCGCGGGCGACGACCCGATGGCCAAGAGCAAGGCGGAGGTGGAGACGTCCGCCCTGCCGACCGACATCCAAATCGGCGGCAAATCCATCGAGGGCTTCAACCCGAACATCTACAGCTACGACTGGACGCTCACGGCGCTCGACACCGAGGCGCCCACGGTCACGGCCGCGGACCCGACCGGAACGCTGGACATCCGGATTCAACAGGCGGAGACGCTGCCCGGCAAGGCCACGGTCACCGTGTCGTCCGAGCTGCTGGAGCCTGTTGTGTACACCGTCAACTTTACAAAAGTCAACATGATGTACGCCAGCGACCTCCCGTTCATCTGGAGTTTCTCGGGGTATTCCCAGATCTTCAAAGATGTGGCGGGCAACGGGCGCAGCCCGATGCAGCTGCGCGTGTCCGCCGCGGACGCAACGATCGTCACCTACAGCAAAGGCATTTCGGGCAACTCCGAACAGATCATCGACTTCGACCTCTCCATTCTCAATCCGGACCGCTTCCGCGCCAGCGTCGGTGTGGACTACGCCCTAAAGGGGACGTCGGGCACGCCGTCGATCTACTTTGAGGTCTGGGGCCACAAAAACCGGGCGGATCTGACAGACGACTATTACAGGCCGATGAACCCCGGCGCGGCCGGGACCGGCACCATCGTGCGGACCGGCTGGACGCTGCTCCATCAGTCGCCGCTGATGGGCAACAGCGGCACCAACCGGGGCACGCACGACATCGACGTCCCGCTGACCTATGAGGATGAAAACGGCGAGACACAGCACTACGAGGCCGTCCGGCTGCAAATGAACGCGAACCGCAACAACGGCCACGACCAGGGCCTCTGGGCCATCCCGCGGTTCATTTACGACATCGACACCGGCGCCGTATCGGACAAGCTTGCCGAGGCCAACGCTTTGCTCGGAAGCACCGAGCAGGGCAACGAGCCGGGGCAGTACCCGGCCGGCGCCCGCGCGCTGCTCCAGCAGACCGTCGGCGACATCACACAGGAGCTGTTCATCGGCGGCTTTGACGATGCGCTGGTGCGGGCCCGCGTCGCCGCGCTGGACGCGGCGATCACGGCCTACAAGGAGTCGGTCGTCAAGATCTTCGACCTCGTGCCGCAGTCGCTTGACGCGGATGACGGGGCGTACGAGGCCGTCTTCGCGGTCAAGAACGCCACCGGCGAAGAGCACCGCTACACCTCGATGCTGGCGCTCTACGACGAGAACAACAAAATGGTCGGGTTTGGGGAGAACGTGATAACCTCCTCCGCAGACAACGACGACCAGAACATCCGGATCCCCGCGGCGCCGGGCGCGCGGACCGCGGCCCTGCTGCTGTGGGATACGGCGACCCAGGCGCCGCTCGATGTGCCCGCCACCCGCGAGGCCACATCCGGCGCGGCCTTCGCGCACGGCATCCTCGTCGCCGCTCCCGCGGCGTCGGGGCCCGTTGTGACGGGCGACGCCGCGGAGGGAACCGTCACGGTGACGGGGGCGGGCTTTGCCCCCAACGGGCAGGTGACGCTCAAAACATCCTACGGCAGCGCTCTCGACCACGCGGCGCAGTTCGCCGCCGATGCCGACGGCGCCTTTGTGTACACGTACCGGTCAAACGGCAGCGTGGCGGAAGACGGCGCGCTGTCCATCTCCGCGGGCGGTCAGGGCCTCGCGGCCCCCGCCGTGGGAGCGGTTGAGCCCTTCACGGCGGCGGTGGATACCGTGGAGGCCGGAGAAACCGGCGTGGCGTCCGTCACACGCCTGAAAAACAACGGCGCGGCGGCGCGGACGGTCCACGTCATCCTGGCGGCGTACGGTGACGACGGCCGGTTCCTGGGTGGCGACGTCCGCACCGTCGAAGTCATGCCGGGCGCCGGGCAGATCGTCGAGAACCTGGCGGCGGCGGGCGGCGCGGTCTGCGCGCGCGTCTTTGTTTGGGACAGCGCCCACAATCCGCTGACCGACCTCTACGAAAAAGCGCTGCTCTCCCCCATCGGCTGAACACAGAAATCCGGGCCGCCTCGCCGTTTCCGGCGAGGCGGCCCGGATTCAAACGAACGGGCCGTCACAGGGGCCGGGCCGAAGTGTCAACTGTCCTGTCAACATACCCCGGCCGGCGCGGGGGCCGGGGGCCGAGAGTCACCCCGCGTATTTTGCAGGAGGAGGCATGGTTGTGGAAAGGCGTATGTACGGAATGACGGCCGAAGGGCGGCCGGTGGAGGAATTCACACTGCGGGGGGGCGGCGTCACGGTCCGCTGTATAAATTATGGGTGCCGGCTGACCCGGATTCTGATGCCGGGGCCCGAAGAACCCGTCGATGTGCTGCTGGGCTTCGATACATTGGAGGAGTACGAGGCGGACACCACTTACCAGGGCACCTTTGTCGGCCGGTACGCAAACCGCATTGAGGGCGCGCACTTCACATGCGGCGGTACGCGTTATCCGCTTCTCCAAAACGACGGCGCCAATTATCTGCACGGCAGCTGGCACCGCCGGGTGTTTGACGCCGAGGCGGCGGACGGCGGCGTCCGCTTCACATACACCTCGCCCGACGGGGAGGATGGATTCCCCGGCGAGGTGCGCGTGTGTGTCTCCTATACGCTGACGGAGGCCGGCGAGCTGGTGATGGACACCCGCGCCGAGACGGACGCCGACACCTATGTCAATTTTACAAACCACAGCTACTTCAATTTGGCGGGCGCCGGCAGCGGGACCGTCTGCGACCATCTCCTGTGGCTGGGCAGCGACAAATTCCTGGAGGCCAATGAGGGGCTGTGCCCCACGGGGCGCGTCTTGGACGCGCGGGGCGGCGCCTTCGACTTCACGGCGGAAAAGCCGGTGGGCCGGGATATAGGCGCGGACGACCCGCAGCTCCGGACCGGCTCCGGCTATGACCACTGCTTCCTATTGCCGGCGGGCCCGCACGGCGCCCCGGCGGAGGCGGCCCGGCTCCGGGACCCCGCCAGCGGCCGCACCCTGCGCGTGTACACCACGCAGCCGGGCATACAGCTTTACACCGGCAATTTCCTGTCCGCCGTCCGCGGCAAGCACGGCCGGACCTTCGGCTTTCGCGACGGGCTCTGTCTCGAGACCCAGCACTATCCCTCCTCGCCGCAGCACCCGGAATTCCCCTCGACGCTGCTGCGGCCCGGGGAGATATATAGGGAAAAAACAATTTACCAATTTTTGGTAAATACATAAAGACACAAAACGGGAAAATCAACAAAAAAGCCGCGCATCAAGAACTGTTTTTTACAATCTTCAACGGACAAAAACGAGTATAATCAAGACCGGAGGTTTTTTGCCCCCGCGGATCCGGGCCCGCACAGAGGGAGACCGTGCGAAAATTTTCGCGGTTTTTGCGCGGTCTGAAGGGGGCGGATGTCGAACGGCCCGGAGGCAGACGCTCGACGGCGAACCCGTGTGCCGGTCGAAGGTACACGGGAATTGGGCGGCGCGGCCGAATCGGATGTTGGCGCGGGCACGGCCCGAACGCCGCAGTTTGCGGCAAAGACGGAGAACGGCACGTACGCGGCCCGAGCAATCGGCCGTTGCGGACGGCCGGCCCCGCCATGTGCACATCCGGTTTGGCGGCGCGCGCAACGGGAATGGAAACGGACGAGAAAGGAGATTGTGTCAACTATGAAACGATGGACCAGCCTTGTGATGGCCGTGGTGATGATGCTCAGCGTGGGCGCGTTCCAGGCCACGGCAGCTTCGTACGAAGGGGAAGAATGGTACGACAAGATCGACGTCGTACAGGTGAACCGCGAACCGGCGCGGGCTTTTTTTGTGCCCTATCAAGATCGCGAGACGGCGCTTGCCAACGAGACGTCGGCGCTCACCCGGGACTTCTCCAAATCCAGCTACTATCTCTCGCTCAACGGCCTTTGGAAGTTCCGGATTGTCTCCAAACCGGATGACAGGATCGGCGGGTTCGAGGCGACGGATTACAACGACGCGTCGTGGGATCGTATCCCTGTCCCTTCCAATTGGCAGACCATCCGCGATGAGAAGGGATTTCCCAAATATGATAATCCCATCTATGTAAACCAGCGCTACCCGTGGGCCAATTATGAGACGGTGAGTCTGAACGCCCCCCACGCGCCGACGGTCTACAACCCCGTGGGGCATTACCGCCGCACCTTCGAGCTCCCGGAAGATTGGGACGGACGCGAGGTGTTCGTCTCCTTCCAGGGTGTGGAATCGGCGTTTTATCTGTGGGTCAACGGGCGGTATGTGGGGTATTCGGAGGATTCTTATACCCCGGCGGAATTTGACCTCACGCCGTATCTCCAGCCCGGCGAGAACCAGATCGCCGCGCAGGTGTACCGCTGGTCCATCGGCAGCTATCTGGAAAATCAAGACTTCATCCGCCTTTCGGGGATCTTCCGCGACGTCTTCCTCTACGCAAAAGAGAAGGTGGAGCTGCGCGATTTCTTTGTCACAACAGACTTCGACAGCTTCTACGAAAACGCGAATCTCAATTTAGAGATCTCACTTCGGAATTTCTCAAATATGAGAAGCGGCAACCACGTCGTGGAGGCGTCGCTGCTCAACATGGACGATTCCCCGGTGTGGGCGGCGCCGCTGCGGATCTTGGCGCCTCTGGCCGCGGCGGACGGCAACGGCCCGGCCCAGGTGACGGTAAAGGGAAGCAAATGGGTGGAGGCGCCGCAGAAGTGGTTTGCCGACACGCCGCACCTTTACAAACTGCTGATCGAGCTGAAGGCCCCCGACGGCCGCGTGATCGAAACGGCCGTGCAGCGGGTCGGCTTTAGGGAGATCAACAAGGCCGTCTTCAACGACGCGGGCCAGGAGATCTTGCAGATCAACGGAAAGCGGATCGTTTTGCGCGGCGCCAACCGGCACGAGGCCAGCCTCGAAAACGGCCGCGCCGTCACCCCAAGCGAGATCGTGCGGGACCTCTTCCTCATGAAACAATACAACATCAACGCGCTGCGCACCTCTCACTATCCAAACAACGTGCTGACGTACGCGCTGGCGGACGAGCTCGGGATCTATGTGTGCGATGAGGCCAACATCGAGTCGCACTACGGCGCGACAAACGGCGACATTCCGTCCGGGCTGCCCATCTGGACAAACTCCGTGGTAGACCGGATGCAGAGCATGGTGGAGCGCGACAAAAACGCCACCTGCGTGATCATCTGGTCCCTCGGCAACGAGGCGACGTACAAGACCTACGCGCTGAACAACAACTATGCCATGTATGTGGGGCGCAACTGGATCGTCGGGCGCGACCGCACCCGCGTGATCAAGTACGAGCGCGACAACCGCGACGCGCTGGTCGACATCCAGAGCGTGCAATATCCGCAGGTCAGCTACATACCGAGTTACGCCAAGAACACCGCGAACAAAAAGCCGCTCATCATGTCTGAGTATGAGCACAGCATGGGCAACGCAATGGGCAGCTTTACGGAATATTGGGACGAATTCCGCACCTATCCGAACGCGCAGGGCGGCTTCATCTGGGACTTCGTCGACCAATCCCTCCGGATGCCGACCGCCGGCGCGCCGGTGGTGTATACGACCGACGACATCTCCGGCGTGGAGGGGATGGTCACGGGGACAATGGAGGCGGGCCGCGGCGGCACACAGGCGCTGAAGGGCACGGTGACGTATCCGGTCAACGGCAAGCTGAACGCCGCCTCCAATCAGATTACGATCGAGGCGTGGGTCAACCCCGCCACAACCGGTTCGACGCACGGGGACATCGTCTCCAAAGGTGACAACGGCCTCACGCTGAAGGGCGGCAGCCAGCAGATCGAGTTCTTTGTAGACGGCTACAGCGCCGGGACAGCCACATACCGGCTCCCCGCGGACTGGTTCGACGGCACCTGGAAGCAGCTTGTCGCCGTGTACGACGGCACACAGCCGTCCGCGAGGCGCTATCGGCTCTATATCAACGGCGAGAATGTGGCAACGGCCTCACGTTCCTCGAGTGTAACGGCCGACAACAGCACCGGCGCGACCCGGTATCCGCTCGGCATCGGCTACAACCCGCAATACACGGGGCGCAATTTCAGCGGCCTGATCGACGCGGTCCGCATCTACAAGACCGCGCTGACCGAGGAGCAGATCAAAGACGCGTCGCGCACCGCCGCCGACCCGAACGTCCTGTACTGGAACGACTTCGGGGAGAGCAACGTGCGGGTCTTCCAGCCGGAGTACGAAGAGGAGACCTACAACGCCTACGGCGGCGACTGGGGCGAGACGGTCACCGACAACAGCTTCTGCGGCAACGGCATTTTCTTCGCAAACCGCGACCCGAAGCCGGTGACGCAGGAGGTCAAAAAGGCCCACCAGGAGGTCTGGTTCGAGGCCGTCAACCTGGCCAAGGGCGCGGTGAAGATCACAAATGAGTTTCTCAACACCCCGCTCAGCCGCTACAATCACAGCTGGGTTGTCAAAGAGGACCACAAGGTGGTGCTGTCCGGGACGCTGGACCTGAATGTGGCGCCGCTGGCCAGCACGGTGGCGGAGATCGACATCGCCGGCCTGGACGTGAAGCCGGGCGCGGAATATTTCCTCGAGTTCACGTCGTCGCTGAAAGAGGACGAGGCGTGGGCCCGGGCGGGACATGTGATCGCGTTCGCCCAGTTCGAACTTCCGATCGGCGCGCGGGACGAGGCCTTTGCCCTCGACCCGGAGACGGTCCCCGCGTTCACCCGCGTGGAGAACGGCGACACGGCGGTGACGGCCGAAGGCGAACGGTTTAAGATTACATTCGACAAGACAAAGGGCGAGATCACGAGCTTTGTGTCGAACGGAAAAGAACTGCTCCGGCGCGGTCCGTTTGTCGACCCGTGGCGCACCCCCGGCGACAACGACACGGGCTACGACAGCAACTACAGGGACGCGTGGGCAAACGCGAACATAGACGGACTGCGTGTCACGCAGCGGGAAAACACCATCGACATCGAGGTGAGTTCCACGCTCACACGCGCCCGCAACGCAAAGAACGTCACGCGTTACACGATCTACGGGACGGGCGACGTCGTTGTCAACAACGTGCTATACCCCGGCGCGGGCTCCACGCTCCTGCTGCGGGTCGGCATGAAGATGTACCTGGCGGAAACCCTGCGCAACATGGAATACTACGGCCGCGGGCCGATGGAAAACTACTCCGACCGCAATGTGGGTAGCCCCGTCGGCGTCTACGCGGCCCGAACGGAGGACCAATACGTGCCCTACCTGCGCCCGCAGTTCTTCGGCAACCGCACGGACGTCCGGTGGATCTCGGTGACGGACGACGAGGGCGCCGGGCTGCTGGTGACGGCGCGCGATCTGATCAGCGCGGGGGCCAGCCACTACGACGAGCGGGACTTTGAGGGCCTGCGGCACATGTATCTCGCGCCGAAGAGCCCCAGCGCCATCTTAAATATCGACTACGCGCAGGCCGGCGTCGGCAGCGCGGCGTGCGGGCCGGCCACGCTGGCCAAGTACCAGCTTCCGGGTTCCGGTTCGTACGAATACACCTACCGGCTCACCCCCATCGGCGCCGCGGACGCAACAGACGCCAAGATGGCCGAGAGCAAGCGCCTCTTTGATGTGGTGCGCGACGAGATCCGCGCCATCTATGTCAACGGGAAGCCCCTCGGCGGCTTTGACGCCAACGTGACCGCGTACACGCACCGCGTTCTCAAGGGCGGAACCGCCGTGATCCCGGCGGTCACCGTGTCGGCGCCTTCGACCGTGGCGGTCGAGGTGACGCAGCCCGAGAGCCCGGAGGGGACGGCCACGGTGAAGGCCACGGTCAACGGGGAGAGCAGGACCTATACAATCGCCTTCCAGCAGGTCGATCAGATCTACGCGAGCGACATCGACTGGCTGCGGGCGGAGACAGAGTGGGACTACGTCCGCCGGGATCAAAAAACAGAATCCGGCGCCAAGATCACCATCACGATGCCGGGTGACGTCAACCAGAGCTTCGACAAGGGCATCGGAGCCCACTCCTATTCCGAGGTGCTGATCGACATTGAGAACCTTGAGGCCGACATGTTTGAGGCCTGGGTGGGCGTGGACGTGGAACAGAGGTCCAGCAGATCCAACCTGGAGTTCCTCGTGTATGTGGACGACGTCTTGGCGTTCCAGAGCGGCATCATGAGATATCGCACGCCGGCCGAGCGGGTGCAGGTCCCCGTGACCGGGGCCAAACGCCTCCTGCTGGTGACAACCCTGGGCAGCGACAACGCCAACTCCAACGACCACGCCGACTGGGCCGACGCGAAATTTACAAAGTTCACGCCCACGGAGGTGTCCGCGCTCCGGTTCGACGAGGCGGTCAAGACCGTCTTTGCGGGGGACGAATTCTCTCTGCGCGCCGTGAGTGTCTGTGACGACGGCAAAGAGGCGATGCTGCCCGTGACGTGGACAATCCTCCAGGAGGGGGCGCCTGTGCTGGCGCTCCGGGAGGAGAGCAACCCCGCCGCGTTTGAGGCGCTGCGGCCCGGGCAGGTGCAGGTCAAGGCCACATCTGTGATGGATCCCGCGGTGTTTGAGATCTGCACGGTGGTGGTCGAAGAGGATGACGTCACGCCGCCTGAGGGGGCGGTGACAGGCATCCAGACCAACCTGAACAGCCTGATCTTGCGCGTCGGCGAATCCTACCGGCTCCGCGCGCGCGTGCTTCCGGCCCACGCCGCGAACCAGGGGTACGCCTGGGCCCAAACAGAGGGAAGCAACGTCACGTTTACCGAGAACGAGGACGGCAGCCTCACGGTGTACGCCCGGAGTGAGGGCGTGTCCGTGTTCACCGTCACAGCGGAAGAGGGCGGTTTTACCGACCGGTGTGTCGTCACGGTGGTCAGCGGGCTCAGCGCGTCGGCCGTCGTGTCGGAGGCGGACGGGGAAGTCGCCGTCGACGTCACGATCCGGCAGAATGATCCGGACCCGGTGGCGCTCCTGTCCGTTGTCGCCGTGTACGGCGAAGACGGACGGCTGCTGGCGGCGGACACCCGGGCGTGCGACGCCCTGGGGCAGAACACGCTCAACTTCCGCTTCGACGCCTCCGGCTATCCCGCGCTTTACACGGTGAAGGTCTTCACCTGGACGCAAGACAACTACACGCCGCTCCTGCCGGACATCACGCCGGAACCGATAGGAACGAACGCCTTCTGATGATAAGAGCCATTCATGACAACAGAACCTCGAAGCATTTGCTTCGAGGTTCTGTTGTCATGGTGCCAAAAATGACGGAAAGAAGGCAAAAGAAAAGGAAATATTTCCCAAATTCAAAAATGTATACCTTTTGGGAAACGGGATATGTACAGTGATTATATCTATAATATTATAAATTATCGTTAAAGTCAATAGGTGGTCGCAAGATAGCTTTATCCATTTCACACAAAAGCGAGCATCCGAATTTGGCATAAAAAACAACGCTGAAAAGGTATACCTTTTCGGAGTGGGAAAAAATTTCATAAAATTACCATTTTGGCTATAAAAAAATGCCCCTTCTATGAAGAAATAGCAAATGAAAATGCTTGCTTTTTGAGATTTTTTGTGATATAGGTATAAATGCGATGAAGATGTTTTTTACTCCCAAAAGGTATACCTTATATGGTATAGACGGAGCCGTGGGCGATGCAAAACCATTCCCGCGGGTCGCGCGGAGTGTGGTTTTGTTTGTGCGCGGGGGAGACGGAAATTGCGGCGCGACAGCGGTCTTGGACCGCAATATATAAATTTATGAAGAGAGAAGAGGGAATGGACATGTCTGGAAAGAGCAAACGGATCGCTTTGGTGATGGCCCTTTGTATGCTGGTGTCGATGTTCCAGATCGCGCCGGCGACGGTCGGGGCGATGGCTGTCGACGAAGGCGGGGGACGGCAGATCATCGACTTCAACGACGGGTGGCAGTTCTATCTGGCGACGCGGACGCCGAGCGTCGCGTCTGGGAGCGGCGCGACCGGGTTCGCGACGAGCGGGATGGCGGACGCCGGGGGCGTGACGACGGCGGAGGTGATCTCGCCGGCGTACGACGACAGCGAGTGGCGGACGGTAAACGTGCCGCACGACTTCAGCATCGAGGGGGCGAAGGTGTCCGACGGGAACAACTCGCAGGGGTATATGGAAGGCGGGCTCGGGTGGTACCGGAAGACGTTCTCGCTGCCGGAGGAGCTGCGCGGGAAGAAGATCAGCATAGACTTTGAGGGTGTGTACCAAAACTCGGTGGTGTACGTAAACGGGACCCTGATAGGGAA
>JAIRTA010000147.1 GCA_031255175.1 Oscillospiraceae bacterium | reverse complement strand
TGCATCGTGCCCGTCAAATAATACTGGTTTACCTTGTCGGCAACCAGGGCGATGTCCCACGCGCCGTCCCGCGCGTCGAGGGCCGCGCGCAGCCTGTGGATCCTGTTCTCCAGTTCCTGTTTTGTCGGCAGCGCCGCGAATGCCGGTTTCACTGTGTGCCACTTCCTTTTCATACGGATTTTCGGGCGGATTTTCGGGGGTCAACGCCACCACTGTATTACAGAGGCCCGTCTCCCGTCAAGGCCCGCGCGTATGATTTCTCTTTATACCGGGCGGCGCGGAAAGAATTCTTGCAATTTTCGCGAAATGCTGGTACACTGCAAAAAGAGGAAGAGCCGGACGGCTCGAACATAAAGGGAATCACACAACAGGAAAGGAGCTTCAGACATGCCACTTGTCACATCGACGGAAATGTTCAAAAAAGCCTACGAGGGCGGGTATGCCATCGGCGCGTTCAATGTGAACAACATGGAGATCATTCAAGGCATCACCGAGGCCGCGAAGGAGGAGCGGGCGCCGCTGATCCTGCAGGTGTCGGCCGGCGCGCGCAAGTACGCCAAACACGTCTACCTCATGAAGCTGATCGAAGCCGCGTTGGAGGACACCGGTCTGCCCATCTGCGTCCATCTGGACCACGGCGACACTTTCGAGATCTGCAAAAGCTGTATCGACGGCGGTTTCACCTCCGTCATGATCGACGGTTCCCACCACACATTCGAGGACAACGTTGCCCTGACGCGTCAGGTTGTGGACTACGCGCACGCGCGCGGCGTGGTTGTCGAGGGTGAACTCGGCCGTTTGGCCGGCATCGAAGACGCCGTCAACGTCTCGGCGGAGGACGCCTCCTACACAAACCCCGCCGAAGTGGAAGAATTTGTCCAAAAGACGGGCGTCGACAGCCTGGCCATTGCCATCGGCACGAGCCACGGCGCGTACAAGTTTAAGCCCGGCCAAAAGCCGCAGCTTCGCTTTGACATCTTGGAGGAAGTGCAGCGCCGTCTGCCCGGCTTCCCCATCGTGCTGCACGGGGCGTCCTCGGTCATCCCCGAGTTTGTTGCGATGATCAACGCGCACGGCGGCAAGATGCCGGACGCCATCGGCATCCCGGAGGACATGCTGCGCCAGGCCGCCAAGATGGCCGTGTGCAAGATCAACATCGACTCCGACCTGCGTCTCGCGATGACAGCCTCGATCCGCCGTCATTTCGCGGAGCATCCCGACCATTTCGATCCGCGGCAATATCTGACGCCGGCCCGCGCCAACATCAAGGAACTCGTGCAGCGCAAGTTGAAAAACGTTCTCGGCTGCGACGGGAAGGCGTGAGGCCGGAGCGACAGCCCGGAAAGAGCACGGAGGGTTTGCGGAGACAAGGGCCGCAAACCCTCTTTTTATTTTCCGGTCACCCATTTTTGCGCGGGAGGACGGGATCGGGCGCACACATGGGTGTGTTGCCACATGCGGGGGACGGACAAAATTGTCAATTATCAATTGTCAATTGTCAATTGACAAGGTGCGGCGGATGGGGGATTGACAACGGGATTATACTGTGCTATCATGTTATCACTTTAGTGTGATAAACAATCAAAGCGCGGACGGCAAAAACGGATTGCGGTCAGGGCGTTCGGAATATCCAAAAAATTCCATATTTCACAGATGGGGGGAACGGGCATGGCGAGAAGCCTGGTGGGGACGCCGGCGGGGGCGCAGGATTATTTGTTTGACGCCTGCGGGCGGCGCCGGGAGATGGAGGCGCACGCGGGCGCGCTCTTCGCGCGCTATGGGTACCGCGAGGTGATGACCCCGGCCGTCGAGCTCTTTGAGCTCTTCGCGCGCACCGGGCAGCCGATGCCGCCCGAGTCGATGGTCAAGCTGATCGACAGAGACGGGCGCGTGCTGGCCATGCGGCCCGATTCGACGACGCCGGTGGCCCGGGTGGTCGCGGCCCGGCTGGGCGGAGAGCCGATGCCCGTCCGGCTCTATTACCTGCAAGACGTGTACCGCGACGGCGCCACACACCGCGGGCGGCGGTTGGAGACGCGGCAGGCGGGTGTGGAATTCATCGGCGCGGGCGGGCTGAAGGCCGACCTCGAGGTGCTGTCGCTGGCGGATGAGGCGCTCTCGGAACTGGGCGCCGGAGAATACCGCATCGAGCTCGGCCACGCCGCGCTCTTTCGGGCGCTGTTTCGCGCTCTGCAAGCGCCGCCCGGCGCGGCGGAGGAGCTGCGCGCGCTCATCGAACGGAAGAATTTCGCCTCTTTGGGCGACAGGCTGGAGGCCTTCGAAAACCGCCCGGTCTGTGAGGCCATCTTGCGTCTGTGCCATCTTTTCGGCGGGGCGGAGCTGTTTGAGGAGACGGGCTCGCTCGGCGTGGCGGAGGCCGACGAGGCGCTCGCCTACCTGCGGGACCTGTACGCGGCGCTGACGGACGCGGGGCTCGGCCGCCACATCCGGCTCGACTTCGGCCTCGTACACCAGATCGACTACTACACGGGCCTTGTCTTCCGCGGCTATGTCTCCGGGGCGGGGCGCGCCGTGCTGACCGGCGGCCGCTATGACCACCTGATGGGCGCGCTGGGGCGCGCGGCGCCGGGCGCGGGCTTTGTGCTGGACATCGACGCGCTGTGCGCCCGCGCGGAGGAGACGCGCCCGGCGCTCCGGCGCGCGCGGCGTCTTCTCCACTTTCCGCCGGCGCGGCTGCGGGAGGCGCTCGGCCTGGTGGCGCGTGCGGGGCGGGACGCATACGAGCTCTCCCCCTGCGCCACATTGGCGGAGAGCCTGGCGCTGGCGCGGAGCCGGGGCATCGCCGCCGTTGTGGACATGGAGCGGGGCGGAGAGGAAGTGCCGGTGCCCGGCGTGCCGGCGGGAGAATCCGTGTGAAAGCGTTCCCATCATATAACGCATGACTATTGTGATAAAATTAACATACTATACGGCGCGGATTTACGGCGCGGATTTGACTGCGAAAATTGCAATTTTCGCGTAACCCGGGGGAGGTGACGGTGTGAGGGAACCGCTGCGGCTGGCGCTGACCAAGGGCCGGCTGGAGACAAAACTGCTCGATTTGCTGCGGCGCGGGGGCGCCGACACGACGCCGTTGGAGGACAAGGGCCGGCGGCTGATCCACCCGCTGCCGGACGCCGGGGTGGAGGTGGTGCTGGCCAAAGCGCCGGACGTCATCACCTATGTGGAGCACGGTGTGTGCGACCTCGGCGTTGTGGGGAAAGATACGATCCTCGAGTACGGGCAGTCCTTTTACGAGGTGCTGGATCTGCGCTTCGGCGCGTGCCGGTTTGCGCTGGCGGTGCGCGAGGGGGAGGATTTCTTCGGCACCTACCGGCACCGGCGCGTGGCCTCAAAGTACCCGAACGTGGCCGGCGACTGGTTCGCGGCGCGGGGGATGGACGTGGAGATCATCCGGATCGAGGGCTCGGTGGAGCTCGCCCCGCTGCTGGGGCTGGCCGACGCCATTGTGGACATTGTGGAGACGGGCGCCACGCTCCGGGCCAACGGGCTGGTCCCCGTCGCGGACATCTGCCCCGTCAGCGCGCGCCTCATTGTCAATCTGGCGGCCATGAAGATGAAACGGACGCGGGTGCAGGCCTTTGTGGCCCTGTGCCGCGCGGGATTGGAGGAAAGCTGATGTTTACGGTCGTACGCGCCGCCGCCGGTGAGGCCGAGGCGCTCCTGGCCCTGCAGGCCGCGCGGCGGCGCGACAGCGGCGCGGCGGTGCGCGCGGCGGTGTCCGCGCTGATCGACGAAGTGCGCGCCGGGGGCTGGGACGCCGTGTGCCGGTACGCGCGGACGCTGGACGGCAGCGCGCCGCGGGAAGTCCCGCGCGCGGAGTGGGAGACCGCCGCCGCGCGCTGCCCGGCCGATGTGACGCGGGCGCTCCTGCGGGCCGCCGAATGCATCCGGGCCTACCAGGAGAGACTGCTTGTCCGTTCCGACGAATGGGACGCCCCGGGCGGGGGCCGGGTGGGCGTGCGCGTGCGGGGCCTGACCCGCGTCGGGCTCTACGTGCCGGGCGGCAAGGCGGCCTACCCGTCCAGCGTGCTGATGAACGCGATCCCCGCCAAGGTGGCGGGGGTGGAGGAGATCATCATGGTCACGCCGCCCACGGAGCATCTCAGCGCGGCGGTGCTGGCGGCGGCGGCGCTGGCCGGCGTGGACAGGGTGTTTGCGGTCGGCGGCGCGCAGGCCGTGGCGGCGCTGGCGTTTGGCGCGGGGCCCATCCCGCCGGTCGATAAGATCGTCGGGCCGGGCAACGTCTATGTGTCGGAGGCGAAGCGCCAGCTCTACGGCGTCATCGACATCGACATGGTGGCCGGCCCCTCGGAGGTGCTCGTGATGGCCGACGAAAGCACAGACCCGGCCCTGGCGGCGGCGGACATGATCTCCCAGGCCGAGCACGACGAGATGGCCTCCGCGGTGTTGGTGACCACCGACGAAACGGTGGCTGAGGCCGTGCGGGCGGCGTGCGCGGCACAGCTGGCCGGGCTGCCCCGGCGGGCCGTGGCGGAGGCGTCTCTGCGGGATTTCGGGGCCGGCGTCGTCTGCGGGGACTGGGACGAGGCCTGCCGGCTGGCCGACCGGATCGCGCCGGAGCATCTGGAGATTCTGACGCGCCGCCCGCGCGCGCTGCTGCCGAAGATCCGCAACGCGGGCGCCGTCTTTTTGGGCCCGTACAGCCCCGAGGCGCTGGGAGATTATATGGCCGGGCCCTGCCACGTGCTGCCCACATCCGGCACGGCGCGGTTCTTCTCGCCGCTGTCGGTGGACGCTTTTTTGAAGAAGACCAGCGTGATCGAATTTGACAGGACGGCCTTTGCCCCGCTGTGGCGGGATGTGGAGGTGCTGGCCCGCGCCGAGGGGCTGCACGGCCACGCCGCCTCCGCGCGGATGCGTTTCGCGGACGAAGGCGCGGCGCGGGAGGAAGACTGTGTGAAAACGTAAACGTTTTCATCACGCCATACTATATATAGTAATTCTTCACTACATATGGTATATACACACTATATGTAGTGGTCCTAAATAGGAAAATCATGATTTTCCTATAGTCTGGAGGGGGCAAGCCTATGAGATGGCCGGACAAGTTGACGCGCCTCACCCCTTACGCCGCCGCGCCGGCGCCGGACGGTGCGGTCAGGCTGGACGCCAATGAGAGCTTTCTGCCGCCGCCCGACTGGCTGTGGGAGAAGATCACGGCGGCCGTGCGGTCCGTCGCGCTGCACCGCTACCCGGACCCGGCGGCCGCGGAGCTCTGCGCCCTCTTTGCCGCGCGCGCGGGCGTACCCGCCTCCGGCGTGGTGGCCGGCAACGGGTCCGACGAGCTGATCTCCCTGCTGATGGCGGCGCTGGTGCCGCACGGCGGGCGCGTGTTGGTCAGCGAGCCGGATTTTTCGATGTACCGCGTCTACGCGCAGCTCTGCGAGCACAACTGTGTCGCAACGCCCAAGGCGGGCGGGCGGCCCGACATGGACGCGCTGCTGGCGGCCCACCGGGCGCGGCCGGCGGACCTCATCATCTTCTCAAACCCCTGCAACCCGACCGGGCTCGGCGCGCCGGCCGCGGAGGTGCTGGCGCTCGCGGACGCGGTGGACTGCCCGGTGGCGGTGGACGAGGCGTACATGGATTTTTGGGACCAGAGCGTGCTGGCGCACACGCGAAAGCGGGACAACCTGATCGTGCTGCGGACCTGTTCGAAGGCGCTGGGCCTGGCGGGCGCGCGGCTGGGGTTTGCGGTCGGCGGCGACCCGTTCGCGGCCGCGCTGCGCGCCGTCAAGTCGCCCTTCAACGTGAGCGCCCTCGCCCAGGCGGTGGGCGCGGCCGTGCTGGCGGAGACGGATTATCTGGACGCGTGCGTGCGGCGGATCCGGCGGTCGACGGCGGCGCTGTGCCGCGCGCTGGCGGACTTTGCGGCGCGTACGGAGGGCCTGGAGGCGCATGAGACGGAGACGAACTTCGTTCTCCTCACCGGCCCGCGCGTCCCTGCCCTGTACGAGGCCCTGTGCGCGCGGAACATCTTTGTGCGCCGCCTGCCTCCGGAAACCCTCCGCGTCACCGCCGGCGCCGAGGCGGAACACGAAGCCCTGTTCGCCGCCCTGGCGCACTGCCTCTGATCCGTTTGCGTGGTGCGCGGACGAAACGGCCATAAAAACAAATTATTCGGGCGGCGGGCGCGGCCCACAGAAATTTACAAATAATGGTAATTTGTCGAAGATAGGCGGGGTTGTATGGAAAGAACGGCTGCGGTCAGCCGCCGCACAAAAGAGACGGATATCACGCTCACGCTGTCGCTCGACGGCGGGGAGACGGCGGTGGAGACCGGCATCGGATTTTTTGACCACATGCTCACCGCGCTGGCGCTGCACGGCGGCCTGGGGCTGCGGTTGCAAGTGCGGGGTGACCTCGAGGTGGACGGCCACCACACGGTGGAGGACACGGGCCTCGTATTGGGGCAGGCCCTCCGGCAGGCGCTGGGCGCCGGCGCGGGCATCGAACGGTTCGGGCAGGCGCGCGTCCCGATGGACGAGGCGCTGGCCGCGGTGGCGCTGGATATTGGCGGGCGGCCCTATCTGCGCTGCCGCATCCCCGAAACCCAGGCGCGCATCGGCGCGTACGACGCCTGCCTGACAGAGGAATTCTGGCGGGCGGTGTGCGCCGCCGCCGGGCTGACGCTGCACATAGAGGCCTACGGAGAGAACGCCCACCACATTGCGGAGGCTGTGTTTAAGGCCTGCGCCCACGCGCTGCGGCGGGCCGTCCGCCCCACCGGGGGCGGGGTTTTGTCCACCAAAGGGGTCCTGTGACAAAAGAGCGAAACGGAGGCAATACGATGGAGATCATACCGGCGATCGACCTGAAGGACGGGCGCTGTGTGCGCATGTTGCAGGGGGATTTCGGCACGGTGCACGAGGTGGCGGAGGATCCGGCGGCCGTGGCCGCCGCCTACCGGGCGGCGGGCGCGGCGCTGATCCACGTGGTGGACCTGGACGGCGCAAAAGACGGCGTGCGCCGCAACGAGTCCGTTGTGGCCGCGATCGCGGCGGCGGCGGCGCCGGCCCGCATCGAATTGGGCGGCGGGCTGCGCGCCATGACAGATCTGGCGCGGGCCGACGCGCTCGGCGTGTGGCGCTTTGTGATCGGCTCGGCGGCCGTGACGGACCCGGCGTTTGTGCGGGCGGCCGCGGCGCGTTACGGAGAGCGGGTCGCGGTGGGCATCGACGCCAGAGACGGGCGGGTCCGCACCGAGGGCTGGCTGCGGGACGCGCAAACGGACGCGCTCGATCTGGCGCGCGCCGTGGAGGCCCTCGGCGTGCGGACGATCATCTTTACCGACATCGCCGCGGACGGCGCGCTGGCCGGGCCGAGTCTCGCGCCGCTGCGCGCCCTGCGGGCCGCCTGCGCCTGCCGTTTGGTGGCCAGCGGCGGCGTGTCCGCGCCGGAGGATTTGGCGCGGCTTCATGAGGCGGGCATGGACGGCGTCATCGTCGGCAAGGCGCTGTACGCCGGACGCCTCGACTTGGCGGAAAGCCTGCGCGCGGCCGGGGCATGGGCCGCGGCCGGAGAAGGAGGCGCCGGATGAAGACAAAAGACGGTTTACAGCCCGGGTACGATCTCGACAGGCTGTTTCAAAAGGGCCCGCTCATCCCGGTTGTGGTGCAGGATGCCACGACCCGGGCGGTGCTCATGCTGGGCTACGCGAACCGCGAGGCCGCGGCGCTGACGCTCTCGACCGGCACGGCCTGGTTTTGGAGCCGGAGCCGGCAGACCCTGTGGAACAAGGGGGAGACCTCCGGGCACGTGCTGCATGTGCGGGCTGTGCGGGCAGACTGTGACGAGGACGCGCTGCTCTACCTGTGCGACCCCGCCGGGCCCACCTGCCACACGGGGGCGGTCTCCTGCTTTTTCCGCCGCGTGTCGGGAGCGGACGGCGGGGCGCCGGGCGCGCCGCCGGCGCCTTCGGAGGATGTGTGGCAGGCGCTGGACGCGGTGATCCGCCGCCGGCGGACACATCCGCAGGAGGGCTCCTACACGTGTTATCTGTTTGAGAAGGGGCTGGACAAGATCCTGAAAAAGGTGAGCGAGGAGGCCGGCGAGGTGCTGATCGCCGCCAAAAACGGAGACAACGCCCAGACGGCGCAGGAGATCTGCGACCTCATCTACCACCTGCTGGTTTTGATGGCGGCGCAGGACCTGCCGCTCACGGCCGTCACCGACGAACTGGCCGCCCGCCGCGCCAAGATCGGCAACCTCAAACCCAGGCGCGCCACAGACAAAAATACGTAAAATCATGACGAAAACGCCGCGTTCGGGGCACACCCGGCGGGGCGTTTTTTGTGGAACAACATGGAAAAAGCGAAAAGTTTGACAGATGAGAACACTTATTCGTCATGCGGGAACAACACCCATTGAAGAAAAGCCGCGCCCATGTTATTATGTACATACGCATCGGAGGATTCGACAATTGTTTTAGCAATAGGGATCATTGACGGAGGAAGTGTAAAATGGGCGAAAGCGGTCAGCCAAAGGCAAAACTTTCCCATGTGCAGTCTGTGGCGCGCGCGCTGACCCTGCTTGACATCATGGCGGAAGTCAAGAGGGACATTTCTGTTACGGAGCTTTCCAAGCGTTTGGGCTGGCCCAAGAGCACGATCCACGGGTTGCTCTCCACGTTGCGAGATTACCATTATTTGGCACAATCTTCCGCGACGGGGCTCTACCGGCTGGGCGTCCGGTTTTTTGAGATCGGGAACATCGTTGCCTCCCTGTGGGACGTACGGGCGGTGGCCCTGCCCTACATGCGGGGTATCAACGCGCAACTGGGTGAGATGTTACAGCTTGCCACCGAAGAAGACGGCGAGGTGCTCTACCTCGAAAAGGTAGATTCCACGCAGATGATCCGGGTCGTCTCCGAGGTGGGCGGCCGGCAGCCGATGCACTGCACAGGGCTCGGCAAAGCGCTGCTGGCATACAAATCTTATGCGGAGGTGCGTTCCGTTCTCTCCGCAAAAGGGATGCCCCGTTTCACGAAGCGCACGATCACCACAATCCCCGAGATGGAGCAGGAGCTGGCGAAGATCCGCAAGCAGGGCTACGCGATGGACGACAGAGAAGTGATGGACGGCCTGCGGTGCGTGGCCGTGCCGATCTTCGACAAAGACAGCAACGCGCGTTACGCCGTCAGCGTGTCGGGCCTCTACGGCAATCTGCTGGGAGACAAACTAAACCAAACCGTTGTGATGCTGAAACAGGCCGCGGAGGACATCTCCTACGCCATCGGGTTCAGGCGCAAAGAGTGAGCGCTTAAGGCACGGCGGTGAGACGCAAAACCGCATCCGCCGCGGTCGCGCGCGGACGGCGGCACAGAATTGAGGAGAGGAGATCATACTATGTCAACAAACAGACCCGAAATCGCGTCTTCTATCCAGACGGGAGCGTTTCGCACAAACTATCACGATCTGGGCGGGGGAGCGCCCATTGTGATGTTGCACGGCTCCGGGCCGGGCGTCACCGCGTGGGCCAACTGGAACAAGCTGTTTCCGCTGCTGTCCGTGCACTACCGGGTGGTGGCGCCGGATATGGTGGGGTTTGGATATACCGACCGGCCGGAGGGCCTCGTCTGCAACATGAACGCCTGGGTGCAGCAGACGATCGATCTGCTGGACGCGCTGAAACTCGACAAGGTACATCTCGTCGGCAACTCCTTCGGCGGCGCGCTGGCGCTGGCGGTGGCGGTGAAACACCCGGCGCGTGTGGACAAACTGGTGCTCATGGGCAGCATGGGCGTCACGTTCCCGCTCACCTATGGGCTCGACCGCGTGTGGGGGTATACGCCGTCGCTCGACAACATGAAAGAACTGCTCGACATCTTTGCCTACAACCGCGCGATCGTCTCGGACGACCTTGCCAAGCTGCGCTATGAGGCCAGCATCCAGCCGGGTTTCCAAGAGAGCTTTTCCGCGCTGTTCCCCGCGCCGCGCCAGCAGGGCGTGGAGTCTATGGCGGGCAACGAGGGCTATCTGCGCACCGTGCGCCACCAGACGCTGATCGTCCACGGCCGGGAAGACAGAGTCATCCCGCTGGAGACGTCTCTTAAGCTGATCAAGCTGCTCGAAAACGCGCAGCTCCATATCTTCGGCAAGTGCGGGCACTGGACGCAGATCGAACGCGCCAAAGAATTTGCCGAACTGCTGAAAAATTTCTTTGAGAACACGCCGGACCTGTGAGAACCCCTCACCGTCCGGGCCTGGGAGGGAGTGCTGTGAGCGATACACGCATTGAGGAGTACGCGCGGCTGCTGTATGAGGCGGAGCGCACGCGCAAGGCCATTGCGCCGCTGACGGAGCGGGACCCCGCTCTCACGGTGGACGACGCCTACGCGATCCAACTCGCCAACGTGCGCCGCGTCACGCAGATGGGGCACGTGATCTCCGGTAAGAAGATCGGCCTCACATCCCCCGGGATCCAGCGTCAGCTCGGCGTCAGCGAACCGGACTACGGCCACCTCTTTGCCGCTATGGAATGCCCGTCCGACCGCGTGTCCACAGAGGCGCTGCTCCAGCCGAAGATCGAGGGCGAAGTGGCCTTTGTCTTGGGGGAGGACCTGCCCGGCGGTCACGTCACACCGGAGGACGTGCGCGCCGCCGTCGAATATGTGACGGCCGCTTTTGAGATCGTGGACAGCCGCGTGGCGGACTGGAAAATCAAACTCGTGGACACGATCTCCGACAACGCCTCCAGCGGGCGCTACATTTTGGGAGAGATCAAACTCCCCCCCCACCGCGTCGATCTGCCAAACGAGGAGATGCGTCTCTTCAAAAACGGCACGCTGACGGAGTTCGGGACGGGCGCGGCCGTATTGGGAGATCCGTGCGCCGCGGTGGCGTGGCTCGCCAACCGCCTGTGGGCCTACGGCGTCACGCTGAACAAGGGCGAAGTCGTGCTCTCGGGCGCCTTCTCCGCCGCGCCGGAAGCGCGAAAGGGCGATGTGTTTGAGGCGCGGTTTTCCACACTGGGCGTCGTGAGGGCGGAATTTGTCTGAAAGGGGTACACGAAGTGTCAAAAGTCAAAGTGGCTGTGATCGGGCCGGGTAACATCGGCAGCGATATCATGTATAAGATCTTCCGCAGTCAACACCTGGAAATGGCGCTGATGGCCGGTATCGTCGAGTCGGAGGGGATCCGGCGGGCCGCGTCCCACGGGGTGGACGTGTCCACCGAGGGCGTGCAGGCCGTTATCCGGCGCGGGGACGTGCGCATTGTATTCGACTGCACCAGCGCCGCCGCGCATCGGAAGCACGCGCCGCTGCTGCGGGAGGCGGGGCAGATCGCCATCGATTTAACGCCGGCGGCCGTCGGCCCGTACTGTGTGCCCTGCGTCAACCTCGACAGGCTGAAAGACGAAAAAAACGTCAACATGGTGACGTGCGGCGGGCAGGCGACGATCCCCATTGTCCACGCGGTGGCCCGGGTGGCCGGCGCGGCCTACGCCGAGATCGTGGCCTGCATCTCGTCCAAAAGTGCGGGCCCCGGCACACGGGCCAACATGGACGAATTCACCCAGACAACATCCAAGGGGATCGAAGTCGTGGGCGGCGCGGACCGCGGCAAGGCGATCATCGTGCTGAATCCGGCCGAACCGCCGCTGATGATGACCAACACCATCCAGGTGCGCGTCAAAGACCCGTCCGTCGGGCTGGCGCCGATCCGGCAGTCCATCGACGACATGGTGGCGTCGATCCGGCAGTATGTGCCCGGCTACAAAATGCGGGTGCCGCCCGTGCTCGAGGACGACAAAGTCACGGCCATCATCCAGGTGGAGGGGCAGGGGGATTTCCTGCCGACCTATTCCGGCAATCTTGATATCATCAACGCCGCCGCGGTGGCGACGGCGGAAAAATTGGCCTCCGGTATGCTCGAAGGGGGGGGAGCCTGATGGCGGGCGTCAAAGTGGTCGACACCACGTTGCGTGACGGCAGTCACGCCGTGAGGCATCGGTTCACCGAAGAACAGGTGACCGCCATTGCGGCGGGCCTCGACAAGAGCGGCGTCGCGCTGATCGAGCTCTCCCACGGAGACGGTCTCGGCGGTTCCGGGTATACCTACGGCTTTTCCGGCGTGGACGAGTTTTCCCTTTTGCGGGCGGCCCGCCGGGCCATTCAAAACAGCAAACTCACCGTGCTGCTGCTGCCCGGCATCGGCACGATCGAAAATCTGGAGGAGGCCGTCGCCTGCGGGGCGCAGGCGGTGCGCGTCGCCACCCATGTGACGGAGGGCGACGTCAGCGCGCAGCACATCGGGGCGGCCAAACGAATGAATCTGTTTGCGGTCGGGTTTTTGATGATGGTCCACATGGTGTCCCCGGAGCGCATCGCCGAGGAGGCCGCCAAGATGGAAAGCTACGGCGCCGATTACATCAACCTGGCCGACTCCGCCGGGTACCTGCTTCCGGACGACGTGGCCGCGCGCGTGGAGGCCGTGGCGCGCCGGGTGAAGATCCCGGTCGGGTTCCACGCCCACAACAACCTGGGTCTCGCCATCGCCAACTCGCTGAAGGCGGTAGAAAGCGGCGCGTCTTTTCTGGACGGCACGCTGCGGGGGCTCGGCGCCGGCGCGGGCAACGCGCAGATCGAGGTGCTGGCCGGCGTGCTCGCGCGCTGCGGGGTTGAGACGGGGCTCGATTTTTACGGCCTTATGGATCTGGCGCAAGACGTCGTCCAGCCCGTCATGCACCGGCCGCAGGTCATTGACAACGGCTCTTTGATGCTCGGCTACGCGGGCGTGTATTCGAGTTTTCTCCTGCATGTGTACGCGGCGGCGGAAAAATATCATCTCGACCCGCGCGACATCCTCGTGGAGCTGGGCCGGCGCAAGATGGTCGGAGGCCAGGAGGACATGATCATCGACGTGTCGAACGACCTCAAAAACAAAAAAACGGCTCTTGTGTGAGAGCGGCGACTGTGAGGCAGGCGGCTGTGAAGCGGCACAAAATTATACTGGCGGACAGCGGAGAGAGTTTCGTCTGCGAAGAAGAAGAGTTTATCCTGCGTGCGATGTTCCACGCCGGTTGCGGCCCGTTGCATAACGGTTGCTGCGGCGGTGGCTGTGGAATTTGCAAGATGCAGATCGTGGAAGGGGCCTACCACGTGGAGAAGAAAATGAGCCGGGCGCATATCAGCGGCGAGGAGGCCGCCCGGGGTATTTTGCTTCTGTGCTGTGTGAAGCCGCGAAGCGACCTGACAATCAGAACCATTGAAGAAGAAAAAAGGAAGGTAGGTAGGTACGTATGGCAATCAATCAAACCCTGAGACCCGGCCTCGTCCAGCTCCGCGTGCTCGATCTGGACAAAACGCTCAACTTCTACGTCAATGTGTTGGGCCTCGATGAGGTGGGACGCACCGCGGACGGCCGCGTCTTGCTCAAGGCTTACGACGAGTTCGACCATCACAGCGTCGTGCTCCGTCTGGCCGACGAGGCGGGCCTCGACTTCGTCGCCTTTAAGGTGGGGAATGCCGCTGAACTGGAGCGCATAAAAGCCGACACCGTCGCTTTTGGCTACGCGGTGGAGGAAGTGCCCGCCAACACAGACCAGCCCGGCTTCGGCAAGCGCTACGGCTTTACGATCAGCACGGGGCACCGCTTCGAGATCTACAGCGAAGTCGCTCTGGCCGAAAAGGGCCCGCAGCTCCGCAACCCGGACATCTGGACGACGCCGCCGCGCGGGATGCGCGCCCAGCGCATGGACCACTTCCTGCTGTACGGCCCCAACATCGCCGAGGCCGAGCGGTTCTGCCGCGAAGTGTTCGGCATGTTTGTGCCCGAAGTGTGCAACCTCCCGGACGGCAACCGTCTGGCCGCCTGGATCACCAGCTCCAACAAGCCGCATGACCTGGCCTTCGTGGAATATCCGAAGCCCGGCAAGCTGCATCACCTCGGGTTCTATCTGCAAGACTGGAGCGAGGTGGGCAACGCGGCCGACTGGATCGCCATCAACCACTTGAAGCTGGACATTGGCCCGACACGCCACGCCATCACCCGCGGCCTGTCCATCTACTTCTGGGAGCCCTCCGGCAACCGCATCGAAGTGTACGCCGGCGGCTACACGGCGTATCCCGACAACCCGCAGCGCGTGTGGGACGCCGACCAACTGGGTCGCGGCCTGTTCTATTATTCCGGAGAGGTCATCCCGAGCTTCTTAGAGATCGTGACTTGATTTTTCATGGGTTCGGCCCGTATCTCGCATGGTACGCGTCGGGTCCGTCGCAGAAGAGGAAGAATGACAGAAAAGCAAAAGGCAGCCCTCACGGGGCTGTCTTTTGCTAAAAAGAGATCGAAAGCGACGGGGCAAGCGTCGGCCGGTTCGGGTGTCAAACGCCCCGCCCATTGCGGGCCGGCGGTTTGTTTCGCCATATTTTACAAAAAACATCCGCAAATATCCCCGGTATTCGCCGTGATTTTTGTCTTATCCGCCGAAAAAATCGACACGGCCTTCGACAAACGCCCTTCTGGCATCCGAACCATTGTCTTCTTTTAATTTGTGTGGTACAATAAAGTGACAGAACAAACCAGGTGGGAATCTATGAAAAACAATTAAGGAGCGAACTGTATGGCGGCAGGAGAAGTGCAAACACTGACCACGCAGAATTTTTCCGAGGCGGTGTCGAAGACATCCGGCGTTGTGGTGGTCGATTTTTGGGCGCCGTGGTGCGCGCCGTGCCGGCTGATTGCCCCCATTGTGGAGCGTTTGGCGGAGGCGCTGGCGGGCCGGGCGCGGTTTGGCAAAGTCAATATAGACGAAAACCGCGAGTTGGCGGTCGAGCACGGCGTGATGAGCATACCCACGCTGCTGATTTTCAAAGACGGCGTCGAGGCGGAGCGCGTGGTGGGTGCCAGGCCCGAGGAGACGCTGCTGTCGAGCATCGAGCCGCACCTCGCGCCAAACGGAGAGCAATGAACGGCTCGCGGCGGCAAGATCGTTCGCATTGAGGCTTTCTTGCCGCGAAGAGGCAACAAAAACAAGAATTTTGGCTGTGGGCGTAGCCCACTTCGGGACTGGGGCTGGGAACATGACAAACAAGGATGTCGGAATACGGCTCAAAGGGGCGGCACTGGGCGGCTTCCGCCGCCAGGATGTCATTGCCTACATTGAGTCTTTGCAGCGCGAACACAGGGAGGAGACCGAGGCATACCGGTCCGGCTCCGATCTGTTGCGCCGCGAGCGGGACGAAGCCCGCGCCGCCGCCGCGCGGTTTCAGACGCAGTGGAAGGAGCTGGCCGACAAACACGCCGGGCAGCCCGCGTTGCGGGAGAAGGTGGCGGAGCTTGCGGCGGAGTTGGCGCGGGAGCGTGAGACCGTGCAGACGCTGGCCGAGGTCAAGTCCAGGCTGGAGACGGAGATCGGCGCCGTGCGCAAGGTGCTGGCCGAACGGGAGATAAGCCGGCAGCAGCAGGAAAATGAGCTCCGGGAGCTGCGGACGCGTGTGGAGAGGTTCACGGTGTCGCACGCCCGGGCCGAGGTCCTGGAACAGGACGCGGCCCGCCGCGCCGAGGCGATCGAAAAGGCCGCGCGTGCGCGCGCCCTGGAGATCGAGCGCGACGCGCAAAATCGCGCCGAGGAGATGACGCTGGGCGCCGTGCGGGAGGCCGAGCAGGCCCGTGAGGTGGTACGCCGCCTCCGGCAGGAGACGCTCACCCGCTACGCGGTCCTGCGGCAGGAGGAGACGCACCTCTCCCACACCGTCGACGCGGAGCTCACCCGCATCCGCGAGACGGTGACGCGGCTGGACGACCTCTTTGAGGGGCTGGCCGGGCGCCTGGATGTCCTGACGGAACCCGTTGGAGAACGGCAGCCGGAGAGGGCGTCCGCCGCGCCGGTGCACTGACACGCGAAAACGATTTTGAGCGGCAAAGGGGGGCCCCTTATGTCCGCGCGTCCCCGCATTTTGCTGATGGGCGGCCTGGGGCGGACGGAGGCGGGCGCGCCGTATGTGCGGTTGCCGCGCGCCTACGCCGACGCTGTCTGGCGGGCCGGCGGTCTGCCGGTGTGCGCCTGCGCGGCGGACGGCGCGGCGGACCATGCCCGGGCGTTTGCCGGCCTGTTGCTGACCGGCGGGGAGGACCCGGACCCCGCCGCATACGGGCAGGCGGTTCTGAACGATACGGTACAGGTGGACAGGGCGCGCGACGATTGGGAGCGCGCGCTGTTTGAAGCCTTTTGCGCGGCCGGCCGGCCGGTGCTCGGCATTTGCCGGGGCATACAGGCGATCAATGTCTTCTTGGGCGGCACGCTGGTCCAAGACCTGCCCGCCCAGCGGGGGCTCCGCCACAGCGATGTCACGCACACGGTCCGCGCCGCGCCCGGCGGTTTTTTGTTCGCGCTGTTCGGCGCGCAGTTTTTGACCAACTCGGCCCATCACCAGGCGGTGGACAGGCCGGGCGACGGGCTTGTTCCGGCGGCCTGGGCGGACGACGGTGTGATCGAGGCCGTCGAGGGGCGGAGCGCGCCCGTTTGGGGCGTGCAATGGCACCCGGAGCGGATGGGGCCGGCACACCTCGCGCTGCCGGACCACGGGCAGCTTTTTGAAAGGTTTGTGACGCGATGCGCAGCGGATTGAAGACGGTCAACCTGGAGGAGGGACACCCGACGAGCGATGCGGCCATCCGGCGGCTGACCCATGAGATCCATGCGGCGCGCGGCCTGGAGTACGCCGCGCTGAAGCTCATCCACGGCTACGGCTCCACCGGCGCGGGCGGCCGCATTCGGGTGGAGGCGCGCGCCTATCTGGAGCGGCAGCTGCGAAAAAGGCAGATCCGCGCCGTTGTGACGGGTGAGCAGTTTTCTATCTTCGACGAGGCCACCCGCGCGGCCTTCGCCCTCTGCGGCGACCTGCGCCGCGACACGGACCTCGAGCGCCACAACAACGGCGTGACATTTGTCATTTTGTAAGAACAAAAGAATAACATCTGTGCCAAATCACCTCGCAAAAGTGTGAGGTGATTTTTTGGCGCTATTCCAAATTTTACCATATATCGGAAGCTTTGGCGGCACAACAAACAGGAGGGGCGCCCGCGGCGCCCCTCCTGTCGGAGGATATGGGGTATCTTTGGGTGCCTTACCGGTCAGTCGGCGGTCGAAGCAATGTAGTCGATGACACCGCAGACGATCTTCGCGGTTTCTTCGCGCGTCGCGTATGCCCGCGGGTCAAAGGCGCCGTCGCCGCGCCCGGCGATGATGTTCAGCTGTTTCAGCGTCTTCACCGCGTCCAGCGCGTAGTCCGCGATCTGCGCCTCATCCGGGAACGCGCCGCTGTCGGAGAGTTCCGGCAACGTCACGTCCAGCGCGGTCAGCGCGCGGTAGACAATGGTGCACAGGTCCTGACGGGAGATGGTGCGGTTCGGGGCAAAGGCCGTCTCCGAGACGCCGAGCACAATCCCGCGGGAAGAGGCGATGTCGACGACTTCCTTGAACCAGTCGCCCGCGGTCACGTCGGTGAAGGACTTGGGCGTTTCGCCGGCCTCGATCTTAAGGCCCAGCACGATCATTTTGGAGAACTCGGCACGCGTGACGTTGCCCTTCGGGTCGATGGTATCGTTCGAGCGGCCGGAGATGATCTCCGCCTCCACCAGCCGTGTCACAAACGCAACGGCCCAGCTGGAGATTTGGCCCGCGTCGGAGAACCCGGCCAGCGGCCCGCTGGGTTCGCTTGGCGTGTCGTCCGGAGCTCCCTCCGTCCACTTGGCGTACAATGTGGTCGTCGCCGTGACGGGCGTGGCAAAGTCGTAAGCGGTTGTGCCCGCCGCATCGGTGTACCAGCCGGCAAACGTATATCCTTCGCGCGTCGGGTTGGCGGGTCTCGTTGCCGTGCCGTTGCGCGCCACCGACTGTGCCGCCACGGCGCTGCCGCCCTGGCTGTTGAAGGTCACCAGATAGGCGGAGGAACCGCCGCCACCGCCGCCGCCGCCGCCGCCGGAGACAGTCCAGTGCGCGTGCAGTGTGCGACCGGATGTGGTTGAGGCGGAGAAGTCCCACTTGTTGCCGCCCACTGCCTCTGTGTACCAGCCGTCGAAAGTGGCGCCGCTCTTCGCGGGCGCGGGCGGCTCGGTGATGAGGCCGCCGGTCGGCGGAAGAACCTGGGGCTCCGGCGCGGGCGTGCCGCCTTGCGCGTCGAAGGCCACGGTCAGGGTGTCCGCGGCGGCGAATTGGAGACGACTCAGCCGGAGTGTCACCGTGTCGGTCGGCGTGAGGGGGAGAACTTTTAGATAGATGTCTTTGACGCCGGTGGTTTTGGAGATGTAGGCGGTGAGGTTTTCGTAATTCGCGTAGTTGTTGCCCGTCGACGCGACGGCCAGTTGACCGATCCGGGTGCCGCCGCCGGCCGCGTCGGGCCCTCCGGCCCACAGTTCCACCGTAGCGGGGGCAGCGGCGGCCAGCCGCAGCTGGAGGACGCCGGCGCCTTCGTCGCCGAAGTCAACGTTCTTGTAGGAGAGGACGGCCGGAGGCGTCGGATCTGTGTCCGCCAGAGGCGGGAAGTACCCGGTACGCGTCGCCGTGGCGTTTTGATAAACGCCGATCTCGTTGCCGCCCGCCACGTAGGCGCTGCCTGTGGTGTCGCTGCCGGTGCTCGCCGTGTCCCAGTGCTCGGCCTCGATGATCTTATAGGCGTCCTTCGGGCTCTGGTTTTGCAGCCGGATCACGCGTTCGGAGACGATATCCGGGTTGCTCTTCAGCACCGCGCGGACCACGACGTCGCCGTCGCCCGCGCCCGTGGCGGTCAGCAGGCCCGCGGCGTTGATCGTCGCGAGTGCGGCGCCGGCACCGGTGCGGTTTGTCACCGACCAGTTCACCGCGTCACCCGGCAGCGTGAGATAGGAATCGGTCG
>JAIRTA010000073.1 GCA_031255175.1 Oscillospiraceae bacterium | reverse complement strand
TCGAGTTGTATGCCTTGTTGTATACCCTGTTGTATGCCCTGTTGCATACCCTGTTCCATGCCCTCGATAAATCTGACTTCTCCGTAGGTTTCTGTGTTCCATTCCTGGTTCAGCATATTCAACACCTCCGATGCATGCCGTTTGAGAAAAGTTACAAGCACACCCGCGTCCACGCACTCGGTGATGGCATGCTGAATCGCTTCCTCCAACAGCCGACCGTGCGCAAGATGCTTTCGCACGGTCGCGATGAATGTGGAGTAGGCTTTCAGCGTCGCGCTCCTGGCAAGGATGTCCTCGTTATGTCCCACGTTGATGTTGTAGACGGTCACGGCGAGCTCAAGCGGGATTTTGTCTGAAAACGCCGGCAGTTTGTGAAACGCGTCGGAGAGCTTCAGCGTCATTTTATCCTCGCCGTTCGGCAGGGGTTGCTCGCCGTTATAGAGAACAATAAATTGCGGTGTGGGTATTGTCACACGCGCATGGCGATACAGCAAATCGTTGCTCACAATCTTCTCATACACGCGGGCGACATACAACAGCAGCCGGAGCGGCAAGTTTTCGTTCAGTGACGACTGATGCTCAATCAGGACGATCAACAGGTCTTCAATTAGAAACGCCAAATCGTTCACTCTGTTCATAAAGAGAACGTCATCCAGCGTTTCCATTGTCACGGGCGTGTCGGGCGGGAACTGCACCGGACTGAACGCGTTGAAAACTTCAAGCGACAACGCCGGTTCGCCAAACAGCGCGGAGAACATGCTCGCTTTGTATTGCCGGTTGGGTTTTGATGCATTACTCATAGATACACTATAGCACAACCCGCAACAATAGTCAAGAAATGACATGAATTCAACCGACCGCGTGGCGTACCGCGGGCCGGATGATATGAATGTCGTCGCGTCAACGCTGACCGTATAACAACCGGAGGAGACGCCGCCAGGGGCGGCGGGCGGCGGCCTTGGCGTCCAGGCGGAGGAGGAGGGCGAGCAGCGCGGCCTGGTCCTCCGCCGTCGGCCCGTCGGGGCCAAAGCGGAGGCGGCCGGCGATCTGTGCGGCGGCGATGAAGACGGGCTCCGCGCAAACCGCCGCGCGGTCCGCCCGCAGGCCCCAGGCAAGGACCGTTTCGTCGGACGCCGGCGGGTCGACGCCGGTCAACCGCGCCAGCGCCACGATCTGCTCAAAAAGCCGCAGAGAGACGCGGCGGTCCGGCGGGCCCTGCCGCGCCTGCCGGAGCAGGGCGCGGCGGCGCAGCGCATACAACAGAGGCCAGACGGAGAGCAGCAGCACGCCCAACGGGAGCGGCCACCACTGCAAAACGCCGCCGGATGACGAGTCGTCGCCGGGTTCGCCGCCGGTCGGGGTCGGGCTCGGCGCGGCGGAGGGCGTGGGCGAGGGGCTCGGCGTGTCGGGGGGTGGCGTGGGCGCGTCCTCGCCGTCCTCCGGGAGAGTGTCGTTCCAGGAACCGGAGAAAGAGGCGGTGGGTTCGAAGGGAACCCAGCCGAAGCCCTCGAAAAAAATCTCGACCCAGGCGTGCGCCTGTTTGCCGGTCGCGTAGTAGTAGTCCCCCGTCTTATCGTCCGACGGCGCAAAGCCCTCCACATAGCGGGTCGGCAAGCCAACGCTGCGCGCCATGACCGCGAGGGCGCTCGCGTAGTAGGTGCAGTAGCCGCGCTGTAAGTCAAACAAAAAGTAGTCGACAAAATCTCTCGACGGCGGCGTGGGCGGTGTGTTTAGGTCGTAGGGGAAGGTGTTGTGCAGGTAGGTCTCCAATGCCCGCGCCTTGTCGTAGTTTGTCTCTTCGTTTCGCGTCAGGTCCTCGGCCAGCGCCCGCACCCGGTCGGGCAGTCCGGGGGGCAGAGAGAGATAGTGCGTCTGCGCGTCCGCCCGCTCCGCCCGCATACTTGCCAAAAAGAAGTTGTTCGGATCGGTTCGGGGATGCCAGCCGGGGTAGGGGAGCCAACTCAGGTCCTCCAGCAGACCGGGGTAGCTGAGCCGGAGAATGGCCGCGCGCTGCGCCTCCGTCAGGTTGAGCACGAGACTGTCCGCCGTGTAGCGAAATTCCCGACCCCGCGCCCTTGTCATCGTCACATCCCCGGAGGGGAGGAGTCGCAGTGTGTTTCGCGGGGCCTCGAAGCGCGGAAGGGAGATCGTGTCCGACGGCAGAAACAGCGTGCGGGTGCGCATGTCCCAGTAGATGATTGTCTGGCTGCGGCGGCGCACCGTGTCCGGATTGAGGCGCAGAAAGGGCGGAAAGACCGACTCGGACGAGGAATCGAGCAGCGGGGCCAGCGCGGATGTCCGTTCCCAGAAGAGCGGGGCCTCGTCGGTGAGAAGCAGGTAGTCGGAGCGTTCAAACAGAGCGGCGGCGCCGTATAAGAAGCGTACGCCGCCCTCCAAAATCCCGTCCGGGAACCGGCTTGAGAACGTGCCGCGCGAGTAGGACGTCTCAAGCGGCGGGTAGGGCTCCAGCGTATATGGAAGGAACGACCAGACGTGAGAGGCATTGGGTGCGAAAAAGCGCGGGAGAGAGTCTTGATCTTCTAAACTTTCCCAACTCTGCCCCGTGTATTCGGCGTAGGTGTGCCCCTTCAGATAAGAGGGCGGCGCGTCGGCGGAGATGTAGAGCACCAGGTTGTCGCTCTGTTGGGCCGGGCCGCCCAGTACGCCGCCGCTCCACTGCCCGTCCTCCAGCCCGCTGTAGGTGAAGACGTCCATCTCGAAGAAGCGGCTGTCCACATTGTCCACCCGGAGCCATTGGGGCAGAAAGTCGCCCGCCCACCGGAGAAGCCGGCCGCTCCAGTCTGTTTCAATGGGCGGCGCCAGCAGGGTGGCCGCCAGCCCCAGCGCGCACAGCGGGAGCGCGGCCGCCAGGTGAGACAGGGTTTTGGGCCGCTGCCCGGTGCGCCGAACCTGTCCCCGGTAGGCGAACAGGGCGATATACAGCGCCAAAAACAGCAAAAACAGAGCAAACGCGGGCGCGGAGAAGTCCCAATCCGAGCGTTCCAAAAGAGTGAACGCCCCACCGCCCAGCACGAGGAGGACGGCGGGGTGTGCCCGGCAGCACACCAGCACGCTCATGACCATGCTGCTCCCTGCCGAGGCCAGCAGCAGCGCCCGGTTTACATATTCCGCGGGCGCCGCCGCGCCGGGGACAGGGTGGGAGAAAACGTCCCATATCCACTGCGCAAAGGGCTGCCACTCTTCCCACAGGGCATCAAAATGCGTTGGGCCCTCGGCGGGGCTGGTAAAAAGAAGGACGGCCGTGCCGGCGGCGGCGAACACAAAAAACGCGAGCCCGGCCACCGGCACCCGCAAGAGGAGAACCCAAAACAACGCGCATCCCATGAGAAGGCACAGCATGAACAGCGGCCCGGGCGGCTGTGCCAGCGTGACGGAGACCGCGCAAAACAGGCTGAAGACCAGCCCCACCGTCAGCAGCCAGTCGGAGACGACGAGCTGCCACGAGATTTTTTTCATAAGTCCCCTCGATCCTCTTCCTCTGTGATCTTCTCATGAGCCGGCGGCTTCGCGCGGATCATCGCCACGCGGGCAGGTTGGCAAACAGATTGTCAAACAGCGGCGCCGGGTTTGTCGCGAGGCCGCGCTGGGTGAGCAGCGCCTGCCGCTTAAACAGCACGGGCACAATGGGCGACTCCTCGAGCCAGCGCCGCCAGAAGGCGTCGCGCGCGCCGGCGGTCTCGCCGGGCGCCGCCGTGCAGACGGCCTCCCAGAGGGCGGCGGTCTCCGCGTCATGGTAAAAACCGTAGCCCAGCGCGCCGTCGGCGTCGAATACCAGGGGGTTGAAATCGGGAGTCAGCGTTGCCTCGGCGTAGTAGAGGTCAAACGCGCCCTCTTTTATCGCGGTCAGGAAGGTGTTGAACGGGAGCGCGGAGACCTCCACCGCGACCCCCATGTCGCCGAGCGTCTGCGCGACGCGCCGGGCGGCGGCGACGCGTTCCGCGTTTTCGGCGCCGACGATCAGTGTGAAGGAGAGGGCCTGGCGGCGGTGACGGGAGATGGGATACTCCAATATTCCGTCTTCATCCCGGTCCTCGAGAGAGAGGTCTGTGAACAGCGCCGACAGGCGCGCAAGATCGTATCCGTTTTGGCCAGCCAGCGTTTTGTTGTACAACGGACTCGCCGGCGGCAGGGGCAGCACGGCGGGTACGGCCCAGCGCCCGCCGTAAAGCTCCCGGCAGATCGTCTCCCGGTCGACGGCCAGCGCCAGCGCGCGCCGCAGCGCCGGGTCCTGCAGCAACGGGTGTTTGGTGTTGAAACCCACATATTGGAGGATGGGCGTATCGTATTCCCAGGTCTCGTAGTCCCCTCCGTAATGGATGGCGGTGGTGTCGGTGGGGTTTTGCTCCACCAGGCTGATCGCGCGGGTCTCGAAGGCGTAAATGAGCCGGTCGGAGGTCTCGATGGGGATCAGTTCGATGCGGGAGACAGAGCGGGGCTCGCGCCGCCACCAGTCGGCGGATGCCAACAGGTGCGGGTGGTCGTCGTCGATCTGCGGCACATAGGGGCCCGTGCCGGGCGGCACCACGAGGGCTTCCGCGTTCTGCGGGAGGATCGGCGCGGTGAGCAGCGCGGGCAGGCGGGGGTTCGGCGCCGCCAGCGTCACCTCCACGGTCATGGGGTCCGCCGCCCGCACCGAGACCACTTCGGACAGCGCCGCGGCGTATACGGAATCGCGGCCGCAGGCCGCCGTGAGGGAGGCCGCCGCGTCTGCGGCGGTCAGTGCCGCGCCGTCGTGAAACCGGACGTCGTCGCGCAGGCGAAACAGGTAGACGAGGTTGTCCTGCGTTGTGTAAGAGGCGCACAACGCAGGCGTCGGTTCGAAAGCGGCGTCCAGCGCAAACAGCCCCTCGTAAACCAAACGGTGCCACTGCGCGTTGAAGCGGCTGCGGTCGGTGAGAGGCCGCACCGTATCCGACGGCAGCCACGGGATGCCGAAGAGATCGTTGCGGGGCGGGCCCGAGGGCGGTTGCAGCGGCCGGAGGGGCGTCGGGCTCGCGACCGGGGGCGCGACGTCGGGGTCGAGCAGCCAATCGCTCAGCCCCTGACAACCGGACAGCGACAGCAACAGCGCCGGCAGCAGCGCCCATAAAAGCACACGGCATTTCTTCATCGCGGGCTCCCTTCGGACGGCGGGCTCAGTTGTATGAAGGCCGCCATGCTGCCGTGCCGCGCGCCGTCGCGGCGATGGGAGAAGAAGTCCTCCACCCGGCAATAGGTGCATGCCTCCGAGAGCTCGATCTGCGCCCGCGGCACGCCGGCCTGCGTCAGCCAGAAGATGTTGATCTCCCTGAGATCGATGTAAAAGCGGTCGCCGCCGTCGTAACGGACGTAGGGGGCCACGGCGTCCCCCAGCGCGCCCGCCAGCGCCTTGGCCACATCGGCGCGGGTCTCAAAACAGCACGGGCCGATGCACGGGCCGACGGCCGCCCGCAGATGGGCCGGCCGGCAGCCGTAACGGTCTCCCAGAGTCTCCACGGTCTTGCGGACGATGCCGAGCGCCGTGCCGCGCCAGCCGGCGTGGACGGCCCCGACGGCCCGTTTCTCCGGGTCGTAAAGAAGGATCGGCACGCAGTCGGCCGAAAACACGGTGAGGCATACGCCCGGGTCGTTCGTCACCAGCGCGTCGCAGTCTTTTGTCGCCGGCCGGTACAGCCCCTCGCCGGCGTCCTCGGCCGTCACGCGGCGGACCGTGTCGCCGTGTACCTGGCGGGCCAACACCAGGTGGCGCGTATCGATGTCGAGGGCGCCGCACAGGCACTCGAAGTTTTGCAGAATGCCTTCGCGGGGGTCCTCCCCCGCGCGGCCCAAGTTCAGCGCGTCAAACGGGGGCAGGCTCACGCCGCCCCGCCGGGTGGAAAAGGCGTGGCGAACGCCGCCGAAGTGCAGCGCCGTGTAATATTTAAGGGCGCCGCGCAAATGACACGACAGCATAGAGGCCTCCTGTGGTTTTGCCCGCCGCCGAAGCGCGGGAACTTACAAAAATTTCCATATTAAATGACACCAAAACAAACCGATCCGAAGCGCGGCGCCGGTCCGGCGGTGCGGGCTATGATTTGGCCCATTCGCCGGTGGCGAGCGCCTTCAGATAGGCGTTGATGAAGGGGTCGATCTCCCCGTCCATGACGGCCTGGATGTTGCCCGACTCACAGCCGGTGCGGTGGTCCTTGGCCAGTGTGTACGGCATAAACACGTAAGAGCGGATCTGACTGCCCCACTCGATGGCCTTTTGGTCGCCTTTGATGTCCTCGATGCGCTCCAAGTGTTCCCGCTCTTTGATCTCGATCAGTTTGGAGCGGAGCATGCGCATCGCGACGGCCCGATTTTGCATCTGGCTGCGCTCGTTTTGGCAGGCCACCACGATCCCGGTGGGGATGTGGGTGATGCGGATGGCGCTCTCGGTCTTGTTGACGTGCTGCCCGCCGGCGCCGCCCGAACGGTAGGTGTCCACGCGCAGATCCTCCTCGCGGATGTCGACGGTCACGTCGTCCGCCACCTCGGGCATCACCTCCACGGCGGCAAAGGACGTATGCCGCCGGCCTGAGGCGTCAAACGGGGAGATGCGCACGAGTCGGTGTACACCCATCTCGCCCTTCAGGTAGCCGAAGGCGTTTTCCCCCTCGATGAGAATCACGGCGCTCTTGAGGCCGGCCTCGTCCCCGTCGAGGTAGTCGAGCGTGCTCACGGCAAAGCCGTGCCGCTCACCCCAGCGGTTGTACATGCGAAAGAGCATCTCCGCCCAGTCCTGCGCCTCCGTGCCGCCCGCGCCCGCGTGGAAGGAGACGATGGCGTTCGACTTGTCGTACGGCCCGGAGAGCAATGTGGCGAGACGGGCGGCGTCGAGGTCGCGCTCAAACGCGGCAAAGCCCTCGCGCACTTCCGGCAGGAGGCTCTCGTCGCCCGCCTCCAGCGCCATCTCGCAGAGCGTGCTCACGTCGTCTCGGCGGCTTTTCAGGCGGTCGTACCCGGCGCACTTGTCCCGCAGCTGTTTGAGATGTTGCAACACCTTCTGCGAACGCGCCAGATCGTTCCAAAAACCGTCCTGGTTTGCCTCCTCCTCCAACCGGGCGATCTCCTCCCGCGCCGCGCCGAGATCCAGAGCCGACTCCAGGCCCTTGAGGTCACTCTCTCGGGCCGACAGACGGCCTTTGTATTCCTCAAATTCTATCATGACGCGATTCCTTTCCGTGGGGGGTCCCATCGACCCCCGTGGCTGTTCATATTCTATCATACCCATCCGCCCCTCCGTTGTCAATTCGAATCGACAAGCTGGAAAATTTCTCTGCCCCGCCCCGCCCCCTTTGGACAAACCGCACATCCTATGATACAATGAAAAACACATAGAAACAGAAGCAAAAACTGGTTACTGTTCACTGTCAGTTGTCAACTGCCAACAGGGGGGCCGTATGTATAAAATTTTGATCGTCGACGACGAGGCGGACATCCGCGCCGTGATTCGGGAGTACGCGGCGTTTGAGGGCCATGCGGCGTTTGAGGCCGGGGATGGGCGGGAGGCCGTCCGGCTCTGCCGCGAACAGGACTTCGACATTGTCATCATGGACGCGATGATGCCGAAGCTGGACGGCTTTTCCGCCTGCAAAGAAATCAAAAAGAGCCGGGACATCCCGATGCTCATGTTGTCCGCCCGCGGGGAAGAATATGACAAACTCTTCGGATTTGAGATGGGTGTCGACGATTACGTCGTCAAACCTTTCTCCCCGAAGGAACTGATGGCGCGCATCCGCGTCATCGTGAGCCGGCACAGGGGCCGGGCGGCGGCTCGGGAGGGGGAGACCCTTGTCTTCGGCGGGCTGGAGATCGACACGGCGGGGCGCGCGGTCCGCCTCGACGGACAGAAAGCGGACCTGACGCCGAGGGAATACGAGCTGCTGGTCTACTTGGCGGCGAACCGGGGCATCGCCCTGACGCGGGACAAACTCCTGAATGCGGTGTGGGGGCACGACTTCTTCGGCGACGACCGCACGGTGGACGCGCAGATCAAACTCCTGCGCGGGCGCCTCGGGCCGTACCGCGACCACATCGTCACGCTCAGAGGGGTGGGATACAAATTTGAAGCGTAAGCGTGCGCGCCAGTCCATCGGCATCAAACTGTGGCTGTATTTCATTTTGTTCGCCGCCGCGATCTTAACGGCGCTCTGGCTCATGCAGATCGTCTTTTTGCAGAGCTTCTACGAACGCATGAAGACCGCCGACGTGAAGGCCATCGCGGACGCGATCCTCGGCGAATACGGGCAAGACGGCTTTGAGGACGCCGTGGATCGGCTGACCTTCCGCAACGCCATCCTTGTCTTCCTCACGGACCCCCAGGGGCAGATCCTCTACACGTCCGACGAGCACGGCCCGGGCCGGCGCGGCTCCGGCGGTCCCGGTGCGGCGGCGCCCGGCGGACCCGACCGCCCGGGGGCCGTGTGGCTCCGCCCGCTGCCGGCCGATTTTGCGGGGTTCATGGCGCGGCTGTCTCAGAGTGCGGACGGCCGGGTCAGCTATACGGAGAGCAGCGGCCGGTTCCAGGGCCGGATGCTCATCTACGGCGCGCGCCTGCCGGACGCGCTCCTCTACATCAGCACGCCGCTCGACCCGGTCAACGCGACGACGGAGATCTTGCGGACGCAGCTTCTCTATGTCACAGCGGCGGCGCTGCTGCTCAGTCTTGTCGTCGCGTTTTTCATCGCCCGCAGGTTTTCGCGGCCCGTGTCGGAGATCTCCGCGCAGGCCGCAAAGCTGTCGAAGGGCGACTTTGACCTGCGCTTTGGCCGGGGGTTTTGCGCGGAACTCGACGCGCTCTCCGCCACGCTGGGTGAGGCGGCGCTGGAGCTGTCCAAGGCCGAGAAGCTGCGCCGGGAACTGTTGGCCAACATCTCCCACGACCTGCGGACCCCGCTCACGATGATCAAAGCCTTCGCGGAGATGATCCGCGACATCTCGGGGGACGACAGGGAGCGGCGGGAGGCGCATCTGGCCGTGATCGCGCGGGAGGCGGACCGCCTGACGCTGCTCGTCAGCGACATCATGGACATCTCGGTGTTGCAATCGGGCAGCGAACCGCTGAAAATTTCTAATTTTTCCCTTGACAACACGGTCAGGTCGGTGTGTGCGCAGTTTGAACCCCTGTGTGACCGCGAGGGCTACGAGATGCGGCTCTTTGCGGAACCGGACCAGTACGTCTCGGGCGACGAAGGAAAGCTCACGCAAGTGCTCTACAACCTGATCGGGAACGCCATCAACCACATCGGGACGGACAGGGTGATTGCGGTCACGCTGTCGGACCTGGGCGGCCGCGTCCGGTTTGCGGTGGAGGACCACGGTGAGGGGATCGCCGGGACGGAGAGGCCGCTGATCTGGGACCGCTACCACCGCGCCGCCTCGGGGGAACACAGGCGTGAAAAGGTCGGCACAGGTCTGGGGCTCGCCATTGTGAAGGAGATTTTGGAGTCCCACGGGGCCCGGTACGGCGTGGAAAGCCACGCGGGGGCGGGGAGCGTCTTCTGGTTTGAAATGGCAAAATGAGCTGCTTGGGCGAAACGCCAGCGGGAGGCCGTCAACCGGCCCCCCGTTTTTTTACGAAATTTTCACAAAAGTTTCTTCCGCTTTTCACACGCGCGTCACATGCGGGGGGTAGAATGGGGGCAGTTGTCGGAAAGGGTGATCCGTATGGCCGTCGAAGTCTTCAATCGCTACGAGAACAAATACCTGTTGGATGGGGAGACGGCTCTGTGGCTGCAGGACCGTCTGGCCGAATCTATGGAGCCGGACGCGCACAACAGACGCCGCGCGCTGTACACAATCGCGAACCTCTACTACGACACGGAGGACAGCCACCTGATCCGCACGTCGCTGGCCAAGCCGCGGTACAAGGAGAAGCTGCGGCTCCGGGCCTACGGTGTGCCCGCGGGGGCGGACGAGGTCTATGTGGAGATCAAAAAAAAGGTGCGCGGTCTCGTCAACAAGCGCCGCAGCGCCATGCCGCTCGGCGAGGCGTACGCCTTTCTGCGCGGCGGGCCGCTCACATACCGGCCCCCGATGAACCGGCAGGTGCTGCGGGAGGCGGCGTATCTGACGGAGCGCTGCGCGCCGCGGCCCAAGCTCTGCCTCGCCTACGAGCGGCGGGCCTACTTCGGGGTCGGCCGGCACGACTTGCGGGTCTCGTTCGACACAAACCTCCGGGCGCGGCGCACCGCGCTGCGGCTCGAGGCGGGTACGCACGGCGCGCCACTTCTGGACGACGGCATGTGGATCATGGAGATCAAAGTGGCCCGGAGCATCCCGGTCTGGCTCTGCCGGCTCCTCTCGGAGGCCCGGGTCTACCCCGTCAGTTTCTCCAAATACGGCGCCGAGTACAAGCGGAGACTGCGCGGCGGGAGCCTGGATCACGGGAATTGTGATTTGCTGTTCGATGGGACATCATTCGATGTGACATCAGATGTAACATCAATGGAGAAAGTGGGCGGTTTGTATGTTTGACACGATCTTTTCCGGAACGGCCAACGAGACGGTCGCCACGCTCCCGGGGCTGCTGGCGGCGCTGGGGACGGCCTTCGCGGTGGGATTGCTGATCAGTGTGGTGTACAGAAAGACGCACCGGAGCCGGACACCCTCGCCCAGCTTCGCGCTGACGCTGGTGCTGCTCCCGGCGGTGATCACCGTCATCATTCTGCTGGTGGGCAACAATGTGGCGCGGGCCTTCTCGCTGGCGGGCGCGTTTTCGATCATCCGCTTTCGCAGCGCGCCCGGCGATCCGAAGGACATCACCTATGTCCTGTTCGCTATGGCCGTCGGCCTCGCGGCCGGCATGGGTTTTCTGCTGTATGCGGGGCTCGTGGGCGCCGCGCTCTGCGCCGTCATGGTGCTGCTGGAGATCTGCCGGTACGGGCAGCCGCGGGGGACCGAAAAACTTTTGAAGATCACGGTCCCCGAGGATTTGGATTACGAAAACGCCTTCGACGCCGTCCTGGGGCGGTATACGCATTCGGCGCGGCTCAAAAAGGTGCGGACCGCCGACCTCGGGAGCCTGTACGAGCTCCATTACGCGGTGGTGACGAAGGAGGAGCACGGCGAGAAGGCGTTCATCGACGAACTCCGCTGCCGCAACGGGAACCTGAACATCACGCTGGTGCTGCACGCGCCGGCGGATGCGGATTTTTGAAAATATGGATGTTGAAAGAAAATCATGGTATTGAAATGGATGCAGAAAGGGAGAGATGGAATGAACTGGAGAAGACTGGGCAACTGGGCTGAGATCGGGGGGCGGATGCTGGCGGCGGCGGTGCTGACAGCCGCCCTGACGGGTTGCGGCGGCCAGGCGGAGGGCGGGATCGGCGCCGCCGGTCCGCCTGTCGCGACCGGCGTCGAAACGATGGCGGTGACACCGGCCGTGACGCCGCCGCCGCTCACAGCGGAGGACACGGAGACCGGGTGGGACGAGACCGCCACGCAGGTGCGCTTCGACGGGGAGACCATCTCGGTGGACGGCGCCGGCGCGTCGGTTGACGGGCGCGTCCTCACGGTCGGCGCCGGCGGCGTGTATGTGCTGCGCGGAACGCTGACGGACGGGCAAGTCCTGGTGGCGGCGGCGGAGACGGATACGGTGCGTCTGGTGCTTGACGGCGCGCGCATCGAGAACACGACGGGCGCGCCGCTGTACGCGGCGTCCGCCGACAAGCTGATCGTGACGCTGGCGGCGGGGACGGAGAACACCCTGACCGACGGCGGCGCGCAGTTCGCTTACGCGGACGCGGCGGCCGAGGAACCGGACGCCGCCCTTTTCAGCAAGTGCGACCTGACGCTGAACGGCGAGGGGACGCTGACCGTGGACGCCGGGTTTGGCAACGGCATCGGGACCAAGGACGACCTTGTGGTGGCGGGCGGTGCCTTCGTCGTCCGGGCCGCCCGCCACGGCCTGCGCGGCCGCGACTCCGTGGCCGTCCACGGCGGCTCGTTCCAAATCACGGCCGGCGGCGACGGCGTACAGGCGAACAACGACGAGGACGCCGCCAAGGGCTGGGTGGCGCTGTTGGGCGGCCGCTTCGCGATCGAGTCGGCGCACGACGCCGTTCAGGCCGAGACGGCCCTTCACATCGAGGACGGACAGTTTGAGATCGTCGCGGGCGGCGGACACGACGCCGCCCCGGCGACGGCCGACGGGTCAGACAGTTCCGACAGTTACAAGGGAATCAAGGCGGCGGGGAATCTCACCGTCGCGGGCGGGACGTTTCAGATCGACAGCGCCGACGACTGCCTGCACACAAACGGCAGCGCGGTGATCGGCGGCGGCACGCTTCTCCTGTACACAGGGGACGACGGCGTCCACGCCGACGGCGCCCTGACGATCGGCGGCGGCCGGGTTGAGGTGTGCGCCTCGTACGAGGGCCTGGAGGGCGCGACGGTGGACATCACGGGCGGAACCGTCACGCTGGAGGCCTCCGACGACGGCATCAACGCCGCGGGGGGCAGCAGCCGGGGGGCCGACGGCACGGCGAACCGGTTCGGACGCGACGTCTTCGGCGCGGGCGGCGGCGCGTACGCGATCCGCATCAGCGGCGGCGCCGTTACACTCCATGCGGGCGGCGACGGCCTGGATTCCAACGGGACGATCCACATCAGCGGCGGGCAGGTCGTCAGCGTCGTCGACTCCACGGCGGACAACGGCGCACTGGACTGTGAGGGAGCCCTCACCGTGACGGGCGGCACCCTTGTCTACGGCGGCACGGGGACGGGCGCCGGGTTCGGCGAGGACTCGACGCAGAGCTATGTGTACCTCGCGGCGCCGGTGCCGGCGGGCGCCGCGGTGGAGGTGCTGAAGGACGGAACTTCGCTGCTGACCCATCAGACGGCGCACGCGCTGGCCGTGCTGGCCGTCTCGACCCCGGAAATTGTGAGCGGCGAGGAATATGAGATCGCGGTGGACGGGACAAAGACCGCGGTGACCGCCGGCTCGGGCGGGAGCGGGTTTGGCCCGGGCGGCGGCGGCGGGTTCGGCGGCGGACGTCCGCCCGGCGGGGGAGGCGACGCCAGGCCCGGCGGCGGCGAGTTCGGAGGTATGCCGGAGGGGATGGATCGGGAGACACTCCGGCAGGCATGGGAGATCATCGCCGAGGCGCAGGAAGGCGCACTGACCGACGAACAGCGCGCGCGGCTCTCCGCGTTGGGGCTGACCGACGAGCAGATCGACCGGCTGCTGGCCATGCCCGGCCCGGGCGGCGGCTTCCCAAACGGCGGCGGCCCGCCCGACGGCGTCCGGCCCGGTGACCGCCCGGCACCCTCGCCGGCATCGCCGGCCTGATGGCGGCAGGGGGCCCATGCGGAAGGCAGTATGCCGCCCGCACGGGCCCCCGGTGTCTTTTTTATCTGTGCGTTTCGCTTCTCGCGAACATGAACGTGCCCACCGCCAGGCACACAGCCGTCAGACCCACGATCGCCGCGCACGTCACCGCCGGGTTGAACAGCACCACGCTGCCGTATTCGGGCGTGCCCGCGTATACCACCGCTCGCACGAGGTCGAGACAATACGTCATCGGCATGATGCGGTTCAGCACGAGCAGCAGGCCGCTGGAATTGTGAATCGGGATGATCGCGCCGGAGAGGAACATCTGCGACATGGGGATGAGCATGATCGCCATATTGACGGCTTTTTTGTTCTTGATCGTGCCGATGAGAAGCATCGCGAAGGCGCCTGCCGCGAGGCACATCAGCGGCGACAGCGCGAGTATGGCGAGCAGCCCGCCCGCGCCGAGACGGATCCCCATAAACATGCCGACAAGCAAGGTCCCGACGCTCGAAACGATCGCCGTAAATGCCGAAGCGAGTATCGTGCCGATGACGATGGAATACCGCGAAACCGGCGCGATCATCATCTCCTGTGTGAAGTTGATCTCGCGGTCCTCAACGAGAGAACTGAGCCCCTGTGAGGTCATCATAAACAACATGTTGACGAGCATACCGACGAGCATAAACTGCCCGTAGTCGAAGCCCAAACCGCCCGCCATATTTTGCGACAGGTTTCCGCCGATCATCACCATCATGATCACCGGCATCGCCAGGCTCATGACGAGTGTGGCGGGCGATTTCAGCGTCAGCAGTACGCCGCGCGCCACGATCGTAATCACGGCGTTCAGTTCGCGAAAAAAGCCCGACTTGCGGCGCAGGGGCGCGGGTTCGCGGATCGGATGGCCCGGTTTCAGTGCGAGTTCCGTCATGAGGCGACACTCCCTTCCGCCCTGCGCAGATATTCGATATAGGCGTCCTCCAGCGTCGGCAGGCAGACCCTGGGCGTCGGATCGAATGCCAGCGCCCGCTTCAGGTCTTCCGGCGGGCAGCAGGCGGCCACCTTGCCGCGGCTTATGATACAGACTTGATCGACGTTCTCCGCCTCGTCGATGTAGTGCGTCGTGAGGAACACCGTTGTGCCATTCTCGCGCCGCACGCCGTTGATGTATTCCCACAGGCCCCGCCGGGAAACCGCGTCGAGCCCCTGCGTCGGCTCGTCCAGAAACAGGATTTTCGGCGTGTGGATCAGGCTGCGGACGATCTCCAGCTTGCGCTGCATGCCGCCCGACAACTTCCGGATCGGTTTGAACATCACATCCGCGATGCCGACGATTTCCGCGAGGTCCATGACGCGCGCGCGGTACGCTTTCGGCATCAGCTTAAACGTGGGGCGATAACCGAAGACGCCGTACAGACAGGCGTGAAAACGGACATTTTCTTCCGCCGAGAGCTGCGGGTCCAGGCTCGGCTGCTGAAAAATAATCCCGACCTTCTTTCGCACCTCTTTGGCCTGTGTCTCCACGTCATACCCCGCGATCCTGACGTCGCCCGACGTTTTGGAGAGCGTCGTCGTGAGAATCGAGATGGTCGTCGTCTTGCCCGCGCCGTTCGGGCCGAGAAAGGCGAAAAACTCGCCTTCGCCCACCGAAAAGCTGATGTCGTCCACCGCGTTGACGCGCGCCTTCTCGTAACGTTTGACAAGATGGTCCACGGTGAGGATCTTGGTGTTGTCAGTCATCGTCGCGCCCTCCTTTGGGGGTGTCGCCGTCGTGCCCGCCGGGGCCGTGCCCGAAGCCGCCGAAACGGCGGTCGAAGCCTCCGCGTCCCAATCTGTCAAAGCCTCCGTAACCTCTGCCGGGCGGCCCCGCGTGTCCCTGAAACATTGTCCTGAACCGCTCGAACGTCATGCTGTCGAAGCCGAGTTTGGCCTCAAGCGCGGCGGTGACGCGGTCGAGGTACCCGTCGAACGTCTTCTGTTCCTCTTCCGACAGGCAGTCGAAGATGTCGCCGAAGTCCGCCGCCGGTTCGGGGGGCGTCTCGTCTTTGCCCTTGTCGGTCAGTTTGACGAGTATGACGCGTTTGTCCTTCTCAGACGGCTCGCGGGTGATGTAGCCGCCTCTCTCCAGCTTCCCGAGAAACTCGTTCAGAGACGACACCGCAAGCCCGAGCAAGTAAGACAGATCTTTGGTGCTGATGCCGTCTTTCATCTGGAGCGCGGCGAGAATCCGCCCCTGCCCGCGCGTGGCGTCGGACGGGACGCGGCCGCCGTGGTGGTCACGGAGATGGTCACGGAGTTGCTGCTTGTGCAGCAGCCGTTGGATCCGTGTCAGTTTTTCGTAGAGTTCACTTTTCATTGCGTGTCGCCCTCCCGACTGGCGCCTTCCTGTGAGGCGCCGGATATATGAACGGTACCGTTTGATCATAGTATACACGGTACCGTTTGATTTGTCAACAGATTTTCTGACGGTACGGTAAGAAATTTTTTCACAAAACCCATCCGCGCAC
>JAIRTA010000049.1 GCA_031255175.1 Oscillospiraceae bacterium | reverse complement strand
TGGGCGTGGTAGTCGATGATGATCGGGCTGTACGGGCGGCCCTCGGCGGCGTAGAAGCGGCTGAAGATCTCGTAGAAATGAAGGCGCAGCACCTGAATGCCGACCAGGAGACCTTCGATGCCCATGACGACGAGGTTGCCCAAGATGATGACGACGAGGTTGCCGCCGTGCCCGTCGTGGGAGCCGGCCAGCATGAAGACGACCGACATCATCGAGGCGTGGCTGATGGCGTACGCGCCCACGCGCAGGAAGGAGATGGTGTTGGTGACGTAGGAGAGCAGGATCTCGACGAGCTCAAACACGTTCTCCAGCACATAGTCCACGATGCCCGGCGGTTTCCAGAGCGACCGGTGTTTGATGAGATGCGCCAGCGGTTCCCGCAGGAAGATGAGGACGAGCGGGAGCGCGGCAAGCCCGATGAGCAGCCCCGTGGGGAAGAGGTTTTCCGCAAAGCCCAGGATGGGCAGGACGATCGCCTGGACGGCGAGGTAGAGGATGAGCCCGGCCAGCGCGTTCGGCCCAAGCAAAAATTTGATGGGACTCTTTTGCCGAACGCCGTTGATGATGTTTACGACAAACGAGACGGCCAGCAGGGCGACGCCCAGGTAGATGGCCATTTGCAGCCCCAGCCGGTTGTTTTCGGCGGACTCCAAAATCTTAAAGCCGGGCAGCCAGTGTTCAAACCCAAACACGCTGCCGTAGACGAAGAGACCGAAAAAGACGGACGAGACCCCCGCGTAACAGACGATGGGCCCGAGCCACATCTTTTTGACGAATTTCATGAGGAGCCCCGTGATGATCAGCAGCGCGCCCTGGCCCGCGTCGCCGAACATGATGCCAAACAGCAGCGTGTAAAGGACGGCCATCAGGGGCGTCGGGTCGATCTCGTTGTAAGACGGCAGCCCGTACATCGAGAGGTAGGGTTCGAACGGCCGGAAGATACGCGGATTTTTGAGCTTGATGGGCGGGGTGTATTCGACCACCGCGTCCGGGTCGTCCGCCACGACGACAACGGTGAGAGAACGCTGCTGTTCAAACTGCGCGGTAAAGGCCGCGTAATCCGGCTCGGGCACCCAACCGAGGAGATAGAAGCTCTCCTCCGTGTGGGCGGCGTAGCGGCGGATGTTGAAGCTGTCGTTCATAAAACGCGCGTAGGAGTAACAGCACAGGAAGTTCTCCTTTTCCGCGTCCGCCAAAATCCGCAGTTCGCTTTTGATCTCCTCAAGGCGGAATTCCGTCCGCTCTGTGTCGAGCGTGACTTCCCGGAAGGCCTCCTCGCCGGTGCCCTTGACGCGGCTGGAGATGCGGATGCGCTGGAACTGGAGGGAACCCATCAGGGAATCCGCCTTCTCCGCCCCGGCGCGCGGGGTCATATACATGCCGTATACCCAGTCCCGCTCGAGGCTCGTGAGGAAGAAGAACAGGTCGTTGCGCTCCATCAAGTGGGCGATGAAATTGTTATAGGTCTCGCGCGGCATCCGGCCGAAGCGGAATTTGACGTACGTCACGGTGAAGAAGTCCTGCAAGGGGACGTTCACGTCCGTAATGTGCTGAAGCTGCATACGGATGCGCTCGTTGTCGGTGATCCGCTGCGTGAGGGCGGCGCGCTCGTCGATCAGCGCCTGGTAACGGGCCTCCAGATCACGGAGGAACACAAAGGACTTGTCCGGACTGAGGTTCATTGTCTCAAACGGGCGGTAGGCGAGTTCGATCTCCATGCGGTCCGCCAAAGACTCCGCCTGCCGCAGCAGGTCGGCGTAAGGATTTTGCTGCTCAAAGGGATACAAAAACTTGATGTTTTTGATCACGTTGGTCGTGGGTTCCGGGTGAAATTGCTGGTTGATAATGCACGAATATACCACCGAGTCAAATTCACTCAGCGGCCCGGCGATGGTTACAAGTTTCATTGGGACAACAGCCACAAGCTTCACTTCCCCAGAAAAAGAAATTTCTTTTTCGCACCAATCTTCTGAAACACGTTCGCGCAAACACGTTCGAAAGGGGGAGGGGCGCACACCGCCGCGCGCTCAAAACAGCGGTGTCAGGACACACCAAACAGTACGGAGGGGGCCTGCGAGAGCTGTAGCCCATACCGCACGCATTCGATGACATTGATCAGGTTTTTGAGTTCCACCTGCCGCAGGTTCAGGTAGGCGAGCGGCGTGTATACAGAGGGTGCGGCGCCGCTCAGGGCCCGGCGGTTGAACTCGTAGAGGAACTGATAGTAGTATTCCTCTATGTGCGTGTAAACATGGGAGGAGAAGAACTGACCGTAGGCGGAGGCGCACAAAAGTCCCCATGCGTCTTCCTCTGTGGCGGCTGTGTACATCTCCCGGATGAAGGCGGGCGTGAGTTTGTGATGCGCCGGGATCAGCATGGACAGCACGTCCCCAAGTTGGTGGGGGAAATACCGGCGTACGCGCATGAGGGTCATGATGTTGATCATGTCCACCTCCATGCCCACCGATTCCTTCAGCAGCGTCAGCGTCTTGCCGTGGTACCGCGCCTTGATCATCTCGAGGAGCGCGCGGTAATAGTGGCTGCGCATGACGGTCTCCACTGCGGTGTAGTCGGGAAACCCCTCGTCGGCAACCGGCAGACGGGCCAGCGGCGTGTGGAAATTCGTCTCCCGCACGGCCGCCAGCATGTCCTCATAGGTGGTCGCCTTCGAGAGCATGCTGTAATGGATGCGGCTGTGGCGGTCGAAGAACGGCGGCGCGTCAAAGTGGTATTCGTCGGCCCGCCCGGCGCGTGCGTAACGGAGGAACAGCATGATCTGTTCCATCTCGGTGAGCAGCACGCGGTTGTTGCCGATGAATCGGTCCTCCCGGCTGATGTAATGCAGGAGACTGAGAGATTCTTCCAGCAGATAGTGACGCAGGGCGGCCTCGAGAGGACCGCGGCGGGTCTCCTCCTGGCTGTCGGACAGCGCACCGCGCCAGCCGGGGTGATTCCGCAGGTAGGTCACGACCTCCGACACCCGTTTGAAGGAGGCGATTTTGAGATAATCCTCCGGCATCAGGCGTCGGCTGTACATGGCGCGCACCTTTGTGGCCACCGCGCTGTAGTCGATGAGCTGCCCTAACATTGGCCAATCACCAGCCCGAACAGGCGGTTCGCCATATCTTCGCGGCGTTCGCGAAAGAAGGCGTCCACCTGTGCGATGTCGGCGGAGAGCGCCGCGTCGAGCTGCCCGATCTGTTCGTCGGCCAGCGCCGACTCCTGGGCCGCCAAAGTTTCTACCCGGCGCTCCGCGCGGTCGAGGTACTTGGCGTGCAATTCCTCCCACTGCGTGCGCAGGTCGTCCGGCAGCCGGTCACGCTTGGCCTTGGCCTCGCTGGCAATCTGCTGGGCGAGCTGCTCGGCTTCGATGATTTTGTTTAAGAGTTCCATGTATTCCATAAAACAAGCGCGCCCTTTCCCTGTCTTCGGACAGAGTTTTCGAACAGAAATTATTATAACATATGGGCCCCAAAAAACCAGAGAAAAAGGGAAAAAACATCGACAAGATACAGAGATTTACGCAGATACTTTTCGTGAGGAATGATACAACGGCCCGCGGGCGTCTTCCCGGCGGGGCGCGCGGCGCCTGTGGCGGCCGCCCTCTATCTTTGTATCGTTGATTCCTTCCGCGACCTTTATCACGATTCCGCCGAAGCGGGGCGGTTTTTTCTGCCCCGGGTGATTTTTCCCGAAAATCGTTTGGGCGGGACGCACGAAATCCGGCGCTTCGCATTGACTTAGAGGGCTGTACCAGATATAATTAATTGAATCTGGAGCGGTAGGAGGCGTGTCACGTGACAGAAATACTCAGGCTGCTTGCCAAAGACTGCGCGCTCACCCATGCGCAGATCGCCGCCATGCTCGGCGTCACGACCGGGGAAGTGGCGGCGGCGGTGCGCGATTACGAGGACAAGGGCGTGATCTTGGGCTACAAGGCCGTTGTCGACTGGGAAAAGATAGGGATCGAAACCGTGACGGCCCTCATCGACGTGAAGACCACCCCGCAGCGCGGCGAGGGCTTCGACCGCGTGGCGGAACGGATCTACCAATATGACGAAGTGGAGAGCCTCTACCTCATGTCGGGCGGGTACGATCTATCCGTGTTGATCACCGGCCGCACGATGAAGGAAGTGGCGCTCTTTGTGGCGGAAAAATTGGCGCCGCTGGAGGCGGTCACGGGGACGGCCACCCATTTTCTGCTCAAAAAATATAAGGAGCGGGGCGCCGTGTTTGCGGACCGTGAAGAACAACAAGAGAGGATGAAGCTGCTGTGAACGGATTTCAGTGGAAGATGGGAGACCGGGCCCTGGCGCTGAAACCGTCCGGCATTCGAAAGTTTTTCGACATATTGGAATCGATGCCGGAGGCCATCTCGCTCGGAATAGGAGAGCCGGATTTTGTCACGCCGTGGCCCGTGCGCGATATGGGCATCTACTCCCTCGAAAAGGGGTTTACGAAATATACGCCGAACGCCGGGCTGAGCGAACTGCGGACGGAGGTCGCCCGCTACATGCGGCGGCACTACGGTCTCTCTTACGACGCCCAGCGCCAGACGGTGGTCACGGTGGGCGGCAGCGAGGGGATCGACCTGATGATGCGCGCCGTCTTGGACCCGGATGACGAGGTGCTGATCCCCCAACCGTCGTTTGTCTGTTACGGGCCCATCGCCACGCTTGTGGGGGCCCGGCCCGTCTACATAGAGACAACGGCGGAAAACGACTTTCGCCTGACGGCCGCGCAGCTGCGCGGCGCCATTACGCCGAAGACCCGTCTGCTTGTGCTGCCGTTTCCAAACAACCCGACGGGCGCCATCATGGAATGGGCCGACCTCGAAGCCATTGCCGAGGTGCTGCGGGAGACGAAGATCATGGTGCTCTCCGATGAGATATACGCCGAGCTCACCTATGGGACGCGGCACGTCTCGCTTGCGCAGATCCCCGGCATGTATGAGCGGACGGTGGTCATAAACGGGCTCTCCAAATCGCACGCCATGACCGGCTGGCGCATGGGGTACGCCTGCGGGCCGGACGAAGTCATCCAGACAATGGTCAAGATCCACCAGTACGCCATTATGAGCGCGCCCACGACAAGCCAGTACGCCGCCGTCGAGGCGCTGCGCAACGGAGACGAGAGTATCATGGCCATGCGCGAAGAATACGATACCCGCCGCCGTTTTGTCATAGACCGGCTGCGCGGCATGGGCCTGCCCTGTTTTGAGCCGTTGGGGGCCTTTTATGTCTTCCCCGACATCCGGGGCACCGGGCTCACCTCCGACGCGTTTTGCGAGCGGCTTCTGCGGGAGAAGAAAGTGGCCACCGTGCCCGGCGAGGCCTTCGGCGACTCGGGCTCCGGCTTTGTCCGCTGCTGTTACGCCACCTCCATGCGGCAGCTCGCGGAGGCGCTGGATCGCATAGAGTCATTTTTGGAAAATATTAACAAATAAGCGCACTTGCGGATGCGGCATGCGCCCGCCCGCGCCCCCGGGGGGACGTCATGCCAAATAAGATGAACATAAAGATATTTGAATGTAAGGAGTGGGTATCATGGGACTGTTAAAGGCGGGCATAGGCGCGTTGAGCGGCGTGATGGCCGACCAATGGCGCGAGTATTTCTATTGCGAGGCTATGGAATCGGATGTGTTGGCCGTCAAGGGAGCAAAGAGGACCACGAGGCGCGGCACCAACGTGAAGGGCGAGGACAACATCATCTCAAACGGTTCGATCGTCGCGGTCAACGAGGGGCAGTGTATGCTCATCGTCGACCAGGGGAAGGTCGTGGAGTTGTGCGCCGAGGCGGGTGAGTTCGTCTGGGACGCCTCTTCCGAACCCAGCCTCCTGGGCGGCGGCAGCTTTGGGACAAACCTTCTCGAGACGTTTAAGACGGTCGGCAAGCGCTTTACCTTCGGGGGCGACACGGCCAAGGACCAACGCGTTTACTTTCTCAACACAAAAGAACTGATGGGCAACAAATACGGCACGCCAAACCCCATCCCGTTTCGTGTGGTAGACCGGAACATAGGGCTTGACATCGACATTTCGATCCGCTGTCACGGGGAATATTCTTACCGGCTCACAAACCCGCTGCTCTTTTACGCCAACGTCTGCGGCAATGTGCAAGACGCCTTCCGGCGCGCGAAGATCGACAGCCAGCTCAAGACGGAGCTCATGACGGCCCTGCAGCCGGCGTTCGCGAAGATCTCCGCTATGGGGGTCCGCTACAGCGAACTGCCGACCCACACAATGACCATCGCCAACACGCTAAACGAAATACTCTCGCAAAAGTGGAGCCTGCTGCGCGGCCTTTCCGTCGTCTCCTTCGGCATCGACTCCGTGACGGCCTCCGAGGAGGACCAGCAGCTGCTCAAGACGTTGCAGAGCAACGCGGTGTTCCGCGACCCGAACATGGCGGCGGCGCACCTCGTGGGCGCGCAGGCCCAGGCGATGCAGGACGCCGCCAAAAACGAGGCGCAGGGCCCGCTGCTGGCCTTTGCCGGCATGAATATGGCCCAGTCCGTCGGCGGGGGCAGCCCGCAAAACCTGTTTGCGATGGGGCAGCAGCAACAGCAACAGCAACAGCAGCAACCCCCGCCCGGTTATCCGCCGGCGCCCGGCGCGCCGCAGCCGGGGTACCCCCCTCAGCCCGGTTACGCCCCGCCCGCGCAGGGTTACGCGCCGCCCGCCCAGACGCCGCCCCCCGTCCAGGCGACGCCCGCCGGAGCCGCGGGTTGGACATGTGCCTGCGGGGCCGCGGACAACCAGAGCAAATTTTGCCGCGAGTGCGGCGCGCCCAGGCCCGCCTCGTCGGCGGAGGGCTGGACCTGCGCCTGCGGCGTGGTCAATAAAGGAAAATTTTGCCAGGAATGCGGCGCGAAGAAACCGGCGGGCGCGCCGACCTACCGCTGCGACAAATGCGGCTGGGAGCCGGAGGACCCCATGAAGGCGCCGAAGTTCTGCCCGGAGTGCGGCGATGTCTTTGACGAAAACGACGTCAGGAGGTGAGGGACATGGCGGAAGGTGAGCGCAGCTACATGCATCCGGAGGCGGATCGGGTCAAGACCTTACAGGAGACAGACAAAAAATGCCCGGCCTGCGGCGGCACTATGGACTTTGACCCCGCAACGGGCGGGCTGCGATGCCCCTTTTGTGAACACCGGGAGACCATCGCCTACGCCCCGGACCAACAGACGAGAGCCGAGGAACTGGACTTTTCCACGGCGGAACAGAAGGGCAACTGCGACTGGGGCCGGGAGGTCAAAGCGGTCATCTGCAAAAATTGCGGCGCGGAGTCGGTGTATGACGCGCTGATGATCTCAAACGAGTGCCCGTACTGCGGTTCGAACCAGGTGATGGAAGAAAAAGGGAAAAACACACTGGCGCCGAACGGCGTCGTGCCCTTCCGCGTCGATATACAGCGGGCCGGGTCCCTGTTTATGGGGTGGATCCGCAAAAAGATATTCTGCCCCAAAGCGGCCAAAGAGAAGGCGAAGCCGGAGTCCTTCACGGGTGTGTACCTGCCCTACTGGACATTCGACGCCAACACGACCTCCCGATACGCCGGCCGCTACGGCATCGATCGGGTGGTGCGCAAAGACGGAAACTCCAAAGTGGTCACCGACTGGCACCAGATGTCGGGTGTACACGAGGAATTTATCAACGACCAGCTTGTGATCGCGACGGACCGGCACGAGGCGGGGCTGCTCTCGCGGATCGAGCCGTTCAACACCGAGGACAACATGGCCTACCGGCCGGAGTTTGTGGCCGGATTTGTGGCCGAACGCTACTCCATCGGGCTGAAAGACGCCTGGAAGCGGGCGACAGACGCCATCCGGCATGTACTCACGGGGCACATCCGCGAAGAGGTCCGCGTGAGGAAAAACGCCTCGCGGGTCTCGGTCGATCGCCTGGAGACAAACTACCGCGACGTCACGTACAAATACCTGCTTCTGCCCGTGTGGCTCTCGTCGTTCCAATACGGGGGGAAGACGTACCAGTTTATGATCAACGGCCAAACCGGCAAGGTGGGCGGCAAAGCCCCCGTCTCGCCGCTGCGCGTAGCCCTGGCCGTCCTCATCGGCCTCGCGCTGCTCGCACTCTACTATTTTATGCAAAACTCGTAGGAAATTATCAACGGGCATTTACGGCGGCCGCAAGAAAGAGACTGATTGTTGGAGGGCGAACATCGTTCGCCCTCCAAACAACGAGCAGCTTGCAGGCGGCACCGTCGCGGCGTTTGTGTGGGATGAGACATACACCCCGATGGGCGACAAACAGACATTTGCGGTGACCGCGTGACAGATATAGCGTGACAGATATTCGGTGTGAGGAGAAAAATTGTGTTGACAGAGGACATCGGGCGCAATGAGACGGGCGAGGAACATTTGGCGCGGTTGAACGCCAAACAGCGGACGGCGGTGCTGCGCACGGAGGGACCGCTGCTCGTGCTGGCGGGCGCGGGCAGCGGCAAGACCACCGTGCTCACCGAGCGGATCGCGCAGATCATCCGCAACGGCACGCCGCCTTGGGCGGTCATTGCCATCACGTTCACAAACAAGGCGGCCGGGGAGCTGAAAGAGCGGCTGGAACGGCTGCTCGGCCCGCAGAGCCGCGATGTGTGGGCCTCGACGTTTCACTCCGCCTGCGTGCGGATCCTGCGCCGGGAGATCGAACGTCTCGGCTTTACCCGTTCGTTTACAATCTACGACGCCGACGATGCGGCGCGGGTGATCAAACTGATTTTGGGCGAACTGTTCTTGTCGGACAGCCGGCTCGCGCCGAAGGCCGTGCTCGGCGCCATCAGCCGGGCCAAGAACGAGATGCTCACCCCGGCGGCGTACGAGGCGCGCGCGGCCGGAGATTTTCGCGGCGAACAGATTGCCCAGGTCTACCGGGTCTACCAGCAGCGCCTGCGCGCGGCCAACGCGCTGGACTTTGACGATCTCATTTTGCACGCGGTCACCCTGCTGCAGGATTTTGAGGAGGTTCGCACGCATTACCAGCGCAAATTTCAGTATGTGTTGGTGGACGAATACCAGGATACGAACCGTTTGCAGTACCTGCTGACGTCGCTGCTCGCCGGCGGGACGCGGAATCTCTGCGTCGTGGGAGACGACGACCAGAGCATCTACCGGTTCCGCGGCGCGACGATTGAGAACATTTTGCAGTTCGAGACGCAGTATCCGGACGCCGCCGTCATTCGTCTGGAGCAAAACTATCGCTCCACGGGCGCCATTTTGGCGGCGGCGAACCATCTGATCGCCCACAACCGGGGCCGCAAGGGGAAGACGCTGTGGACAGACAACCCCCCGGGCAAGCCGGTCACCGTTCACAGCGAATACAGCGACGGGAACGAGGCCTCCTACGTGGCCGGCCGCATCCTGGACGGCGTGAGGCAGGGGCGGCCGTTTAGAGACTTTTGCATCCTCTACCGGCTCAACGCCCTGTCGAACCGCATGGAGGACGCGTGCAAGCGCAACGGCGTCCCCTATCGCATCATCGGCGGGGTCCGATTCTTCGACAGGGCCGAGGTCAAAGACATGCTGGCGTATCTTTGCGTCATCCACAACCGGGACGACGAGGTACGCCTGAAGCGCATTCTCAACACGCCGGCGCGCGGCATAGGAGATAAGACGGTGGAGATGGCCGACTACCTGGCCCGCCGGGACGGGCGGCCGCTCTTTTCGGTGCTGCGGGAGGCGGCCGATTACCCGGAACTGAGCCGGGCCGCGCGGGCCATTGGGGGGTTCACATCGATGATCGACGCGCTGGCGGAAGAACTGCCCGGCATGACGCCGGCGGATTTTTACGAACGCGTCGTCGAGCGCACCGGCTACGCGGCGCATCTCATCGAGCGGGCCAACCGGGGGGACCCCGACGCGGAGGGCCGCCTTGAAAACGTGCGGGAGCTGCAATCCAGTGTGGCGCAATACGAGGAGAACGCGGAGACGCCGACGCTGGGGGGGTTCTTAGACGAGGTGGCGCTTTTTACCGACATCGAGCGCTACGACGCGGACGCCGACGCGGTGGTCATGATGACCATGCACGCTGCCAAGGGGCTGGAGTTTCCGGTGGTCTTTGTGATAGGGACGGAGGAGGGCATCTTCCCCGGCCGTCAGAGTCAGGAGGACGAAGCGTCCATTGAGGAAGAACGGCGGCTGTGCTATGTGGCGATGACACGGGCGCGGGAGGAACTGTACATCACCTGCGCGTACGAGCGGATGCTCTTCGGGCAGACGGCGCACAACCCGGTGTCCCGGTTTATCAAAGAACTGCCGGCGCATATGATTCCGGACGGCGCGGTGGCGGCGCATGTGCTTCCGTCCGGCGCGGCAACCCCGGCGGCCGACGCCGGTTTCCGAAGCCGGCCGCCGGCCGCCAAATCCGCCGCGGGGCTCCGTCCCCGCCCGGCCGCCCCCAAAGCGCCGCCGCCGCTGCATGTGGGGCAGACGGTCACCCACAAGGTTTTTGGCCGCGGCATGGTGCTCTCCATCCAGCCGATGGGCGGGGACGCCCTGCTGGAGATCGCCTTCGACAGCAAGGGCACCAAACGTCTCATGCACAAATCCGCCGCGCCGTATTTGACAGTGGAGCCGTAAAAAGACCGGTCAAACCGGTCGAAGGCGCTTGCGGGGGAGGGGCTGAATCGGATGGAACTGTGCTTCTTGAAAGCTTCCGGAGAGACAATTTTGCGCAAAGCGATCACGCGCCTTCCGCTTCGGGAGTCGGAGATCATTGCGAAAAGCGTCGAATATTTTCGCGATCCGGAACCCTGCATGATCCATCGGTCGGCGGTGATGGAACGCATGTATTTGGAGATCACCCGGTATTGTGAAGAAAACCTGCAAGCCGGGCGAACCGATATACCCTGGAACAAGATCCCACCGGAACTGCGGCGGATGTGGGACGT
>JAIRTA010000012.1 GCA_031255175.1 Oscillospiraceae bacterium | reverse complement strand
TCCGAGGCGCGCGCGTTTGCCGACGGGGACGGCATCGGCGACTACGCAAAGGAGGCCGTTGCCAAGCTGGTCACGCAGGGCATCATCTCCGGCAAGCCGAACAACAGGTTCGACCCGCGTGGGCACGCGACCCGCGCCGAGTTCGCCGCTGTGCTGCACAGATTCACAGAGGCAGTGAAAAATGTTGAAGGGGAGGGATGACATCGAACCAATGGCGTTGGTTACGTGGTACGAATTCGAGAGGAGAAAGGGGGGATGCGTCCGCCACGGGGTCAACGCGGAGGACGGACAGTCTTAGAGCCCCTTGAGGGTACTCACCGTGATTTCCTCGCAGAAAAAGACAATCGAATGAGATCTCAGAAGGAAAGGTTTGAACAAAAAGGGAGGAAAATTTCATGAAGAAGAAAACCCTGGCCATTGCTCTCGCGCTCATGCTCCTGATCATGATGGCCCCGGTCAGCGTTTTGGCCGGAACCATCACCCCAGGTCCCACCCAGTACGATCCCGATCTGTTCGCAAGGAACGTCGCCATCTCCCGCGCCAACGCCGCCGAGGGCATGGTTCTCATGGAGAACAACGGCATTCTGCCCCTCTCGCCCGGCACAAACGTGGCTGTCTTCGGCGTCTGCGCCAGAAACACCATCAAGGGCGGCGGCGGTTCCGGCGACGTCAACACGCTCGACGCCGACCTCAAGAAGATTGACGCCGGTCTGGCTGACGCCGGCCTGATCTTGGATGCCGAAGTGAGAAACTGGTACAATACCCGCGCCACCGGCAACCAATTGAATACACAGACCGACGTTGCCATTTTAGACGGCCTTGTCGAAACTGCCGCCGAGCGCAACGACATTGCCATTTATGTCATCGGCCGCACCTCCTCCGAGGGTGGTGACCGGACCATCAGCGGCAACAACCCTTACAATCTCACGGCCATTGAGATCGCGAACCTCAACCGTGTCTTCGCCGCCTTTGACAAGGTGGTCGTCATCTTGAACGAGGGCGCCGTGTCCGATGTGGGTTGGATCGACGACTATCAGCCCGACGCGCTGCTGTTTGCCGGCCTGGGCGGCCACGCGGGCGGCAGTGCTGTGGGCGATATCATCACCGGCGTCAAGAACCCCTCCGGCAAATTCGCCGACACCTGGCCCTACGACATCAACGACGCCCCCGCCAGGAACAACTTCGCCTCGGCCGGCGCCACGCCGCAGGCCTTCTATCACGCCGTCATCTCCAACACCGGGTTGACCACCACGTGGGGCAATTACACGGGTGTGGCTTATCCCGAGGACATCTACGTGGGCTACCGCTACTATGAGACCTTCAACATCCCGGTGAAGTATGAGTTCGGCTACGGCCTCTCTTACACCACCTTTGCCCTGTCCGGTCTGTCGGCCGCGGTGGTTGGTGACGAGCTCGTCGCGACGGCGACCGTGACCAACACCGGCAGCCGCGCGGGCAAAGAGGTCGTGCAGGTCTATATGAGCGCCCCGGACGGAACACTGGAAAAACCCGCCAAAGAGCTCAAGGGCTACGCCAAGACCGACGAACTGGCGCCCGGCCAGAGCCAGACCATCACCATCAAGACACCGGTCTACTGGCTCACGTCTTACAGCGAAGATCTGAAAGCTTGGATCTTGGATGCCGGCGCGTATGACTTCTACATCGGCACCTCGGTCAAGCAAGTGGATCTGGCCGGCACCTGGACGCTGCCCGCGCTGCGCGTCGTCGAGGTGGCGGACAGCCCCGGGGCCGCCCCGATGAACGGCCGCGAAAACTTGGCGTTCCCCGTATTGTCCAAGTTCGATGACGCGACGACAAGAACTCAAAAATTGGAAAAATTTGTCTTCCCCACCGCCATCAATCCGGGGACAAGCCGTCCCGGCCACTTCCCCGGTGAGAAGTCTTTTGTCAGCAACGAAGAGGACTTCCCGGAGGATTGGGGCACGGGGTGGAGCAACACCACCGGAGATCTGGCCCGCAACCAGTCCGACTACAGGACGCGGATTCTTCCTCAGGGTACACCCTGGCAGCTGATTGACGTGTACAACGGCAGGGTCTCTTTGGACGTATTTGTGAGCCAGTTCTCCGCCGAAGATCTGTGTGCCCTGAGCCGGGGCGGCGGACAGGCCAACATCCTGCCCGGCTCGGCCGCGCACACTTACGGCATCGATTTCTTCGGCGTACCCCAGTCCTCGCAGCCGGACGGCCCGGCCGGCCTGCGGATCACCCTCAACGCCGCCGGCGGCGTGCAGCAAAAAGCCACCATGTTCCCGCAGGGCACGCTGAACGCGCAGACCTGGAACACGGACCTGCTGTTTGACGCGGGTATGGCCGTGGGGTCCGAGATGGCCCACTTCGGCGCCTCCACATGGCTGGCCCCCGGCATGAACATCCACCGCGACCCGCTGAACGGGCGTAACTTCGAGTACTATTCCGAAGACCCGTTCCTCTCCGGGTCCGTGGCCGCGGCCGTGACCAGAGGCGTCCAGTCCCTGGGCGGCGTGGCGGTCACCTTGAAGCACTTCTACGCCAACAACCAGGAGTCCGGCCGTACCAGCGTAGATACCCTGATGACAGAGCGCGCGGCTCGGGAGATCTATCTGAGAAACTTCGAGTACGCCGTAAAAGAGGCGAACCCCAGGGCCATCATGACCAGCTACAACCATATAAACGGCGAGCACCCGAACCAGAACCCCGGGCTGATCAACGGCATCGTGCGCGGGGAGTGGGGATTTGACGGCATCTTCATGTATGACTGGGGCGCCTACGGCGACGGTTATCTGGATCAGCCGTCCGGCATCAACTGGATCATGGGCAGCGCCACAGGCGGCCGGCTCATCCAGTTGGAGAATTCCTGCTACTACCAGCGCGACGTGGCGGAAGAGCGCGTCAAAGAGGTTCTGACAGAACTCATGCATTTCAGGTCGTTCACCGAACCCAACGGGTTGCCCGTGTATGAGTATCCGGAAGGCAGCCTCTACACGCAGACCGTCAGCAAAACCGCGGCCGACACCGTGCAGACCGCCGGCATCGCCGCCGCGAAGACCTATTCCGGCGCCGGCGCGTTGGCCTACACCGTTTCGCTGGCCAACATCAACATCGGCACCAACGTGATCAGCGTCAGCGCCAAGTTTGACGCCGCCAAGCTGACGTATGTCAACAGCAGCGTCGAGATCCCCGACGCGAGCGTACTCGACAGATATGATCCGGCCACCGGTATATACACGGCCACCATCATGCTGTTGCAAAGAGAAACTCTGTTCACGGCGTCTGCGAGCACACCGGTCCTGACGGTGAACTTCACCGTCGACGGTGCGGAAGACGTCACCGGCGCTCTCACGGAGGTCACCGTCGTCGAATTGGCGTCGGGCGCCACCACCCCCCTCACAGTCATCTGCAAACTGGATCCCGCCAGCGCGATCTCCGCTTACGCGCCCTATGATGAGGACGCGGACGGCACGGTCACATTGGCCGACCTTTCCCTGATCATCTACAGATACTACTTGATTGGGGAAGGCGACGCCAACTGGGGCGCCGCGCAGAAGTATGACGCCAACGGCGACGGGATCATCGACCTGCTCGACATCATGCTCATCTCCACCTACATCTAAACAACCGATTTCGCAGTTGTGTAACACTCCCGGAAACCGCCGCCGCGTTCGCAGCGGCGGTTTCTGCGGCGCCACCCATATCGTGACGGTCGCCGTCAACTGGCGGCGACGCGTACGCAAAACAGTGTGAGCGTCCCTTCTCTCGTACATCGGAGAAGGGACGCTCCGCTGTTTTAGGGCGGCCAAACGGCGCCGAAGCCGGAAGGCAGGTTGCAAATTTTGCGAGTTTACTATTTGCCATGCAAACTGTTTCTTTTTTTCCATTTACTTTGCGAGGGAGCATCTTATAATAAATGTGTAAAGTTGCGTCAACAGTTTGCCCGCTGCCGGAAGGGGGCGTGATTTGGCGGGCGGAGCGGCGCGGTTGTGTCGCGTGGCGCGTCTTTGAAGGAGACCGGAAATATTGTAGGAAGAGAAAGGAAGAGATGCATGTTGAGAAAGAAGCTTCGCGCCGTTTCCCTGTTCTTAGCCGTCGGGCTGTTGTTTGGCCTTCCGCTGGCGGCGGGCCCCGCGGCGTTTGCCATCTCGGCAAACGATTTTACGCCTCCGTCATGGGAAAGCGCCCTCTTTGGCGGCGGACATGTGACGGAGGATGGATTCACCGCGCTGGATGAACTTCGGACGGACTATATGACGGAACCCCTGGGCATCGACTCGGAGGCGCCCGCGTTTAGTTGGCGGATGGTCTCCGACGTCATCGGTCAGCGGCAGACCGCCTACCGCGTGTGGGTAGCCGCGGACGAAGCATTTACAGACATCATTTGGGACACCGGCGCGGTGCCCTCCGACCAATCGATGGGCGTGCGTTACGCCGGCGCCCCGCTGGCGGCCTCCACGAAGTACTTTTGGCGGGTCGAGGCGACGGACGCATTTGGAGCGAGCATCCTGTCCGATATCGCCACGTTTGAGACAGGGCTGTTGTCCACTACCCAGGCCGGCTGGCCGGAGGACATCCGGTGGATCGGCAATCCGAATACCCCGGTATCCAACTCCGGCGCATGGAACCCCAACGCCGTCGCGACATATCTTATCTCCTGCAATTTCCGTGTATCGGACGAGAGTGACCGGGCCTTTTCGGTCATCTACTCCGCCCGCAACAAGGTCACATATATGGAAGCGCGGGTCGATCTTTCCGATGTTCCCACCCTCACAGTCACCGAGTGGGTGGAGGGTGTGCCCACGGTTCGCGCCACCGTGAACCTGACGGGCGTCATCCCCAACACGCCGGAGGGTAAGGCGGATACCTATGCACTGCGGATCACGCAGACGAGCGCCACGCGCAGCAGCGTCGTCATCTCGAAGGGCAGCGCCTCCGCCACAGGCAATGTCACAATGTCGAGCACGCCGTCCAACTCACCGCGCCGCTGGTATATGGGGAATTTTGGATTCAACACCCTCGGCGGTGCCGTGACCATCGACACGCTGCGCATCACAAACAACAGTACGTTGACGTATCTTTCCGACGACTTTACCGACCCGTACTCTATGGCGGGCACGTTGGGCGAAGTGTCGAACGGCGCGTTGACGATCCGCGACGCTTACGCGCTGCGGAGGGTGGTACCCACCACCACACTACGCCGGGAATTCACGGTAAACCCCGCCAAAGAGATTGAAAGCGCCCGGCTGTATGCCTCGGCCCGAGGTGTCTACGAAACCTTCCTCAACGGGCAACGTGTCACCGACACCTATTTTAACCCCAATTTCACCGAGTTTGATATGCGTATTATGTATCAAACATTCGACGTCACGCACCTTTTGCGTGCGGGTGAAAACGCCATTGGCGCCTACGTCAGCCGCGGATGGTACGCCGACTACAACGGTTATAGCGGTGCCCAGCGTTCCGGCATGACGGGCGACATGCTGGCCTTTGTCCGCGTCGTCTATACTGACGGAACCAACGAGGTCGTGGTGAAGACCGACGAGACATGGTCGTTCACTCCCAATTCGCCGATCTTGAACGGTTCTTTCATGGACGGGGAGATCTACGACGCCACTCTGGAGCAGGAGGGCTGGGCTGAGTCCGGGTTCGACGGCCTGGGGTGGGGCCCCGTCGGCATCAAAAATGCGCCGAACTACACCGCTCGTGTCAGTTTCCGCAATAACAACTCCGCAAGTGGATATTTTTGGAGTCTAAACCCCACCTTCCAACTCTCGGCGCAGAAGGGGCCGCTGGCCGTTGTGGAACGCGTCTTGCCCGCGCTGAATTTGGACAACCCGAAGATCAACACTCCGGGAGAAGATTCGCGCTTCTCGGGCGGTCTGACAGCTTACGCATACGACCTGGGGCAGAACATGGTGGGCGTGCCGCGCGTCACCATTCGAGGTGCCCGGGGCACGGAGTTGGAGATCACCGGCGCTGAGATCGCCTACCAAAACGGTACCCCGTACAACGCCAACTACCGTTCGGCCTATAACACCACCTCTTACACACTGCGGGGAGACCCAGAGGGAGAGACGTACAGCCCGCTATTTACCTTCAATGGGTTCCGGTACATCATCCTCCGCGTGCCTCTGGGGCAGGAGATGCCGGAGGTTCTCGGCGTCGAGGGCCTGGTGCTTACCAATACGCCGAATATCACCGGAGATTTCAATTCCTCCAACGGATTGCTCAACCAGCTTCAGTCCAACATCCAGTGGGGCCAACGGGGTAATTATCTGCTGGTGCCGACCGACTGTCCTCAGCGCAACGAGCGCATGGGCTGGACGGCCGACACCCAGGTCTTTTCCACCACAGCCGCCTATAATGTGGACGTCGTGGCCTTCCTTCAAAAATGGCTTCAAGACATGCGAGATTCCCAGGTCTACTACAACCAGTGGGGGGCCGTGCCGGATACCGCGCCGCTGGGCGGCGACAACCGCGGCAGTCAGTTCGGCTGCTCCGGCTGGTCCGACGCCGGTGTGCTCATCCCTTGGAATCTCTACCAAGCCACCGGGGATATACAGTTCCTTGTCGACTCCTACAATCTGATGCTTGACCAAGTGAAGTACCGCGGTACCGCGGGCATCAGCACCTCGCGCGACACGGTGACCAATGTGGCCGGAAGCACGGTCCCCGCCGTTGTGGCCGCGTCCGACGCCTGGCTCGTCAAGCAGCAGCGCCGGGGCGATCATTTGGGCTACGACGCCACGACGCCCTGGATTCTCTCCGGAACGGCCTACGCCGCGCGTATCTGCGATCTGATGGCGCGCACAGCTGCGCTGCTGGACCGCCCCGAGGACGTCGCTCTGGCCACCGACTACTTCAACCGCTTTAAGAAAGGATTCAATGACAAGTACGTGCTGGAAGACGGCTCGATCCATTACATGGGGGAGACGGGCAGCGCCTATACGACCACGATGTATAACGAGAAATGGGGAGGGCAAGTCTTAAACGCCAACGGCACCCGTCAAAACGCCGACTACTTTGGCAATCCGATTCCCTCCACCCATTATGGGGAGCCCGAGCACGCGCTCGACGCCTGGGCAGTGCAAAACAGCCGTTTAGCGCCGCCCAGCCAGACCGCCTACGCGCTGGCCATTGCCTTTGAACTGCTGCCGGAAGATAAGCGGCCGGCGGCCGGCGACTTCCTGGTCAAGGCCATCGAACGCCGCGGCGGTGACCTGTCGGTCGGTTTCCACGGCATCGCCTGGATCAATCCGGCCCTCTCGATGACAGGGCACGACGATGTGGCCTACAGCCTTCTCTTCAATGAGCGTTTGCCCGGCTGGATGTACACCGTGTTGCAAGGCGGCACCACATTCTGGGAGCGCTGGAATTCCTACACCGCCGAGACCGACACGATGGGTCCGGTGGATATGAATTCTTTCAATCATTACGCTTACGGAGCCATTGGTTATTGGATCTATGCCTACGGGATGGGTTTGCAGATCGACGAGCAGAACCCGGGGTATAAACATGTTATCATCGAACCGCATGTGGGCGGCGATCTGGAATATGCCACCACATATCACGACTCCACTTACGGACGCTTAGAGAGCGGTTGGAGGGCCAGCGGCAACCACATGTACGTCTACAGCGTCGCGATCCCGGCCAATACCACCGCCACCCTCTACCTGCCCGTCGATGCCGCGGCGTTTGCGCCGGTACCCGGCGTTACCTATGTGGGGCAGGTCGAGCGTTTAGGGCGGACGGTCGCGCAGTTTGAGCTGACGTCGGGTCGCTTTACCTTCTATCTCCCGCAGGCAGTCCTCGGGTATGCGCGGACGTTTGACGAGGCGGACGCTGCGCCCGAAGCCTGGTCCGTCTTTGCGGACGCGCTGGCCGCCGCCGAGACCGAAGAGACCGTGACGGCGCAGAGCGGGCGGCATACATACGCCGGTGACGCATACGACGCGTTGGCGGCCGCCATCTTGGGTCTTGCGGACGACGCCTGGGACGGCGCGCTCACGGAGCTCACGGTCGACAGGACACAAAAGTCTGTGACTGTGGAAGGAGCGGGCTATGTGCCCTACCAGACCATTCCCCTGTTTGCCGCCTACGGCACGGAGGCCACATCGATCGCGCACGATTATAGCGCCAGCGTTCGGGCGGACGGCGACGGGAACGTGCGCTTTACGTTGCCGTCTTCCGTAACGGCGGACCGGTTGGGCGGGCAGCACTGTTATGTGGCGCTGGGTGCCGATGCGGCCGCCGCTGCGCCGGTCCCGGCCACCGAAGTGCGGGCGCACTCGTCGGCGCGCATCTCGCTGCGCATCAAAGGCAAAGCGCCGCTGAACCTGCGTGTGGACGCCCTGCCGACTGCCTATACCGTGACGTCCTCGAACACCGCCATCGCATCGGCGGCCATTGTCGACGGCACTTGGGTTGTTACCGGTCACAGGGCCGGCACGGCGCTCATCGCGGTACGCGTGTCAGAGGAATTCGGCGGCGACACCCATATCGTGACGGTCTCCGTCAGCTGACGGCAGCACGTTCGTTGGAGACATAAATATCCAATATTTTACAAATTCAATTTGCAAGAAAACGCCGGACAAATTTTGTAGGTTTACGGCGAAGGGCGGACGCCAAGAATTAATTACTGCCCTGCTCAAACGACCCGAGAGTGCTCGCGTCGCTCTTTCCGTGGAAACGTCCGTGCCTTTTGGGCACGGACGTTTCCATTGTCTTACATTTTGATTGATACAGCGGAAATTCAGGTTGCCGGTTACGAAACAGGTTCGATCTTCGGGGCATATGTGGCGCTGTCCCATACGAACAATTTGAGCACATAATCTCCCTTAACGGCCAGTGTCAGGCTGATTTCCGCGTCTGAGTCATTGAGCACAACCTGTTTGGAGTCGACCGCAAGCAACCTGCCCGTAAGCTTGTCGTACTCGGCGATGACTACGTCGACCGTGCTCAATGTGGTTGTGTTATTCGACACATAAGCCGAAACATCGATCTTTCCGTCCGATTCGGCTGCCACAAACGACGCTTCCCAGTCCGGTACAGACACCGGCAGGAGAGCCTTGATTTTTTGGTCCAAATCCGTCGCCGCGGCATCCACCTGGTACTGAAGGATTTTATCTCCGCCGCGTACATCCAAGGCCTCCTGCAGCGAATCCTGCATGTTTTTCCAGGATGCCGGAGTAAATTGGTTTTCTCTCAGCGCTTTGGCCTGAGCGGTCAGAGAATCGAGCTTCCCATAGTCAAGCAAAGGCAAAAGCAAGGATGTTCTCGGGACGATCTGGCGTGCTCCATCGTCAATCGTCCAGTACAGTAACGCGCATGACCCGCCTTCAATTTCCATATAACGCATCTCAAAATCATATATTTCGCCTTCTTGCAGCGTCACCGCTTTTGTTGACTTATACTGTTCCCAATCGTTGACCCACCAATTGATCAGATTTGTCTCACCGTCAAAGTCGAATTGAACGCCGTTGTCGGTATAGGTAGTAAATACATATGTCCCCGTTACAGGCGCTTTAATTCTTCCGGTCCATCTGACGCCTGCGTAGTCGTTTTGTCCGGCGTGTTGCGAAAGCAGGCCTTCCATATTGTTGAAATTTATATTGTCGTCAACCAAGACATCCTTTTTCATCGTCGTGTCCAGGCCGTGAGGATAGGCAGCTCCGCGATCGAGGCCCGGTCTTCGCTGTATGGTGTAGTACTCGGCCTGAACGCCACCGGCATAAACCAGCGATTCGATAGCCCTGATTAACGCGATCACGGCATCGTCAACCTGCCGCTGTGTCGAGTCGGCGTCCTCATATACAGCCAGCGCGTTGTCATACACAGTCTGCAATTGCCTAAGCGTACTCGGCGTGTAATCTTTCAGCAATTCGCTTTCGGTCAGTGAAAACATCTGCCCCAGACTGGACTTGTTAACGCTCGCATCCCCGAATTTAATCCAGTCGATATTTGCGACGCCTTCTCTGTCGTTGTCAGCCTTGAAAACCAAATAAATATCATGCTTCCCGACAGCCGCGTCTGAAAGTTTTGCCGTCAAGGTATGCCACATCTGCCAGCCACCGGTGTCTGTTACGTCAACCGTGCCGATCAGAGGTCCGGTTGCGGCATCCATCCTTACGTCTACACGCCCGCCTGCGGATCCAACCGCGACGCGCGCCTGGATAACATCCGCTCCCGTTCCGAGATCAATGTTTTTGTACATGATAAAATCATTGTTGTTTGTGCCGCAGATATTCATCCCGGTGAGCGCGCTTGCCTCAACCGTCAAGCCGGATTGCAGATTGAAACTTTCGGCCTCGATGACACGGTTCAAATCGCTGGCGGTCTGTTCCCCGAAAACTTTTATCTCAAAAATGCTTATGGCATTGTCGCCATTCACTTTATTTCCGGCTTCCGCCGTTTCGGGGATGCCCTCGGTTTTGTAGATTGTAATGCGCACATACCTCGCCGTTATGTCGGTACCGCCGGCGGCCTTGTCCTCTACAGGCGAATATTGTGCACCTTCGGCGGTTTTATCAACATAAACCCGCCAATTTTCGTTTTTCGCCGCAGAATCGATATCCTTCGCGTACTCTTGCGCGAGCGTTTCGAGTTTGTAAAAGTATTTCTTATTGGTAAACTCGAATGTTGTCTGTATGGCCGATATATCGGAATCACTGCCCAGATCCACAATCAACCACGGATTTTTGGCGCCGATACCCGCGTCCCAGCGGGTGCCCCCATTTTCGTCGACCGCAAAATTGCCGCTGTATCTGAAGCTGACATTGGATTGAGAAGTTGGCGCGTATGCCCTGGCGGACGAAACTCTAGTCTGCTTCCCGAGGGCTATATTGGTGCGCTTTTCGGGATTCTCGAACAACGCGACACCGGAGTGGGATGGAATTATTTTTTGAATACTTCCATCCGCGTTAAAATTGAGCTTCTCAATACATGTCTGACGTTTGCTGTCGACAAAAGGATAGCTTTGTCGATGATAAATTATATAGTAATCATCGCCCTTGACAAATGTGGCGTGATGCCCGGGCCCCAGTATATTTTTCTCGTTGTCGGTGGACAGAATCGGATTATCAAACGAACCGTTTATCTCACGATATGGGCCGAAAACGTCATCTGCGACCGCATATCTGAGGTTATAAGCCGCGCCGCCGTCCGTCGACCAGACCAGGTAATACAAACCGTTGCGTTTGAATATTTCCGAAGCCTCAAAGGAGTTTCTTATGCCCTCCGCCGTGTAATATTTGAACGGGTTGGTTGCTCGGCCGGACGTCCGGTTCATACGAGGGTCGTCCTGTGCCCCGGCGGAGACTTTGCCCTCTGCATCGAAATCCAGCTTTATGATGCAAAATGTCCAGGCGCCGACGGTCATATAGATAGAACCGTCGTCATCCAGGAAAAACTGCCCGTCGTGCGTATTAATAAACGGCTTGTTCGGTTCAACTTTATTCGCGTCAACCCACGGGCCAAATAAAGAATCCGACATACCGATTCGTTGACTGCCGATGGTGTACGTAATATAATATTTTTGGTTTTTGGGATTGTATATTACGCTCGGCGCCCAAACCATATCGTGCGGCTGTTCGTCGTAATCGTTGGATTTCATGAACCACTCTTCCGGCAATTCCACATCCCGGTGTTCCCAACTGATTAAGTCTTTCGAATACCAGAGTTGAGTCGGCCAGGTGTTTTTTCCTCCGTTCCCGTCATTTGTCGCGAAGACGTAGTAATACTGCGAATGTTCGTCAAAAAAGATCGAACCGTCCGCGGCGTATCCCGGCACAAAAGGATTGGTGTTTCCCATCTGAAAAACATGTTCCACGGCTCTGTTCGGCACATCCGCCCCTCCGAATGCTGTGTCAAGATCCGCGGCCGTTACCGGGCGCACTGTCATGCTGTCCGCGACGAATTCTCTGCCCCAAGCGCGGAACCCGACAGAACCGGCCGTATATGTAGTGTCGACGAAATTGAAGATCTCTTCGCCATCGCCGTAAATCGCGATCTTGCTGCCATAGACGATAATTTTGATTGTATGAGATACGCCAACGGCTATACTCCTGTTGCTGCTTCTGTTTATCTCTGTCCAGTTGTTGTTTGCTCTGCCGAGTATATAGTAACTGGGGCCAAACCCAATGTAATAGCCCTTGTATGAATCAGAACTCCCGTTAACGGCATCGGTCGTTCTGAACATTACGCCGGCGTTGCTCGCGGCGTTGCCGTTAAGGGTGATCGCCGCTTCCACAACGTAGTCTTTCCACTCGTACGGGTTTTGGCCGTCCGGGAGCGAATTTAGGACTGCTTTTACGTTGTCCGAGTCGTCAAATGATATTTTGCTTGAATTCGTGCCCGTCGAGACAAACCTCATTTTGTCCGCAGCACCGACCAGATTCCAATACCGCTGGGCGTCAGCCGTTGGCCCAAAGCCGGAATACTCAGGCGAGCCCAATTCAGCGCCGTCTGCGGAAAGTTGCGCAGTCAATGAGATTGACAAAATCATGACCAAACAACAACTGATAATCCTCTTTAGTGTCATACAAAACTCTCCTCTTTATAGTACCTTGGTTCTGCATTCAAACGCTTCTAATCGTCAAAATCAATGGTCGTGGCAACGTTGTTGTTTCCGGCATAGCAATCCGCGCGCAGGCCGTTTCGGGCGGCGGGCGCGGCGAGTGCCGGCGGTGGCGTGATGATCGCCCGAAATGTACATGACATGATCAGCGTGAGCGCCGCCGCCGCAATGCTCTTCGACCTTCATGCGTAATTCCCCCTCTCTGTCAAAATTTATTATGAGCAACCCCATTATAATACAGCCCGGAGCAAAGCGTCTTTAGACTTTTTTGACGTGTTTGGTATGTTTCTTGATACGACCGGAGGGATGAGACGGCTTAGAAATTTCCATTTATTGTAAAAACCCGGTGAGTTTACTATTTTCCATGCAAACTGTTTCCTTTTTTCCATTTACTTTGCGGGAGAGCATCTTATAATAGACGTGTGGAATTGTGTCGAAAATCTCGTCTGCGACTGGAAGTGGGTGGGGTTTGAGAGACGAAGATGACGCATTGGTGCGGAATATTGCGTTATCGGGAAGAAATCCGAAATATTTGGGGAGAGAAAGGAAGAAAACTATGAAACGGATCTTAGCGCTTTTGTTATCCGCGTTTCTGGTGGCGGGCTGTGTCCCGGCTGTGACGGCGTTCTCCGCCGCGCTGCCGCCCGACAATGCGACGCTGCCGCCCGACAACCTGAAGGTGAACCTGCTGCGCGAGGGGTACAATGTGGAGTACGCCGAGGACATCACCCTGACGTGGATCTTCCAGGACAGCGATTTCGACGAGATGCAGACGGCCTATTGCCTCGAGTTGGGAACAGGCCCCGAGACATTTGACACATACGGCACCGGTTGGGTGTCTACCGCCGCCGCGTCTCACATCGTGCCGGCGAACACGTTGGCACCCAACACGCTCTATCACTGGCGCGTCAAGACGAGGGACAAGTCCGGCGCGGAGAGCGACTGGTCGCAGCCCGTCGATTTTGTCACGGCCGTGGGGTCGGAATGGGCCTCCACCAACGGCGTCTGGCTGGCGCAGGGTGTGAGCAATCCGGCGCTGTCGTGGACGGACTACACGATCGAGCAGGACATCACGATCACGGCGGTGGCGCTGGGCGTCTACTTCCGGGCCACGGACGACACACACGCCTATATGTGGCAGTTTCGTATCGACAGAAATGTGATCGTACCGCACTTTGGAAATAACACCGCGATGGCCATCGAGGGGGCGGACATTCCTTTGCCCGCCGGGACATTGGCGGCCAACAAGACCGTTCGGGTCAAGATCCGGGTGCAGGGGGCGAACCCCGTGCAGATCGCGGCCTACATCGACGACACGCCGGACAACGGGGAGGACAACTACGTGCTGGCGGGCGAGCGGAGCTACACGGCGGCGGCGCAGCGCATCGCGGCCGGCAGCGTCGGCTACCGCACGGGAAACAGCGAACGGGGCTATGTGGACAACGTTGTGGTTCGGAGCTATCCGGCCGGCGAGGTGCTCTATGAGAACGATTTCACCGCCGCGACGCCCAATCAGTTCGGGTCGGGCTGCACGATCGACAGCGGCCGGCTGAATGTGGGAACAGGGGCCCGGGCCGTGCTGAACCCGAACACGGCGCCCTCCGAAAAGGGCAACTTCATTTTCCTGCGGCATACCTTCCCGTTGGCCGGCACGGCGAACATCCGCAAGGCCGTTGTCAGCGGCGGGGCGTATATGGTAGAGAGCGGAACAGGCGACGACAGCCTCTCTTACATCTACGACCTTTACATAAACGGACAATCGGTGGGCGTCGGCCCGGCCCGCGTGCACAAATACAACATGAGCGGCGGGCTCAACACCACGGCGCCAAATCTTTACTACTACAACAGCTTCGACGTCACGGACCTCCTGAAGGACGGTGAGAACGTCATCGCCGCGTCCAATTACTCCCGCTCCGGAAAGTCGGTTTTGTTCCAGCTCACGGTCTTCTACGAGGACGGCACCAAGGCGGTGCTCATCAACTCCGCGCGCGACAGGGCCCAGTGGCGGGCCAAGGACGGCACCGGCGCCTTCGGCGACAACAGGTCCTTTACAAACGGCGGCTATGTGACCCAGGCGCTTGAGGAGATGAACGGGCTCTATTACCCCACCGGGTGGAACGATGTGGGCTTCGTCGAAGACGCCTCCTGGCGCGTGCCGAACGACAAGGGGCAGATCGACGCGTCCCCGCGGATCTTTGCCCCCTACACCGCCGAAAATATTTTGCGCTTTGACATGCCCGCCGTGAGCCGCACGGTGGTGAACGCCGGCGGCCACGAATACCAGGTGCTGGATCTGGGCAAGGGCATTGTGGGCGGCATCCGTCTCGCGATCAACAACACGACGGGGAGCCCCTTTACCCTCGTTGTCCAGCCCGGCGAGTCGCTGATCAAGGCCACGGACCCGAACCCGGACAGTTCCACAAGCGGGCCCGTCGGCACGGTGCGCTACGACGGCTGGCGCGACAACCCAAATTATAACATGACGTGGACCATTGCCCCCGGGCTCAACGTCCTGCCCTCGATGCTGATGTACAACTACCGGTGGATCCAATTCGTCGACGCGCCCATCGAGATCACGACGGACATGGTGACGGGTCTCCATGTTCGCCAGGCCTTTGACGACGACGCCTCCTATCTCCGCTCCGGCGACAACGAATTTTTCAACCAACTGGTAGAATTGGTAAAATATTCCATAAAGGCCACGAACCAGGACCAATACACAGACTCCTATTCCCGGGAGCGCCGGGCGTACGAGGGTGATCTTATCCTCAACCAGTACGGCAGCTACGCCTTCTCAGACAACTACGCCCTGGCCCGGCACACGAACCAGTACCTGATGGATTGGCCCACCTGGCCGCCGGAGTACCGGCTGTTTTCGATCGAAATGGCCTGGGCGGACTATCTGTACACCGGGGACAGGGCGAACCTCGAAAAGTATTACACGCTGCTGGACCGCAAGCTGCCCACCTCCTACGGCGGGGCGGTCAATTATCAATCCGGCTTCAACGAGACCGTGGGCCTCTGCCGCGACAACCGCTCGGCGCAGTCCGGCGGCGCCATTGTCGACTGGCCGGCGGACGAACAGGACGGCTACATCCGCGACGGCGCCAATTCCCGGCAGGCGCTGAACACCACCGTGGGGTCTTTTACCACCGTCTACAACGCCGTGGCTTACGGCGCTTACGGCGATATGGCGAGGATCGCCGCGCTCCTGGGTCGCGCGGACGAGGCCGCCTGGTATCAAGACAAGGCCGACGCCATCAAGGCCAGCCTGATTGAGAAGCTCTACAACCCCGAGACCGGCGCGTTTTGGGATTCGTGCCGCGCGGACGGCACCCGCACGACCCACACGGCCCAGCACGCCACGGCCTACGCTCTGGCCTACGGGGTCTACACCGACCAGGCTATGGCCGACAAGATGGTGGCCTTTTTGCGGTCTTACAAGGCGCTCAACGAGGGCACCCAGGCGGCCCAGGCCTACCGCGGCGGCTACCTCCGCACGAGCGTGTACGGCGCGTACTTCGTGCTGCGCGGCCTCTACGACGCGGGCGCGGGGGACCTCGCCGGCGAGATCATGCTGGAGGACGACCCCTCCGTGGTGCGCTCCTGGGCCCAGATGATAGAGACGCAGCAGGCCACGATCACCACCGAGGCCTGGAGTCCGCAGCTCAAAAACAACATGACCTATTCGCACCCCTGGGGCAGCACGCCGGGCGCGCTCATCACCCAGGGCATCTTTGGCATCAAGCCGCTCAGCCCGGGCTTTTCGCTCTTCCAGATCAAACTCCAGCCGGGGGCCGAGCTGAGAACGGCCGAGATCAAGAGCCCCTCGGTCAAAGGGCCGATCTGCGTCTCCTTCGACGCGGGGGCGGCGCCGGCGGCGTTCACGGCGAACGTCACGATCCCGGCCAACGCCCGGGCGCGCGTCTCAATCCCCGCCGACGACCCGGCGCGGGAGGCGCTTGTGATCAACGGCGTCAAAACGCCCGCCGTCAACGACGGACGTTTCCTCACCGTGGAACTGGGTTCCGGCGAATATGAGATCCAGGTCGACGGCGAATACGCCGCGGCGGCGGTGCGGGTGACGAACCTCCAGACAGAGTATGAGACAAACCCGCTGGGGTTGGACGAGACACACCCGCGCCTGAGCTGGGTGCTGGACTCCGATGTCCGGGGTGTCAGGCAGCAGAGCTATCAGATCGCGGTGACGAAGGGCGCGCCCGACGGCCCCGTCGTGTGGACGGCGGCTGAGACTTCCGACAACACATTGAACATCCCTTACAAAGGCGAGGCGTTGGAGCCCACCACACGGTACTACTGGCGCGTGACCGTGCAGACGAACGTCGGGCCCGCCGTCAGCGAACCGGCTTGGTTTGAAACCGGCTTTATGAACCCGACGAGCGCCGCGTGGGACGGCGCTCTCTGGCTCACGAAACCGACCGACACCGCAAACCCGGACGTCGCGGATTACACGATCGAATACGACTTCCGGATGGTCAAAGACGGCGGCGGCATGATCTTCGCCTCCGCCGGGAACAACTACCTCATGTGGCAGTTCAACATCAATCCGGTGGAGCGCCCCTACGGCGGCACGCCCTACTTCCGGCCCCACCGCTGGAATCCGGGCGGCGCTTCGATGGCGGAGATTAAGATCGACAACGTGATCCCCGACAACGAGGAGGGCAAACACGCCTGGTACCGCTGCCGGATTGTCGTGAGAGAGAGTCAAAACGGCGCCGTGATCACCACATCCGTGGGGCCGAAGGGCGGAGCGCTGACAGTCATCGACGACGCGCGCGCCGTCGCCGGCACCTGGAAATTGGGAAAAATTGGTTTTCGGCAGATCCACGACAACAACAACGAGGAGATCACAGAGTACGACAACATCCAGATCTGGGACAACACCGGCGACAGCGACCGGCTTCTCTACGCGGAGACGTTCGACAGCGCGCCCACCGGAATGTTCGGGACCCGCGGCACGACCCAAAACGGCGTCTACCGCGTGGACGGCGAGACGTTCACGGGCAGCCGCAATGTTGTGGACCCGGCCCCGCCGGAGGGCGGCGAACCGCTGTTTCGCAAGGAATTTGCCGTGGACAAACCCGTAAAGAGCGCCCGCCTCTACGCCACGGCCCGGGGCTACTATGAGTTTTCGCTCAACGGGGAGAAGGTGGGTGACATCTACCTGGCCCCCGGCTGGACGGACTACTACTACACCATCATGTATCAAGTCTACGACGTCACCGGTATGCTGCGGCCCGGCGGCAACGCCATCGGAGGCATGCTGGGCATGGGCTGGTACTCCGGCCCGCACCAGCTCTACGGGTACAACATGTACGGAAGCACCCAGTCGCTGCTGGGTAAGCTGGTTATCACCTATGAGGACGGCACAGAGCAGGTCATCGTGACCGACGGGAGCTGGCGGTACCACCCCGGGCCGATCCTATACGCCGAGAACTACGCGGGGGAGACTTACGACGCGCGCTACGACTGCGCCGGTTGGAACACGGCCGGGTACGACGCGGCCGGCTGGACGCCCGCCGGGATTCACACCCCGCCGCCCGCCACGGTGCAGCTTGTACCGCAGATCGGGCCGCCCGTGCGCGAGGTGGAACGGTTTGAAAATCCCATACTGACAGAGCCTGTTTCCGGTCAGTACACCTACGATTTCGGGCAGAACATCGCCGGGTTCGTCACCATCAAGGTGAAGGGCGCCGCGGGCACCCGGATCATGATCCGGCACGGCGAGATGCTGAACACCGCCAGCGCCTACAAAAATCCCGGTGAGGCGGCCGTAAATAACGGCGACGGCCCCATAGGCACCGTCTACCGGGCCAACCTGCGAGACCAACAGGTGCCGGTCGCCTACGACTATTACACGTTAAAGGGAGACCCGGCGGGCGAGACGTATACGCCGCGCTTCACCTTCCACGGCTTCCGGTACATCGAGATCACCGGTGTGGACGAGGCCATCCCGCCGGAGGACGTCACGGCCATTGCCATCAGCTCCGACAACGCGCTCACCAGCGCGTTTGAGACGTCCAACCCCAAGGTGAACCAGCTTTACTCCAACGTCGTCTGGGGTATGCGCGGCAACTTTGTCTCTATCCCCACCGACTGCCCGAACCGCGACGAGCGCCTGGGCTACACCGGCGACACCCAGATCTTCGCCGGCACGGGCGTCTATCTGGCGAACGCCGACCGGTTCTACGCCAAATGGCTGCGCGATCTGCGCGATTACCAGCTGAATGAGGAGACGTCGGAGGCACATAAGGGGCTTGTGCCCGTGCTGATCCCGGCCGTGCGCACATCCGGTTTCACGCAGTGGTCAAACGCCTGGGGCGACGGAGCCGTCATTGTCCCGTGGCAGATGTATCAGCAGTACGGCGACGAGCAGATCATCCGCGACAGCTTCGAATCGATGAAGGCCTGGTGCGACTTCCTCAACGCGCCCGAGCGGAGCAGCGGCTATATCCGCAACCGTTACACCGGGCGCGACAACAACTACGGCGACTGGGTCTCGGTGGTGGACTCACCCAGAGACATGACCAACACGCTGTTTTCGGCGTATTCGAACAAGCTCTTCGCCAAAATGGCCCGCGTCATCGGCGAGACGGCGATCGCGGACCAATATGAGGCCGTCACGCAAAACATCGTAAACGCATTCATGGCCACGTTCCGCAACGCGGACGGCACGCTGAAGGCGACCACGCAGACGCCGTACGCGATGCTCATCTACTTCGGGCTGACAGACGAGGCCGACAACGCCTTCCTGGCCGAGAAGCTGATGGAAAACATCCGCGACCGCGGCTGGACACTGAGCTCCGGGTTTATCGGCATCAGCTATTTGACGCCCGCGCTCTCGCAAAACGGACAGCCGGAGGCGGCCTTCCGGTTGTTGGAGCAGGAGAAAGACCCCTCCTGGATCTACAGCATCAACCAGGGCGCCACCACCACCTGGGAACGCTGGAACTCCTATACCGTCGCAGACGGCTTTGGCCCGACGGGGATGAATTCCTTCAACCATTACGCCTTCGGTTCCATCGGCGAGTGGATGATGTCCGGCGTGCTGGGCATCCGGCGCGACGAGGCGGCGCCCGGGTTCCGCCACTTTGTCTTAGACCCGCAGTACGGGGGGACGCTCACCTATGCCCGCGGCCGTTACGACTCCGTGTCGGGCCGCGTCGAGAGCGCCTGGACTTGGGATCAAGACACCGGCGACTTCGCCTACAACTTCACCGTGCCGGCCAACACCAGCGCCACCGTGCTTGTTCCGACCCAAAACCCCGCGCTGGTGCGGGAGGGCGCGGTGGCCGCCGCCGAGGCGGAGGGCGTCACCTACCTGGGGTACGACGAGGCGACGCAGCGGGCCGCCTACGAGGTGCTGTCCGGCTCATACGCGTTCACGTCCGCCGTGGCGGTCATCGGAGAGCGCTACGACCTGACGGTCCAGAGCGATACGCCCGACGCCGTCGCCGAGGTGACGACCCGCTTTGCCACCGGCGAAGCCCGGTCTCAGAAGACGCCGGCGCTGGTGACCGTGGGCTCCAAAGAGACGCTCTCTCTGTCTGTGCGCCCCTACAACGACGTGGACTTCGCGTTTGAGGCGTGGGAAGACGGAACAACCGACAATCCGCGGACCGTTGAGGGCGTGACCGGAGAAGAGACCTTCGCGGCCCGGTTCAAATGGATCGGCGGCGAAAATCTGCTGGCCGGGTCGACGGTTACGGCGCAGGCCAACCATACAAACGAGATGAACGGCGCGTGGGGCCGGGGCAACCTGATCGACGGCCTGCTGACGGCCCGAAACGGCCGCAACGGTTGGACCAGCGCGATCGTGGGAGAGAACCCCACCGGGAACAACATCCCGACCGTCACCTTCGACATGGGCGCGCCCAAGCCGTTCAACCGCATACAGCTCTACCCCCGGAGCGACGCGTTCACGATGGATGGAAAGATGGCGGGATTCCCGCGCGACTTCCGCCTGGAGGGATCGCAAAACGGATCCGACTGGACGGTCATCCGGTCTGAGACAGACGCCGAGCCCCCCTATTTTGCCCCGTATGTGATCAACTTTGAGACGCAGACCTGGCGGTATCTCCGCATCGTTTGCACCCGCCTGGGTACGCCGGCCAGCGACGACGGAGGCGGAACCAACTACCGGATGCAGCTCAGTGAGATGGGCGCTTACCTCGTCACGGGTTCCGAACCCGAAATCCAGGCCCTCCGCGTGGATGTGACCGACCGGGCCAATGTCCGGATCTATATCAACGGCACGTTGCAGCCGGCTCCGTATCTGGGCATCTTCCCGAAGGGTGAGGATGTGCAGGTCCGGTTTGCGTCCCGCTACGCGGGCGAATACGGCGTGACGGAGATCGACGGCGCCGACCTCGGCGACGAGACGCGGATGGAATACACAATTCGCATGGATGAGGACCGCACCCTGCTGGCGCACACCGGGTGGGTCGGCCCCCTCAATCTGGCGCGCGGGAAGGTGCCCGTCGCGGCCGACAATGCCATGTCGGCGCCCACTGACGGCACTTGGGGCGCGAACAACTTGGTGGACGGCGAGCGGCTCAGCCGCTCCGGAAAAGGCGGGTTTACGACAAATATCTACCACAGCCGGCGCGACATCTCCGGCGACCCGCATAAGATCACGATCGACCTCGAGACCGTGAAGAACGTCGACAGGGTGTATCTCTACCCGCGGACGGACGCGCTGACGGCCGAGGGCGGTTATGCGAACTATCCGCAGGATTTCACGATCCAATTGAGCGTTGACGGCACAAACTACGAGACCGTCAAAACAGTGACGAACGAATCGGCGCCGACGGAGGCGCAGGGCCGGGGCGAATATGTCTTCGACTTTACGCAGGCGCGCTATGTGCGCGTTGTGACGACGATGCTGGGCCTGTCCGCGACGAACGAGAACGCCGCCTACAACCGCCTGCAGCTCGCCGAGATCGAGGTGTACGGCAAAGCCGACTTCGCGGCCGACTTTGCGTTTGACGCCGCGGCCGACCGGGAGACCCGGACCGTGACGGTTACGGGGTCCGGCTTCGAACCGGGCGAACGGGTTTGGCTGCGCATCGGCTACAACTACACGCCGGCGGAGACGGACGACTACCACGCCTATGTGGCGGCGGACGACAGCGGACGCATGGACGTCACGCTGCCGGCGGAGGCGACGGCGGATCTGCCGTGGGTCGGCGGGCACCGCTGCTATGTGACGCTGGGCGGCCCCGCGGAGTCCGCGGCGATCCCGGCGAAGGTGCGGGCGCACTCGTCGGCGCGCATCTCGCTGCGCATCAAGGGCAAAGCGCCGCTGAACCTAGACGTGGAAGCGCTGCCGAGGGAGGCGTACACCGTGACGTCCTCAAACACCGCCATCGCGACGGCGGACATGGTGAACGGCGCCTGGGTTGTCACCGGCAAAAAGGCGGGCACGGCACTTGTCGTGGTGCGCGCGTCGGATGAATTCGGCGGCGCCACCCATCTTGTGACGGTCTCCGTCACCTGATCCGCCGCGCACAAACGCCACTATATGTTGTGGTCTCCACAACATATAGTGGCGTGGCGGCGCTTTTTGGTCGCTTCCCCCGATCGATCTTGACTCAGGCGAGCTCTTGAATGTGCTCAATGTCCTCGCGCGACAGCCCGGTGCCCTCGATGATCTCCTCTATGGGGCGGTTGCGCTTGATCAGCTCCAGAGCCATCTCAACAGACTGCTTCTGTTTGACGCCGCCTGCTCGGGATGACAGGTCGCGGTGGGCCTTCTCGCGTTTTTCGTAAAGTTTTCGCGCCCGCGCATCGGCCGACAAAATACCGACGGTTTTTCGATAGTTTTTCCCGGAAGTCACAGCAAATACCCTCCCTATCGTGTAGGGCCGCCCGCGCCGGCGGGCCCCGCAACGGTCCGTTGTGTGTCATCCCTTTCATTATACCATAGATAGGGGAAAAGGGCAAGGCGAAACTTACAATTTTTTATAAAAAACAGAAAATTCTTTAGGCGACATGTGGACCGCAGAGAGACCCCCCGCCGGGGTCTTTCTGTTTGCCCTTATGGCGTCTCCGGGCGCGTCAGGGGTTCGACGAGGGAGCGGGAGCCGTAGAAGAAGGCCGAGGCGCCGTCTTTTTGGAATTGGACGGCATCGATACCGGGCAGGTCGGTGAGCGAGAGCACAAAGGCGTCCAGCACCAGTTCCGGCGGCACCGTCGGTTCGGTGTCGTAGAAGGCGGCCGGCAGGTTGACATAACAGACGCTGCCCTCTGTCCGGACCCCCAGAAGGGAGATGTCGAAGCCCACGAGAGGCAGCAGGCCGGGCAGTTTGGGGCCTCCCAGCAGTTCTTCCACCACATAGCGCTCGGCGGATTCGTTTTCGCGGATGAACACCACGCGCGTCTCGCGTTCGAGCGACGATGTGGCGGCGGAGACGAAGTACAGCGTGAGCTGCCGTTCGACGGGCCGCAGCGCCAGGGTGTCGGTCACAAAGTCGCGCGCGGTCAGCGGGCGGTCGATCTCGGGGCAGGGTTCCCCCTCCACCGTCAGCCGCAGCGCGTGGACGCCGGGCAGTTCGCACAGCGTCAGGGCGGCGCAGGCGCCGGCGACGATGACGGAGGTGCCGGAGAAGGCGGGCGTTTTGGAGAGGTCGAGCGTGAGCGTACCCGCGTCCATAGAGACGGACAGCACCCGTATGTCCGCCGGAAAAGCCGAGCGCAGACGGCCTGTCTCCGGCGCCGAGAGCAGCCGGTCGGCGGCAAAGGCCGCGAGGTCCGTCACCCCCGCCGCGTCGCACACAAAAGGCGTGAGCATCCGGTCCAGGTCGCCGCTCTCCCAGTCCGCGACGTAGTAGACCGTGAGACCGTCGGCCGGAGCGGGGTCGGGCCGGCCCGCGCCCTGACAGCCGGCCAGCAGACAAAACGCCAGGCAGACGGCCGCGCCGCGCCGTACGGCCCTCATTTGCGCAGTTGAGCGCATGGTTGCAAACACCTCCGAAGCACATTTTCATTGTACTATGATAAATAAAAGGCTTTTGTTGTAAGTTTGCATGTAAAAACGGCGTTTTTCACTCCGTCTGGGGGCGGTGTTCCGCCAGCGGGAAGCTGACCGTCACGCAGGTGCCGATGCCGAGGCGGCTGTCCAGCGCGATCTCGCCCTCATATTGCTCGATGGTCTTTTGTACGATCGAAAGCCCCAGACCGCCGCCGCCGGCCTCGCGGGAGCGGGCCTTGTCCACACGATAAAAGCGCTCGAACACGCGGGGCAGGTCCTCCGACGGGATGCCCATGCCGGTGTCGTCCACAATGAGCCCCGCGCGGCCGCTCCGGGTTTGGAGCGACACGCGCACCAGCCCCCCCGGCTTGTTGTACTTAATGGCATTTTCTACCAAATTGAAGACCGCCTGGAAGATATCGTCCTCGTTGCCATGCACCAGACAGCCCTCGTCCAGCTGAAGCCGCACCATCACCCCGTAGTGCTCCGCCAGAGGGGCGAGCCGGCGGGCGACCCGCGACACCACCGCCTTCAGGTCGACGACGGTCATGGGGACAAAAGCGCCCGCGTCCAGCCGCGTGAGCGCCAACAGCTTCTCCGTCATGCGGGACAGCCGGTCGCTCTCGTCTCCGATGTCGGCCACAAATTCGCGGATTGTGTCCGTGTCCATGTTCTCCGTTTGCAGGATCGAATCCGTCAGCAGCCGGATGGAGGCCAGGGGCGTCTTGAGCTCGTGGGAGGCGTCGGAGACAAACTGCCGCCGCGCGTTCTCCGTCTTTTGCAGGCGGCCCGTGAGCGCGTTGAACTCGTCCGCGAGAAAGGCCAGCTCGTCGCGGCCGCGCATCGGGACGCGGTGGCTGTATTCTCCCTCGCGCACCAACCGGATGGCGCGCAACAGCGCGTCCACGCGGCGGGCCAGCGCGGACGACATCAAAATGCTCAAGATGATGACGACGGAGGAGATGATCACGGAGATGCCGGCGATGTTGGAGCGCAGATCGCGGATCAGTTTTGCCTGGTCGGCGTCGTATTCGTAGAGATACACGGCGCCGAACGGCCCGTTGGGGTTTGTGATGGGCAGGGCGACCCGGCTCTCGAAGGCCGCGTCCTCATAGCGGCTCACAAAGGTGTCCTTGCCCGCGAGCGCCAGGAAGATTTCGGGCAGGAGGGCGTACTTCTGCCGCGCGTTGTCGGAGGCGGCGTTGTCGAAGATGACAAGCCCCTCGGCGTCCGTCACGACGATCCGGGAGAGGCCCCGGTCGCCGAGCACGTCGATCACCCGGCCCACGTCCTCCGCGTTCAGCGTCTCCAGCGAGGAGAGGGATGAGGCGATGAGGTCGGCGCGGGCGATGAGGCTGTCCCGCTTGAAACGAAACAGAAAGTTTCGCGACACCATGACGGGGTAGATGTTCAGCAGCACCAGCATGAGCACGATGATCGCGATGTAAGAGAGGGCGATCTTCATCTGATACCGGCCGATGATCCGCCGGTTCGCCGTTCTTTTTGCCATGCCGCACCCCCTGTCAAGACACTGTAAAAATATAGCAAATATGAAAATCGAGATTTTCACAGGCCCCTGTTGCCCTGTTGCCGCCGCGCCGCCGTCACGGCCGGCAGAAGAAATATCCGACGCCCCACTTGGTCAGCAAATATTTCGGCTTGGCGGGGTCGATCTCCAATTTTTCTCTCAGACGGCGGATGTGGACGTCCACCGTCCGGATGTCGCCGGGGTACTCGTAGCCCCATACGATGTCCAGCAGGCTCTCGCGGGTGTACACCCGGCCGGGGTTTCTCATCAGGAGCTCTACGAGGTCGAATTCCTTGGCGGTGAGCTCCACCGAGCGCCCGTCCACGGAGGCGTTGTGCCGCGAGATGTCCAGCGTGATGTTGCCGAGCTGCAGCGTCTCCGCCTCCGGCGTCTGCTGATTTTGCACGACCACGCGCCGCAGGATGGCCCGGATGCGCGCCTTGAGTTCCATGATGTTGAAGGGCTTTGTAACATAGTCGTCGGCCCCGTACTCAAAGCCGATCAGCTTGTCGGTGTCCTCGCTGCGGGCGGTGAGCATGATGATGGGGACGGCGGAAAACTCGCGGATGCGGCGGCAGGCCTCCAGCCCGTCCACCTGCGGCATCATCAGGTCTAAGATGATGAGGTCAAAGGCGCTCTCGCGCGCCAGACGGATCGCGCTTTCGCCGTCGTAGCAGCAGCTCACCTCGTACCCCTCGTGTTCCAGGTTGAATTTGAGGCCTTTGACAAGAAGTTTTTCGTCGTCCACAAGCAGCACTTTCACAGGCGTTCCCGGTCCTCTCCCTCTGTCCGGGCCCTCCCGGGCGGGAGGGCAATATTTACAAATATTTACAAATACTTCGCGCCGCCGACCGGTCAGTCCGTGGCGATCAGGTCTTTGAGCTGCGCGTACCGTTTTTCGCCGATCCCCGAGATCTCCATGAGCTGCGACGGGTCGGAGAAACCGCCGTGCTCCGTGCGCCAGGCGATGATGCGCTCGGCCAGCACCGGGCCGATGCCGGGCAGGTCGGTCAGTTCCTCGGCCGTCGCGCGGTTGAGGTTGATGGGCTGCCACACGGCCGCCTCGTCCTCCGTCTCCGTGATGACGGGCGGCCCCGCCGGCGTTTCGGGCGTTCCCGTTTCTGTTTCCGGCGCCGCGCCGGCATCCGGTTCCGCTGTGGCCGGCGGCGCGGCACTCGCGGGCGGCGGCGCGGCGGAGGCGGCCGCCGGGGGAGCGTCCGGCCTGTCCTCGGGTGTGGCGACGATCGAAAAAGTGCCCGGTTGCGTGCGTCCGGCCAAAAAATATCCGAGACAGAAGACGGCAAACAGCGCGCACAGCGACACCGTGACAAATACGAGCCTTTTTCGCACGCCAATCGCCTCCTTTCCGCCCGTCAGGGCGCGGCACCCGCGAATTCCCGGCCTCGCGCGGCTTGCATCCCGCTCTCTGGTTTGATATAATCATCCGGGAGCCATTGCTTCGAAAAACCGCGGGGAAGAAACAAAATTTTCCAAATATTTCAAGTCAACTGTCGATCTTGTGTCGATTTGTATATCGTTCGGAGGTTTTTGTATGGGGAGACGTGAAAAGACAGAGCACGCGCGCGGCCGGCGCATGGGCGCGCTTTGTATGTTGCTGGCGCTGACGGCGGCCGTGGCCGTCCTGCCCGCGCGGGCCGGGGCAAAACCGCCGCCCATCACCGTCACCGCAAACACGGCGCTGCTGGTCGACGCGGACTCCGGGGAGATTCTCTTCGAGAAAAACATCCGTGAGCGGGTCTACCCGGCCAGCCTGACCAAGATCATGACGGCGCTGCTGGCCTTGGAGCGCGGCAAGCTCGACGACATCCTCACCGCCTCGCCCACGGCCTTCTTCGACATGGTGCCGGGCGGCAGCACGCAGAATATCCAGGTGGGCGAGATCATGACGCTGGAAAATTATCTCTACTGCGCGCTGATCTCCTCCGCCAACGAAGCCTGCAATGTCATCGCCGAATATATCTCCGGCAGCGTCGAAGCCTTTGTCGCGCTGATGAACGAGCGGGCGGCGCAGCTCGGCTGTGAGAACACGCAGTTTGTCAACACGCACGGTCTGCCCGACGAGGACCACTACACAACGGCCTGGGACATCTATCTTGTCACCAGGGAGGCCATGAAGCACCCCGAGTTTATGATCATCTGCAACACGGCGGCCAAGGCGATCCCCCCCACCAACAAGTGGGAAAAGGAGCGGGCGCTGTACACAACGAACCATCTGATCTCCAACAACACGGAGAGCCAGTATTTATATTACCCGGCCAAGGGCATCAAGACGGGGCACACCAACGCGGCGGGGTACTGCCTTGTCTCCAGCGCGGAGAAGAACGGGCTGTACTTCATCAGCGTGGTCATGGGCGCGCAGCGGGAGGAGGAGACAAACCGGATCCTCAGTTTTGTGGAGACGGTCGACCTCTTTGAGTGGGGCTTTGCCAACTTCAGCGTCAAATCGCTGCTGAAGACGACGGAACAGATTCGGGAGATCGTCGTCGAAAAGGGCAAGGAGAAGGATTCCGTCATGCTCGTGCCCCAGAAAAATCTGGAGGCGCTGGTGCCCAACGACATGGATGTGTCGGATGTCGACAGGGAGATCACCCCGTATTTCGAGGGGGCCGTGACGGCCCCGGTGACGCGCGGCCAGGTGCTCGGCACCATTGCCCTGCGCTACGGCGACAGAGAGTTCGGCACCGTGGCGCTCGTGGCCGCGAGCGATGTGGAGCGGGACGAGGCCCAGCAGGTGGCGGAGGATTTTCGCAATTTCTTCGACCGGGACTGGGTCAAATACACGATCGCCGGCGTCGCGGCGCTGCTCATCCTCTACGTGGCGTTTACGATCGTCTACAACGCCCGCCGCCGCCGCGCCCGTATGCGCGGCAACTACAGGGGGAACCGCCGCCGGCGCCGGGGACGCTGAGAACCGCGAGAACCGCGAAATGCGCTTCGAAAGGAGCCTCACCCGCACGGGCTTTCCGACCGCGCCCGGCGCGTCCGCTCGGCTCCGGAGGCCCGGATGTAGACCGGAGTGGCGTAGGAGGCCCTGTCCAGGTCCGGGTGAGAGGCGGCCAAGTGGGCCACCGCCCAGGCACAGGGGAACCGGAGATGCGGCGGGGCCAGCCGCGCCGCTTCGCCGCCCCGCCCATTATAACACAATTCCGCCCCGTCTCCAACCAGGATGGGGTTCTTTTTTTGCATCTCGGCCCAGAGCGCCGCGAGCGGCAGCGCCCGGTCTTCGGTCAGGCGCGTCAGCGCGCCGCCCTCCGACAAAAACAGCGCGTTGTACACCTCGCCGCGGCGCGCGTCTTGCACGGCGCAGATGAGCCCGCCCCAGTGGGCCACGCCCTGCGCGGCGGCGGCCAGCGAGGAGACGCCGAGGCAGGGCCGCCCCAGCCCCCACGCGAGGCCGTTGGCCGCGGCCACGCCGATGCGCAGGCCGGTGAACGACCCGGGCCCGTGCGTGACGGCGATCAGATCCACATCGGTGAGCGCCAGGCCCGCGTTTCGCAGCAGCGCCTCCGCCATAGGCATCAGGGTCTGCGAGTGGGTGAGCCCGTTGTTTTGAAAGCTCTGCGCGAGCAGCGCGCCGTCCCGCGTCACGGCCGCGGAGGCCGAGAGCGAGGATGAGTCAAACGCCAGGATGGTCATATGTCACGATCCTCCAGTCCGGGTGTTCCGGGTGAGATTCCAGCGTCACAAAAATCGTATCGGGCGGCCAGAAATCGCCGGCCCGTTCGCTCCATTCGACGGCGCAGACGCCGCCCCTGTCCCGGTAGTCGTCCCAGCCGAGCGCCTCCAAGTCGTCCGGGCCGCCGAGCCGGTAGAGGTCGAAGTGAAACAGCGGCAGGCGCCCCGCGTATTCGTGCACCAGCGCGAAGGTGGGGCTTGTCACCCGGTCTTCCACGCCGAGGCCGCGGGCCAGGCCCCCCACAAAGGCGGTCTTGCCGGCGCCGAGGCCGCCGCGCAGCGCGACGACGGCCGGGCCGCGCAGCGCGGCGCCCAGCCGCTGCCCCAGGGCCCGCGTCTCCTCCGGCCCGCGCGAGACCGTCCGCATAGAAAACCGCCTCTTTTCAAAAACCAAAATTTTACAAATACAGCCCGCGGGCCGGACGCGCGGTCCAAAGGCCGATTCGTCTCTTGCGCCGGATGCCCACATGGTGTATGATAAATTATAACATAGCGCCGCGCAAATCGCCAGGCGCGTATGCGCAAACGGAGGTAACAAGATGAAGGAGGCACGCAGGGCGGTGGGGCGGTTTTTGCGCACAGCCGACATGTTCTTGTTGTTTGTGTGCCTGCTCGCCGCGTCCTACGGCATGGTGCTCATCTCCAGCGCGACCGCCGCAGGGGGGAACTCCAAACGATACCTGACGGTGCAGGGCTGCGCCATTTTGGTCGGTGTTGTGTTTTTTGTTTTGCTGTCCCTCGTCGAGGTGGAGACGGTGGCGGGCTTTTGGAAGTGGATCCTCGCCTTCAACGTCCTGTTTATGTGCCTGCTCTTTGTCTGGGGCGGCGAGGGGGCGACCAACCGGAGCTGGCTGGCTCTCAGCTTTTTGCCGTTTTCCATCCAGCCGGCTGAGGTCGTGAAGCTCGGGTTTATCTTGCTGCTGTCCAAGCAGATGTACGAACTCTCTCAGCGGGAGCGGCTGAACCATGTTCTGTCGATCGGTATGCTCGGCGTCCATTTTGCGGGGATGGTCGGGGTCATCTTTGTCACATCGAAAGACGGCGGCATGATCGTCGCCTACGCCTGCATTTTTTTTGCGATGTGCGTCGGCGCCGGGGTTCGGTTTCGGTGGTTTGCCGCCGCCGGCGTCCTGCTCGCGGGGGCCGCGCCGCTGCTCTGGAACTCGCTCGAGGATTATCAGCGGCAGCGCATCCTGGTGGGGTTCCGCCCGGAGCTCGACCCGCTGAATTACGGCTACCAGTCGTTGCAGAGCAAGACGGCCATCGGCAGCGGCCGGCTGTTTGGGCAGGGGCTTTACCAGGGCAACCACACGCAGCTCGGGAAGATCCCCGTCAAGGAATCCGACTTCATCTTCTCGGTGGCCGGGGAGGAACTGGGCTTTGTGGGCTGCCTCGCGATCTTATTGCTGCTCGGCGTCATTGTCGTGCGGTGCCTCTACATTGCCGCCCGGGCCAAGACGGAGCTCTCCGCGTCCGTCTGTGTGGGCGTGGCGGGGATGATCTTGTTTCAGACGATCATCAACGTGGGCATGTGTCTGGCGCTCACGCCGGTGGTTGGTCTGACCCTTCCGTTCTTCAGCTACGGGGGCTCGTCCATAGTGGCGATGTTTGCCGCTATGGGCCTTGTCTCCTCCGTCCGGCGCAACCCCAAACACCACTGGCTGAAAGATTGAGCGCGAAAAGAACCCCGAGATCCCAATCGATGCGAAACGCCGGGACCGCGGCGCGGCGCCGGGTCACGGCGAAGGCAAAGAGGAGTGTCTGAACAAAGAGGAGTGTCTGAACTTGGAAGAGAGAAAACCGGGCGTCAACTTTATCCATGAGGCGATCAACCGCGATCTGGCCGAGGGGGTGTACGACCGGGTGCAGACCCGCTTTCCGCCCGAGCCGAACGGGTACCTGCACATCGGCCACGCAAAGGCCATCTCCATCAGCTTCGGGACAGCCGAAAAATACGGCGGGCTGTGCAACCTCCGCCTCGACGACACGAACCCCACCAAAGAGGAGGTCGAGTACGTGGAGGCGATTCAGGAGGACATCCGGTGGCTGGGGTACGAGTGGGACAGGGTCTTTCACGCGTCCGACTACTTCGACTTTTTGCACGCGTGCGCGGTCCGGCTCATCGAGAAGGGCCTTGCCTACGTGTGCGACCTCACCGCCGACGAGATCCGCGAATACCGGGGCACGTTGACCGAGCCGGGCCGGGAGAGCCCGTACCGGACGCGCCCCGCCGAGGAGAACCTGGACCTCTTCAGGCGTATGACGGCCGGCGAGTTCCCGGGCGGCGCGCGGGTGCTGCGCGCGAAGATCGACATGGCCTCGCCCAATCTGAACATGCGCGACCCGGTCATCTACCGCATTTTGCACGCCGCGCACCACCGCACGGGCGACAAATGGTGCGTCTACCCGATGTACGACTTTGCGCACCCGCTTTCCGACGCGGCCGAGAGGGTGACGCATTCGCTGTGTTCGCTGGAGTTTGAAAACCACCGGCCCCTGTACGATTGGTGCCTGGAGGCCTGCGAGATCCCAAACCCGCCGCGGCAGATCGAATTTGCCCGGCTGAACTTAAACCACACGCTGACGAGCAAGCGCAAGTGTCTGCGCCTTGTAAACGACGGCCTGGTGGCGGGTTGGGACGACCCGCGCATGGCCACGCTGTGCGGGATGCGCCGCCGCGGTTATCCGCCCGCGGCGCTGCGCGACTTCTGCGAGCGTATCGGTGTGGCCAAGGCGGCCAGCGTTGTCGATTACGCGCTGCTCGAGGCCTGTGTGCGCGACGACCTGAACGAGAACGCGCCCCGCGCGATGGCGGTGCTGAGGCCGCTGCGGGTGGTGGTTGACAACTACCCCGAGGGGGCCTCGGAGGCGCTGCCGATTGAGCGGCACCCGGGCAGGCCGGAGTTCGGCGCGCGGACGGTGACGTTTGCGCGCGAGCTCTTCATCGAGCGGGAGGACTTTGCCGTCACGCCGCCGCCCAAGTACCACCGCCTGTATCCGGGCGGTGAGGTGCGGCTGAAGAGCGCCTATCTGGCGCGCTGCGTGGGGTACGACACGGACGAACACGGCGAGGTTGCCTGCGTGCATGTGACCTACGATCCGGACAGCCGGGGCGGGGAATCGCCCGACGGCCGGAAGGTCAAGGGGACGCTGCACTGGGTGTCGGCGGACCACGCGATCCCCGCCGAGATCCGGCTGTACGACCGGCTGTTTTTGGTCTCCAACCCGTCGGACGAGGCGGACGTCGAAGACTTCACCGCAAATTTGAACCCGCGCTCCCTGGAGGTGCTGACGGGCTGTCTGCTCGAGGAATCGCTGGCCTCGAGCGCGCCGGGGGACACCTTCCAATTTATGCGGCAGGGGTATTTTTGCGAAGACAAATCCTCGACCCCCGCGCGCCGCGTCTTCAACCGCACCGTGGGCCTGCGCGACACGTGGGCCAAACAAAACCGCTGACGGGCGGGCGGCCCCGGCGGTCGCGGGCGCGATTTTAATAGCCGAACCTCCTCTTGCGGCGCAAAAAAACGGGTGGCAGCACGCGGCTGTCACCCAAGTAAGAAGGGGGTATTGATGAGTTGGACTGTTTGCAGTATGCCCGAAAGGGCGTCGCGGTATACGCCGCCGCAAAAAAACGCCGCGTTGCGGCGGACACACCACTATATCTTGTGGGTATATACAAGATGTAGTGGTGTGCGGAGGCCAGAATAGGGAGGTGTGTGTGTGAGACGAGCGGGCGCTTGGGCCGTCTGCGTGTGCCTGTTGCTGACGCTGACGGGCTGTTTTTCGCAGGTGGATGACGAATTGCTGGTGCTCCCGCGCCAGCCGCAGGACTCCGTGAAGCTGCAAGGATATATCGACAAGCACGTCGCCGACGGCGGCCGGCAGATCGCGCCGGTGACCGGGCCGAACCGGCAGACCATCCAGAAGGTCGATATAGACGGCGACAGGCGGGAGGAAGCCGTGCTCTTTTTTCGCTTCCCCGGCGACACGCCGCTGAAGATCTTTTTTTACCGGGCCGTCGGAGAAGAATATGAACTGCTCTCCCGCATCGACGGCGAGGGGGATTCGATCCAAAGCGTCACCTACGCCGACCTCAACGACGACGGTGTCCAGGAGGTCATTGTCGGCTGGCGGGTGGTCGGCGGCGCGTTTAAGGCGATGACGGTCTACACCCTGCGTTCGGAGGAGCTGGAGATAGTCCTCTCCACGAGCTACAGCGGGTACGCGCTGCACGATATGGACGAAAACGGCCGGACCGATCTGCTGGTGCTCCGCTACCAGGACACGGAGAAAACCGGGCTGGTCGAGATGTACCAGATGGGCGAGTCCGAGATCTCGCAGCAGTTCTCGGCGCCGCTGTCGCTCAACATTGAAGGGGTGCTCCGCACGCGGACGGGCCTGCTCGGCGACGGGCACCGGGCGCTGTTTGTGGTGAGCAAGTACGGCTCCGACGCGATGGTGACGGACGTCATCGCCATACAGAAGCGGCGGCTGACCAACATCTCGCGCAACCCGATGACCGGCGTGAGCGAGGCGACGGTGCGCAGCTATCTGGTCCCCAGTCTCGCCAGCCTGTCCGACGACGGCGTTGTGGACATCCCGCGCCCCGTGGCGCTGTCGGCGTACGATCCGGGGGCGGAGAACGCGGAACCCGTGTGGATCATCCAGTGGATACGCTACCGCTCCGACGGCGAGACAGACACCTCGGCCACGACCTATCACAACTACGCGGACAACTGGTACATCGAGCTGCCCGCGTCATGGACGTGGGAGAGGCTGGCCATGACGCGCCGCGACATCTCCGCCAACGAGCGCGGCGTTGTGTTTGCCCTGCGGGACAGGGAGGGGGCGCCGCCGTCCGACATGATGACCATCTACACGCTGACAGGGGACAACATGGAGGAACTGGTCGCGAAGCCGGGGCGCGTTCCGCTGCTGACAGGCAACAATATGATTGTGGCGGTCGAGGTCTCCGACAACGCGCCGGTTTCCGACACGGCTGTCAAGCGGTGGACGCACTGGTTTCAGAACGATTGGATGACAGGGGAGTTGACAACGCTGTGAAGAAGGTTCTGGTTTTGGAGGATGAGTCCAGCATCCGCGGGTTTGTGGTGATCAATCTCAAACGGGCCGGCTACCAGGTGGTCGAGGCGGAAACGGGGGAGCAGGCGTTGGAGAGCCTGGCGCAGCATCCGGACATCCGGGTGGCCCTTTTGGACATCATGCTGCCGGACATCGACGGCTTTGAGGTCTGCCGCAGCATCCGGGCGGGCGGCGGGAAGATGGGGATCATCATGCTGACGGCCCGCACCGGCGAGATGGACAAGGTCACGGGCCTCATGACGGGCGCGGACGATTATGTGACAAAACCCTTTTCCCCCACGGAGCTGATCGCCCGCGTGGACGCGCTCTACCGCCGCGTCGGCGACGAACCGGAACCGGAAGTGCGCTACGAGATCAAGAGCGGGCCGTTTGTGCTCAACACAAAAACCAGAATCCTCTCCAAAAACGGGGAGCGGGTCAAGCTCACGCAGGTGGAATACACGATCATGAAGATGTTTCTCGAAAACCCCGGCACGGCGCTCTCCCGCGAGAACATTTTACAGAGTGTGTGGGGGCGTGATTATTACGGCGAACTGAAGATCGTCGACGTCAACATCCGCCGCCTGCGCATCAAGATCGAAGACGACACGACGAATCCCGTCTATATCACAACAGTTTGGGGCTACGGATACAAATGGGGAAGCTGAAACGAAAGATCTGGTCTTTTAAGAAGCTGCGCCGGATGCTGCGGGGCATTCAGGGGCGGTGGATGCTGAACAGCCTGGGGCTTGTCTTTATGATTGTGCTGGTGGCGGTCATGGCCTATTCCATCGCCGCGGCCAACTTCTACACGGCCGGCGCGCGCGCCGGCCTGGAGAGCCGCGCCACGGCCACGGGCAACTTCTTCAGCCGCTACTTAAACACGAGTTACAGCGACTTCTTTCAGGGCGCTCACCGCTTCGCGGAGGATTTTGAAGACAGAGACAAGCTGGAACTCCAGTTTGTCAATCAGGTCGGCCGCATCGAGTTGTCCACAATGGGCGTCACCGTGGGGCTCGCGCCCGGCACGCCGGACGTCCAGAACGCGTTTGAGTCCGGCGAGGTCAACACCTTCCTCGGCGTGGACCCGCTCAGCGGCGAGCGTGTGATGTCGGTCTCGGCGCCCCTCATCTTCGCGAACCGGCAGGTCGTGGGCGTCATGCGCTATGTGACCAGCATGAGCGAGGTTGACAAGCGCATTCTGATGGCGTCCGGCGTGGCCATGCTGCTCGGCATCGCCGTCATCGCCTTTGTGGCCGGGTCCAATCTGTTCTTCATCCGGTCGATCCTGCTGCCGATTCAGGAGATCAACGAGATCGCGAAGAAAATCGCCGCCGGCGGCTACGGCGTGATGATCGAAAAAAAGTACGACGACGAGATCGGCGAGCTGGCGGACACGATCAACAACATGTCGGCGGAGGTCAGCCTGGCCGACCGCATCAAAAACGACTTCATCTCCTCTGTCTCCCACGAGCTGCGCACGCCGCTCACGGCCATCGCCGGCTGGGGGGAGACGCTGCTGTCGGCCGAGAGCAACGACATCGCCGAGGTGAAGAAGGGCGTGCGCATCATGCTCGGGGAATCCCACCGCCTGACCAAGATGGTGGAGGAGCTGTTGGAGTTCACCCGCATGGCGAGCGGGCGGATGACGCTTCGAATGGAGGAGTTCGATATCCGGGAGGAGCTCCAGGAGGTGGTGTACCTCTACATCGACACGCTGGCCCGCGACAACATCCTGCTCACATACCAGGAGGACGAGGAGATCCCCCTTATCACCGGAGACAGGGCGCGGCTGCGCCAGGTGTTCATCAATCTCTTGGACAACGCCGCCAAACACGGCGGCGAGGGCCGGCGCATCGACATGATGACCCGCACAGAAAACAACCGGCTGGTCGTGACCATCCGGGACTACGGGGCCGGCATCCCGGAAGAAGAGCTGCCCCATGTAAAGTACAAGTTCTACAAGGGCAGCTCCAAAGCACGCGGCAGCGGCATCGGCCTCGCCGTCAGCGACGAGATCATCCGTCTCCACGACGGCTCTCTGGACATCGAGAGCCAAATGGGCGAAGGCACCACAGTCACCGTCAGCCTCCCCATCCACATCGGGCAGCCCTCCGAAGAGTGAGCTGTTAACGGGCACAAGCCTCATGTTGGTATTATTTGGAAAACAAGCATTTGCCGGGCATAAGAGTGTCGTAATATTTTACGGTTTTATCGTCTTCGTATGGTTTTGCCGCGTTGCCATCACTGTCATCAAACCGTGGCCCTTGGAACCAATACCGTGGGCAGCTTATGGGCAGCAGATAGCTGCTTTTGTCATTTTTATATTGCTTTTCGTCCCCTTGTGCAAACTGGTGAGAAATGGACACCGGTAGAGCAGAGGGAGCGATTTTGCTGCGGGCGCGGTGGGAATGCTTGTAAAAAGAGGTTCGTTGCGATGATGCAGAAAAAGTCTGCCCGTGCTGCGGTTGTGGTGTCGGTGGTGCTAACGATCGGCGCTATCTTTGCCGCATTTATGTTTGATATGGGAACCGGAGAGAAAAACAGCTTGGCTTTGCCGGATGCAGCAGAAGTGAGTTTTATCACAATGAATCAATTTAATTCCGGCGACCCAGTCGGGGGAAAATTGGCATAGCCCCGCGGCGGATCAAATTTGGTCTGTGCGGCGCGCGGATGCCATATGAATAGAACAGCATTGGATAGGTGGTGGGTGACGGTGCGCGCGGCGCGTGGGTGACGTGCGGAAGGGAAGGAACGATAGACTGTGCCATTGACGGTTGACGGCGCGGGGCGGCGGCCGGTTGGGCGGCCGCGCCGGGGCGTGGGGTCTGTGCGGCCTGAGGGCGCTTCGGCGCGCGGACAGCGAGGCGGGGAGCCTCCCATGCGTCTTGCGAGGGGCCGGGCGGACCGACGGCGGGCGGCGCCCGCGCGGTCCGGTGGGGGACGGCCCGGCGGGCGGCGGGACCGGACGGACCGCCGGTTTGTGCAGCTTGTGTGTGCCCTTGTCATCTTCGGGGCGGCGCTGGTGGTTAAGATGGCGCTGCCGAATGCCGCCGAAACGGTGCGGGCGGTGTTGGCCGACGGTGTGGGCGGCGGATTCGACTACCGGGCCGCTTTTGCCACGGCCGGAGAAACGTTGTCGGCCGGCGGAGACATTGTGACGGCCTTTCGCGTGTGGACGGAGGAACTCTTCGGCGGCCGGCCGGCCGAGGCGGACCCGCCGCCGCCCGGCGGGGCCGGGTTTGAGACGGACCCCGGGGCGGGTTCCGGGGCAGACGCCGGGGCGGGCGCCGAGCTGACCCCCGGATCGGCTCCCGGGACGGATTTCGAGATGGCCTCCGAGACGGACTTCGGGCCGGACTTCGAGCCGGAGGCCGGGCCGGTGTTCCGGCCGGCGTCTGTGGCAGGGGGCGAGGCCGGCGGCCGGCCGGTGTCTGACACGGCCCGGCCGGCGCGTTGGGACGCGACGGAAACCGGGGCGAAAGCCGCCGCCGTGTGGGTGTCGGATTGGGAGGTGTCGCTGTCCGCTGAGGACGCGCTGGACGACACCGCGCCCGTTGCCTTCGGAACCGAGGTGCCCGAACGGGCGGACTACACCTGGTATCCGCTCCCCTTTGCCCATAGCGCGCCCGTGCAAGGGGTGGTGAGTTCGGATTTCGGCTTCCGGCGGCACCCTGTGTATGGGGAGACGCTCTTCCACTACGGGTTGGATCTCGCCGCCGACGTCGGCGCCGAGATCCGCGCCTTCGCGGCCGGCACGGTGCGGGCCGCCGGCGTCAGCGACACGTACGGGTACTATCTTGAGATCGACCACGGGGATGGTTTCACCAGTTTTTACGCGCATTGCGACCGGCTTCTGGCAAAGGCCGGGCAGACGGTGAGCCTGGGCGAGCGCATTGCCCGGGTGGGTATGACGGGCCTCGCCACCGGGCCGCATCTGCACTTTGAGCTTCGATTGAACGGCGTCAGTCTGGCGCCGGGCCGCTACCTGGAGAGCGTCGCGCCGCTTCTATGACATGGGGCCGTTTGACCATACGCGGCGGGTTTTTGCTGCTCATGGCCTTCCTCGTGTTTTTCGACACCGGCGGGCTCCTTCCGTGTATCGTCGCGGCCGCGCTTGTGCATGAGGCGGGCCATTGGGCTGCGCTGCGCCTGGCGGGCGGCCGCGTGGAGCGGTGGGAGCTCTCTTTGCGCGGCGTCACCATGCGGCAGCCGGCGTGGCCGGCGCTCTCTTACGGCCGGGAGATCTTGGCCGCGCTGGCCGGCCCCGCGGCCAATTTGGCGTGCGCCTTTGCCGTGGCGCTGTGGGCCGGACGCGCAAAAGACGCCGGCCTTTACACCTGGGCCGGCGTCTCACTGTTTCAGGGGAGTTTTAATCTCCTGCCCGCGCGCGGGCAGGACGGGGGGCATGTGCTGCACCTGTTGCTGTGCTGGCGGTGGCGCGCCGCGGCGGCCGACCGCGTGGTGAATGTCCTCACGGGCCTCTGCGCGGCCGCCACGGCGGCCGTGGGTCTTTGGGTCTATGGCACCGCCGCCGCCGGCCGCGATATCACCGTGCTGGCGGCCGCCGCGTACGCGGCGTTGTCGCTGCTGGCGCCCCTTAAAACTTCAGACTGATGTCCAGCGCCCGGGGGGAGTGGGTCAGCGCGCCGACGGAGATGAGATCGACGCCGGTGGCCGCGACCTGGGCCAGGTCGCGCGCGCCCATGCCGCCGGAGGCCTCGACGAGCGCCCGCCCGCCGATGTGCCGCACGGCGGCCCGCATGTCGTCGTCCGTCATGTTGTCGAGCATGATGCAGTCGGCGCCCGCGTCCAGCGCCTCCTGTACCTCGTCGAGGGAGGAGACCTCCACTTCGATCTTGAGCATATGGGACGCGCGCGCGCGCGCCGCCGCCACCGCCGGGCCGATGCCGCCGGCCGCCGTGATGTGGTTGTCTTTGATGAGAACGCCGTCCGACAGGTTGAAGCGGTGGTTGACGCCGCCGCCCGTGCGCACGGCGTATTTTTCGAGCGCGCGCATACCGGGCGTTGTCTTACGGGTGTCTGTGATCTGAACAGGGAAGCCCTTGACGGCCGCCACGGCCCGCGCGGCGGCGGTGGCGACGCCGGACAGACGTTGCAGCAGGTTGAGCGCCGTCCGCTCCCCGGTCAGGATCGAGCGGGCCGAACCCTCCAGCGTGGCCGCCACGTCTCCCGCTTCCACCGGTTCGCCGTCCAGGTGGTCGATGCGCAAAACAATGCCGGGGTCCAGCAGCAAAAACACCCGGCGTACCACGCCGAGTCCGCAGAGGATGCCGGACTCTTTGACGAGAAACCGGCCCTGGATCCGCCGGCCCGCCGGCACGCAGCTCTCCGTTGTGATGTCACCGCCGCCAATGTCCTCCTCCAACGCGTGCCGCAGAAAGTTGTCCAGCCAAATCGCATCCATCGCGGTGTCCTCCTTGTTTTCGAAACATGGCGTCAGTCCTCGCGAAAATGGGCGCCGACGCTCTCGCGGCGGTTCAGCGCCGCTTGCAGGATCTCTCCGGTCACCGTGGCGAGGCCCAGTGCCTCCCAGTGCGCCTTGGTGGGCAGATTTTTACGCTCCATCGCGCCGAGGATGCTTTGGATCTGCCCCAGCCCGGCGACAAGGCCCGCCGTGTGCCGGATGACCCCGGCGTCGCGGTTCGCGATCGCGGCGGCGCGGCGGCGGATTTCCTCGGGCTCCGGCCCGTGGTAGTACAGCCCGTCCGCAATGGGCAGAGAAAACGGCCTGTCCGGCCGCGGGCGGGTGCCGCCGCCGATGTGCCGGGCCGCCCGGCGGCCGAACACCAGACACTCCAGCATAGAGTTGGAGGCCAGCCTGTTGGCGCCGTGCACGCCGGTGGAGGCCACCTCGCCGCAGGCGTACAGGCCGGGCAGAGTCGTCTCGGCGTTGAGGTCGGTTTTGAGCCCGCCCACCAGATAGTGCTGTACCGGGCAGACGGGGATCATGTCCCGGGAGATGTCGATGCCAAGCCGCAGACAGTGGCCGGTGATCGTCGGGAAACGGGTGGCCAAAAATTCATAGGCGTGGTGCGTCACGTCCAAAAAGACGCAGGGCGTACCGTCCTTCTGCATCTCCCGGACAATGGCCCGCGCCACGATGTCCCGCGGGGCGAGTTCGGCCATAGGGTGTTGGTCCGCCATAAAGCGGTGCCCGGCGGCGTTTTTGAGAATGCCGCCCTCGCCGCGCACCGCTTCCGAGATCAAAAAAGCGCGGTCGGCCCCGTGGGGCGTGTAGAGCGCCGTCGGATGGAACTGGATAAATTCCATGTCGCGCACGGCGGCCCCGGCGCGCAGCGCCGCGGCCAAACCCTCTCCGGTGGAGACAGAGGGGTTGGTGGTGTGGCGGCCGTAGACCTGGCCGATGCCCCCCGTACACAGCACGACGGCCCGCGCCAGAATCGCCTTGAACGCGCCGCCGTCGTGAACCAGGACGCCGCAGGCCTGGCCGTCATTTGTCAAAATATCCACCAAAAACGAATGTGGTAAAAAATGGATATTTGACCGCCCGACGGCCAGGGTGGCCAGCACCTTGACCGTCTCGCGCCCGGTGGCGTCGCCTCCGGCGTGTACGATGCGGTCCCGGGTGTGGCCGCCCTCGCGGGTGATCTGGAGTTCGCCGTCCTCTCTGAGGTCAAACGGCACCTGCAACGACACGAGCGAAGCGATGGCCTCCGGCCCCTCGTCTACCAGCGCGCGCACGGCGTCCGCGTCGCAGAGGCCCGCGCCGGCCACCAGTGTGTCCTCCAAATGGATCTCCGGGTGGTCGTCCTTGGCAATGGCCGCGGCGATGCCGCCCTGGGCCAGCCAGGAATTGCTGAGATCGAGCCCCTCTTTTGTGATGATGAGGCATTGCAGCCGCTCGTCGAGGCTCATGGCCGTGTAGAGCCCGGCCATGCCGCTGCCTGCGATCACCACATCGGTGTATATTGTCTCAGAGATTACCATGTCACGCGGCCATGCGGTCCTTCGCATGCAATCATCCCCCCGAAGTCAGATGGCTCAAAAGAATTCGATCATTCGGTCCAGCGTGCGGCGGGCGGGCTGCGCCAGCGCGGGGTCGATCTCTATGGCCTCCCGTCCGGTCTCCAGCGCGTGCGTCAGGTCGGCCAGGGTGGTTTTTTTCATATTCCGGCACAGCAGCGAGGGCTTGAGCAAAAAGACACGCTTGCCCGGCGCCGTCACGCGCAGCCGTTCGACCACGCCGACCTCGGTGCCGATGAGGAAGCTCTCCGCCTCCCGCTGTTCCACACAGCGCAAAATCTCCGCCGTGGAGCCGACGAAGTCGGCCAGGGCCACGACATCGGGCGGGCATTCCGGGTGGACCAGCACCAGGCACTCGGGGTGCGCCCGCCGCGCCGCGTGTACATCTTCGGCCCGCACCAAGTGGTGGACAATGCAGTAGCCGTCGTAGAGATGAAAACGCTTCTCCGGCACCTGCCCGGCCACAAAATGCCCCAGGTTTTGGTCGGGCAAAAAGACAATCTCCCGCTGCGGCAGCGCGCGGGCCACGCGCACCGCCGAGGAGGAGGTGCAGCAGACGTCGCAGGCCGCTTTGACGGCGGCCGTCGAGTTGACATAACACAAAAACGCGGCGTCGGGGTACTTGGCCCGCAGCGCGGCCGCGTCGTCGGGCGTGACCATGTCGGCCATCGGGCAGCCCGCGTCCGGCGCGGGGAGCAGCACGGTCTTGTCCGGGTTCAGCAATTTGGCGCTCTCGGCCATGAAGCGGACCCCGCACAGGACAATGACGGGGTGCGTGGCCTGCCGGGCCTGCCGGGCCAACTCAAAGGAGTCGCCGACCACGTCCGCGACCTCCTGAATGTCCATCGTCTGGTAAAAATGCGCCAGGATCAGCGCGCGCTTCTCTTTGGCCAGCGCGCGCACACGCCGTTGTCGTTCGTCCATAGTCATATCACCCAATGTTACCAAATATTACCAAGTATCGCTTTTGTGGATTGACCGCGGGATCGATTGCGGGATTGACCGCAAAAAGAGCCGGCGCCGCGCCGCGCGCGGGGCTTTGGGAGGTTGCCTATAGTTTTTCCCCGCCAAAAGGCGGGGAAAACAAAGTGTTTTGATCAAACCGCGCATAGCCGAACGCGCGCAAACCGGGCGCGGCCGCGGCGCACCCGAAAAAAGAGAGCGGCGGCCGTCACGGGTGGTGGTGCCCGTCGCAATTCGGATCATCGCAGGCCGGGTCGTCGCATTCGAGATCGAATTCCAGATTTTCGCCGCATTTTGGGCACTGGATGCCGCCCTCTTCCAACATCTCCTCGTTGATGACGGTTTCCTCGCCGCACTTTGGGCATTTGATCTCGTAATAATAGTCCCTGTCGGGCAGGGCATCGTCGTCCTCGTCATCCTCATCGTCGTCATCTTCGTCGTCATCGTCGGAGATGATCGTCAGGAGGCGCGACAGGCCATCCGTGATGTTTTCGACACACTCGCCGAGGCTGTCCACCGTTTCGTCCAGACGCCGCACGTCCTCCGTCACGGCGTTCAGTTCCTCGCCCAGGTGCTCGTTTGCCTCCTCCACGCCGGAGAGACTGTCCGTTATCTCATCCAAAAGATCGATCATCGCGCTCAACACGCGGCCCTCCTTGGTGTTCTCATCCAGCGCCAACCCCTCGGCCAGCCCTTTGACATAGCCGAGTTTTTTCAAATAACTCATGCGGGCACACATCCTTTCCGGTGATGGGCGCGAAAAAGTCAGCCTTTGGCGCGCTCCATGTATTCGCCGGTGCGGGTGTCGATGCGGATCATTTCGCCGGCGTTGATAAAAATGGGGACGCGGATCTCGGCGCCTGTCTCCACGGTGGCGGGCTTTGTCACGTTGTTCGCGGTGTCGCCGCGCACGCCCGGCTCCGTCTCCGTGACTTCCAGCTCGACAAACACGGGCGGCTCCACATTGAAGACATTGCCTTTGTAAGAGATCACTTTGCACTCCATGTTCTCTTTGACAAACTGAAAGCCGCTGCCCAGCGTGCCCTTGGAGACGGGGATCTGTTCGTATGTCTCCATGTCCATGAAATAATGCAGGTCGCCGTCGGCATACAGGTACTGCATGTCGCGGCGCTCCACATAAGCGTTTTCAAACTTGTCGGAGGGGTTGAACGTACGCTCGACCACGCCGCCGCCTATGACGTTTTTCAGCTTGCAGCGAACAAAAGCCGCGCCTTTGCCGGGTTTGACATGTTGAAACTCCACGACCTGCAACACTTGACCGTCCATCTCAAAAGTGACGCCATTACGAAAATCGCCCGCTGAAACCATATCCGATGACCTCCACCCCGCCGGGGCTTTCGCTCAGGCGGTATTATTTTTCTTTCGGGCACCGCATCCGGCTGGACGGGTGCGGTTTTCCGCGCCTATTCGGCACTCATAATCTTACTATAAACCGGCGCCGTTGGCAAGGTGAAATTTTCATCCCACCACGAGCAGGTCTTTGGGCAGGGCGGTGAGGTTGCGCGCGCCGGTCCCGGTGAGGACAATGACGTCCTCAATGCGCACCCCAAAACGGCCGGGCAGATAGATGCCGGGTTCGGCGGAGAGCACGGCGCCGGCGGGCAAGGGGCTCTCCTCGGAGGGCGAGGCGCCGCCCGGTTCGTGGACTTCAAGGCCCAGGCAGTGGCCGAAACCGTGGCCGAAATGTTCCCCATACCCCTCTTCGGCGATGAGGTCGCGGGCCGCGGCGTCGATCTCCCGGCCGGTGACGCCGGCGCGGGCCGCCTCGATGCCGCGGCGCTGCGCGCGCAGAACAATGTCGTACACGCGGCGCATTTCGTCGGTGGCCGTGCCGACGGCCACCGTGCGGGTGGTGTCGGAGCAGTAGCCCCTGCGGACGACGCCGAAGTCCATGATGAGAAAGTCGCCCCGGGCGATGGGGCGGTCGCCGGCCTCCCCGTGCGGCCGCGCGGCGCCCGGACCGGCCACGACGATGGGGTCGAACGAAAGCTGATCCGCGCCCGCCCTGTACAGCCGGGCGATGAGTTCGGCCCGCAGCGCCCGTTCCGTCATGCCGGCCCGGATGAGCGGGAGTGTTTCGAGAAATCCCCGCTCGGCGATGCGCTGGGCCTCCTCCATGCGGGTGAGTTCTTCGGCGTCTTTGGCGCGCCGCCGCCTGTGCAGCGCCTTGTGCGCCGGAACAAAATCCACGGGAAGCGCGCGGGAAAGGGCTTCGTATTCGGTGAGCGTCATGGTGTCCTGCTCAAACCCGAGCGTCTTCACCCGCGTGCGGGCCAGGGCCTCGCCGACGGCCTCGCGGTAAGGGCGCGCGTGGTTGATCATCTCCGCCGCGTAACCGGACGGGTGCGCCCGCGCGGCCTCGATGTAGCGGAAATCCGTATAAAACGTCCCGCCTTGGCGGGTGATCAGCACCATGCCGGCGGTGGTGAAGATGTCTGTGGCGTAATAGCGGGCCACGGGGGAGGTGAGCAGCAGCGCGTCGAGGGATTCCTCCTCCAGCAGCGCCTGTAGAGAGGGCAGTCGGTTCACGGCGGACTCCTTTCCCATTGTTCCGACGCTCCGCGCGGGCGGCCCGGCATACGGTTCAAAACCGTCGAAATCCGGCGCTGTGAGGTCAAAACGCGCGGCCCGGCGTCACCGGCAGGCGTCCCGCTGGAGCGCCTTGCGGATGAAGGGCTGCTCCAGGAGGCGGCGCAGGCTGAAAAAAAAGTGGCCCTTGAGGTGCAGCGGCGTGACCAGGATGGAAAACAGCCCGCTGCGCTTGGCGCCCAGGACGTCGGTATAGATCTGGTCACCCACTTCGCCCACCTGGTCCGGCGGGAGCCCGAGCAGCTCCACGGCCCGTTTGAAACCGGGCAAAAAGGGCTTGCGCGCGCGGTGAACATAGGCGACGGGAAGACCCGCGCAAAACTGCCGCACACGGTCTTCCGCGTTGTTTGTGATGATAACGACACGAAGGCCCGCCTCACACATCCGGCCGATCCATAGGATGACATCGGGCGTCGGCCGTTTCTGCCCATAGCCGGCCAGCGTGTTGTCTAGATCTACAGCCAAGCCCCGCAGCCCTTTGGAGAGGAGCCATTCGGGGGTGATGTCCTGGATGTTGGCAAACACTTTATCGGGGATGAAGTTGGCGCCAAACTTACTCATTCGCATAATCAAACGGCCCCGTCATATAAATGATATGAGATTCCAAAGGCGAGGAAAGAAAAAACAAGAGACTAAATTATAGTATACCACAAGACGACGCGATTCACAATCGGATGTTTTGATTTGCGCCGGAAACAAAAAAGCGGCAGAAGGAGGGCGTATGAAAGCGCTTGGGTTTTCATACGGTCCGGAAGGGGGTGCGGCCAAGATGGAAACCGCTGTGCTGCCCATTGTGGCGGCTGTGCCGGCCGACGTCCGGGCGGCGTCGGCGTTGGGGGGTCGTGTGGCGCATCTGGCGTACGAGGTGGACCCGGCGCGCGCCTTGATCCGCCGGCGCGCCGACCTGTCCGCGCGCGGCGGCCTGATGGTGCTCTCGGACCAAACCGGCGCGCCGGCGGAGCGGGACGAGGCGGCCGATGTGGGCGCGCTCTGCCAGATGATCGTACGGATCTGCGCCGAGCACGACTTCGAGGGGGTTGTGGCCGACTTCGAGACGCCCGCTCACGGCCGCCTGGAACAGCTTGTGGCCGAGTGCGCGCCCATATTGGAGGCCAAGGGGCTCGCGTTGTATGTGTCCGCGGAATACGCGCACTGCGCGCGCACGTGCCGCGTTGTGTTCCCCTGCGCGCCGGTGTCCGGGTCTGTGCGCGAGTGCCTGGCGGCGGCGCGGGAACGGTACGAGGGCCGCCGGCTGGCGCCGGAATGGCAGCGCCTGGCGTGTGACATCGCGCTGCCGAAGGGGGCCGGGCGGGGCGCGCCGCTGACACCCCAAGCGCTCGCGCAGCGGATGGCGGGGCGGCAGGTGTTTTTCTCTCAGGAGCTGTGCGCGCATTATTTTACCTACAAGAGCGCGTCCGGAGAGACCCATTTTGTCCTGTACGACGACGGGCAGAGCTTGCTGAAAAAACTGCGTCTCGCGGCCGGCTTTGGCATCGGCGAGGGGTTTTTTCTCTACCCGGAGGTGGCGGAGCTGTTTGCCGCCGGGGAACTCGCGCGGCGGGGCTGACGCGCCGCGGGCCGGGCGTGCCCCCGTGGGGTCAATGCCTCACGGTCAATACAGGCGGCACAGGACTTTGGCGGCTTCCGCGCGGGTGATGTTGTTTTGCGGGCGCATCGTGTTGTTGGGGTAGCCGCCGATGACGCCCAGAGAGACCAACACCGCAATGTGGTCTTTGGCGTAGGCGGGCACAGTGTCGCCGTCCGCGAAAGTAGTTGGGATTTTTTGGTAACCCTGCGCCATTGTCCGCCCGATGATGGTGCAGAACTCGGCGCGGGAGATTGGCGCCGCGGGGTCGAAGAACAGCTGCCCGTTTTGAGATTTGCCTTTGATGACGCGCATCTCATAGAGCGCGCGGACCGCCGGCGCGGCTTCGGGCGGGATGGCGTCCGCGTCGGTGAACGGCAGCGTCACGTCCGCCGCGGCATCCGTGTTGAGCCGCAGCATCCGCGCGATGAAGAGGGCCATGTCGGCGCGCGTCAGCGCGCGGTCCGGTCTGAATTCAACGCGGTCCTCCGCGGCAAAATCGGTGAGGATACCGCGCGCGTCTAAAAACGCCACGTCGAGGTAGGCCCAGTGCGTGTCCTCAACGTCGGAAAAACGGACGGGCGGAATGGACGGCTCCAAGGCCGACGACACTTCGACGCTCACGCGGCTCCGGTTGCCGGCCGGGTCGGCCGCCTCCAGCGTCAGCTTGTGCCACTGATCGTCGGGCAGCGCGGGCAGGGCTTGCAGCCGGCCCGTGCTGCGGTCGTAGTTGAAGGGCTGGACAACGCCGTCGACGCGCAACGTCACATCGGCGTCGCGCAGCGGCGCGCCGTTGTCATCTGTCGCAAAGCCCTCCACCGCCGCGTGACCGGGCTGTAAGAGCGTGTCCGCGGTGTCGATGCGCACCAGGGGCGGCAGTGTGTCGTTGTAAGGTTGGTGGGACGTGATCCATTGGTCGGTGTACAATGTCCCCTGTTCCGCGCCGGTCTCCGCGCGCGTGACCCAGAGGCCGGAGACACGGGCCGTGTTCGCCGGCAGGGCGATTTGGAAATATTGGTACCCCGCGAAGTCCAATGTCCGCACGGACAGGTCTGTCTCATAACCCGACGTGTCTGTGGTCTTCAACCCAAACGTATTGCCGGAATTGTCGCCAAAGACCCACAAATTGAGGTAGGCGGGGCGGTCCGCGAGCGGGATGTTCGCGGACAGCGTCAGCGTCGGCGGCGCGTCCGCCGGCATATCGCGGAAGTCATAGGTGACGCGGCCCGCCTGCCGGCCGTACCGCACCCTGTCCATGTCGCGTTCGTACAGGAAGGAGATCTTGTCGCCGCCCTCTGGGAGGCGGTTGCTCTTTTCTTCGAAGGTCTCGGCGGCCTGCGGTATTTTGCCGACCTCCACGGAGATGCTGTTTACCACGTTGCCGTATGAGACCGTGATACGGCCCACGGCCCCCAGGATGTCGGAGGCGGTGAACCGCCCGTTCACATCGATGTCGCCGACAGGCCCGGTGACGCTCCAGGCGAAGCAGATGTCCTGCCCGCTCACCGCGAGATTGTCTAAAAAGCCGGTGGCCGCCAGATCGATTGTCTCGCCGGGCGCCGCCGCCAGGGACGACAGCGTCCGCCCCGTGACCTCGTTCGTCAGCCGGATGGAGTCCAGCGTATCCACCACCCGCACGGCGGCGTCTCCGTAGACATAGTAATTGTTGAGGTTTTCCGCGCCCACGAGGGTTTCGCCGGCGTTCGCCGCCGTAAACACGCCCGCGGCGTCCATAGAACCGACGGTGCGGTTGGTGGACCACCACGACAGCGGCGGCGGCGTCACGGTGTGGTAGTTGAGGTCTGTGGCATACCCTTTGAAGGCGACTTTGGCGTTTTTCAACACGGTGACGTCGCGCGGGTACACAAAGAGCTTATCCACCGTGCCTGTCCGCGGCATGGTGTTGACCAGAGCAATGAAGTTGGCCACGCGGCGCTGCTGGCCGTCGGAGGGCCTGCCCATCTGGTTCAGGGCGTCCTGCCCGGGGTATTTCGCGCCCAGGACCGTGGAACCGCCGCCGTCCAGATTGATCGCCTCCACACAGCCGAGGGACTGAAGCCGCAGGGCGACGTCGGTCAGCGAGAGGCCGGCGCTGTAACCCTCCTGCCGTCCGTCCACCGTGTAGTAGACGCAGGTGCCGTCACCCCTGATGCCAAAGGCCGTGCGCGGCGCGGTCCCGGTGCCCAGCCCTTCGGCGAGCTGCCCGTTTGTCAGAAGTTTCACGTTGGCGCCGATGGCGTAAGGGATAGACAGAAAGCGGCTGTCCGCGCAGTCGACGCGGATCGCGACGGAGACGCCCGGGGTCAGGTCGGCGACGCGGTTCACGGGGCCCTTCGCGTCCACAGACAGCACCATCCGGCCCGCCGTGAGGGTGGCCGGAGCTTTTCCGTGCACAACTTCGCGGACGGTGCCGCTCACCATCCCGCCGATGGTCAGGGAACCGGAGACATCCAAAATGACATGGATGCCCTCCGTATCCGTCCGCGTGGTGGCGGCAAAATCCGGAGTAAACAGGACAAGCCGTGACTCGCGGCGGGTGTGGTTCACATGGTCGATGGCGATGTCGCGGATATCGCCTCCGATCTGGGCCGACATTGTGATTTTCAGCGGCTCTTTGGCTATAAAGGCCCCGCCGCCCGCGGGAAAGCCGATGGCGGCGGCGTAGTTGTCCGAAGCGCGCAAAATGCCGTCCGTGACCAAGATGCCGACCGGCTCGCCGGTGCTCAGCGTGAAGAAATCTCCGTTTATAATGGCGGCCACGTCCAGATTGGCGGCCGTCAGCCTCCGGTGGAGCTCCGACATTGTCAAAGCGTTCCCGGACACCTTGTCGCCATAGGCCACAACAGCCTGGAGACCGGAGAGCGGTCCCCATTCTATGTAGCGCTCCTCCTGGCGGCCCGCCGAGATGTGCTGCAGCGTGGTCAGCACAAGATCGCTCTGGTCGTCGAGAGAGATCCGGTTTTCCCGGTACAAGGTGCCCACGCCCGAAACGGGCGTGATCAACGCTTGGGGCGACGCTATCAAAAGTGCCGCGGCCAGCGCCAAAGACACGGCAGCGCGGCAGAATTTTCGAATATTCTTTCTTCTCAATGTCATGATTCGCATCCTTCCTAAAATATGGAAAAGTAAGTGACGGAGGACAAGAGCGTCCACATCGGCCCGGCGGGAGGGGTACGCCCACGACAGGCCGAACCTAGTATATCACAAGGCGCCGCCGCGCACAATCGGCAATTGACGCCAGCGCACACTCGGGGAATGCAGGCAAAAGGGGAGTGGCCGCCTCTCATCGTCATGTCCGCCGTCGTACCAAAGCCCCCCTACAATAAAACATTCGCGAGGTTTTGACATCAGACGGTCCGAAAAGAAGGGGAGAGGCCCTGACGCGGCGGTGCTGCCACGTCAGAGCCCCCTTGCAATGAAACGAATAGGAAGAGATTGGAATTGATAAAAATCATGAGAGACAGCGCGCCGGCGGCGCAGATCAGGTCAAATATTTTTCCACAAAATTCATCATCAACTGCGCGATTTCGGCCCGTGTCGAGCTGGCCAGCGGTCTGAAACGGCCGTTGGACCCCTGCATCAGGCCCGCCGCCGCCGCGCGCGCTACGGATGCCTCGGCCCAGTCGCTGACGTCACCGGCGTCTGAGAAGGTGATGTCTGTGTCGTTACCCAACTCGATCTCAAGCGCGTCGCAGAAACGGATGATCAACGCCGCCATCTGTTCGCGGGTGACGG
>JAIRTA010000009.1 GCA_031255175.1 Oscillospiraceae bacterium | reverse complement strand
TCCCATGTTGCCCTGGTTATGCCGTAAAAACAGTATCAGCGCAAGATTGGAATATTGTGCTGTTTAGCGAGCCGTTTTCGCCATTGACAGTGACATTTATGTCATCATTCGGCCACATGTCGCGCACTTGTGGATTTATGAAATAGTCGATGCCGCCGCCTTGCTTGATTAATCCAATATCCAACAATCTGGGCATATACGGCATCAAGGTTTCATCTGCCTATAAACCATGAAACAACAAATTTATTATCATCAACTCTTGGGTGGAAAGACCATCCATTATCTCTTTGTCAATCTTCCTGAACATAGCAAGCATTCGCTCTTTGAGTCTATCGCCTGGCAACACCATATGAACCAGATAATTATCAGAGTGTCGGAAGTCTGGAAGAGGTTTTGATTTGCGTATGCCGGTCTCAAATATCAGATTTTCATTCTTGGCGTTTTTAGTTCCAAGTAGGTTCCAAGTCAGTTCCAAGTTCAGTTCCAAGTTCAGTTCCAAGTTCAAATCCATGTTCAACTGGTTCTTGATGTCGGCACGGGTAGACCAATCGGCGAACAGGGCTTCGTCGTTCACCAGCTTCTCCGGCTATGCGGTTTTGCGATGCCGATGGCAACACAAGTCCCCGGCAGGGGCTCGCGGGCGCTGATCTGCGGGCCCCAGAGGTTTCTTGCGGACACTCAACCGGAAAAATATTGCACCTGGCGCGGCTTTGTGGTAAGATAAATGCAAAAGCGGACAGCCACAAACGCCGCGCGCCTTCATGCCGCCGGGCGCGGCGTCAGGAAAGGAGTGTTCTGTCGTGGAGCAGCTGTCGATCATCATTGAGGGGTCGGCCCGTCACGTCCATGTGACGCGTGAAGACCTGGAGACATTATTTGGTGCCGGGTATCGCCTGCACAACAAGCGCGAACTTTCGCAGCCGGGGGAATTCCTCTCGGAGGAGAAGGTGCGTGTGGAGGGGCCCCGCGGGGCCATCGACCGTATCTCCATCTTGGGGCCGGAGCGCAAGGCCACGCAGGTGGAGCTGTCGCTGACAGACGCCCGCGTCTTGGGGCTGACGCCGCCGATCCGCGAGAGCGGGCAGCTCGCCGGAAGCGCCGGCTGCCGCGTCGTCGGCCCGGCCGGGGCGGTGGAACTGACCGAGGGGGCGATCATTGCCAAGCGTCACGTCCACGTGACGCCGGAGGACGCGGAGGCTTATGGCCTCAAAAACCGAGACATTGTATCCGTGCGCGTGGAGGGGGAGCGGGCACTCACCTTTGGTGAGGTCGTTGTGCGCGTCTCTCCGACATTCTGCACGCGGATGCATCTCGACTTCGACGAGATGAACGCCGCCGGTTTGTCCGGCGAGACGACGGGCACGGTCATTGTCGGCTGAGCCCTTTGAGAGCTGGAGGAGTCATTTTGGCAGAGAGCGGAAAAAAGACAACCCGCGCGCGGTCCGCGGCCGGCGCCGGCAAAGAAAAAACGCCGGCCCTCAAAGCGGCGGATGAGACCCTGGCGCTGCATCTCCATCTGTTCCACGAGGGGACAGACAGCCGCGCCTACGAGTTTTTGGGCGCCCGTGTGACAACCCGGGGCCGCCGGCGGGGCGTGCTGTTTCGCGTGTGGGCCCCCGACGCGGCGCAGGTGTCCGTCGTCGGCGATTTCAACGACTGGGACCGCGAAAAGCACGCGATGACGAAGATCTCGGTGGGCGTGTGGGAACTCTTTGTGCCCGGCGCGGGGGAATACACCGCCTACAAGTACGCGCTGGAGACAAAACAGGGCCGGGTTCTCGAAAAGGCCGACCCCTACGCGTTCCACGCGGAGACCCGCCCCCACACGGCGTCCAAAGTCTTTGCGCTGGACGGCTACGAGTGGGGCGACGAGGCGTGGCGGCGCGCGCACGCCTCCCCGTACAGCCGGCCGCTCAACGTCTACGAGGTGCATCTCGGTTCCTGGCGTCGGGGGGAGGACGAGCGCCTGCTGAGTTACGACGAGATCGCCGACAGGCTCATCCCCTATGTGAAGGAGATGGGTTACACCCACATCGAGCTGATGCCGGTCATGGAGCATCCGCTGGACGCGTCGTGGGGCTATCAGGTGACGGGGTACTTCGCGCCCACCTCGCGTTTCGGCACGCCGCACGATTTTATGCGCTTTGTCGACCGGTGCCACCAGGCGGGCGTCGGCGTACTGCTCGACTGGGTGCCCGCGCACTTCCCCAAAGACGCGCACGGGCTTGTTGAGTTCGACGGCACCTACTGCTACGAATACGGCGACCCCTGCAAGATGGAGCACAAAGAGTGGGGTACACGCGTCTTCGACTACGGCCGCAACGAGGCCCGCTCTTTTCTGATGTCGTCGGCGCTGTTTTGGTTCGACAAATACCATGTGGATGGGCTCCGCGTAGACGCCGTGGCCTCCATGCTCTACCTCGACTACGCGCGCGAGGCGGGGACGTGGCGGCCCAATGTCCACGGCGGGCGTGAGAATCTGGAGGCCATCAGCTTCCTGCGCCAGTTGAACGAGCAGGTGTTTGCCTCCTTCCCGCACGCGCTGATGATCGCCGAGGAGTCCACCGCGTGGCCGATGGTCACGGCGCCCACTTACACGGGCGGGCTGGGCTTCAACTTCAAGTGGAACATGGGCTGGATGAACGACGCGCTGGAGTACGCGAAGAGCGACCCGATCTTCCGGCAGTATATCCACGGCAACCTGACATTTTCTCTCATGTACGCGTTTTCGGAGAACTACATCCTGCCCGTTTCGCATGACGAGGTGGTGCATGGAAAGTGTTCCCTGCTTCAGAAAATGCCTGGATATTACGATGATAAATTTGCCGGAGTGCGGACATTCTTGGCGTATATGATGACGCATCCTGGTAAAAAGCTACATTTTATGGGGAACGAATTTGGTCAGTTCATCGAGTGGAATTTCGCGCATTCACTCGACTGGCACCTGTTGGAATATGACGCGCACAAGAAGCTGCACGCATATGTAAAGGCGCTCAACCACCTGTACCTCGCCTGCCCCGCGCTCTGGGAGTGCGACTGCGAACAGGCGGGGTTTGACTGGCTCAACCACGGGGACTACCAGGGCAACACCTTGGCGTACCGGCGGATGGACGTGTCGGGCGGCGAACTGACGGCCGTTTTCAACTTCTCCCCCATGCTGAAAGAAGGCTACCGGCTGGGGGTGTCCGCGCCGGGGCGCTACCGCGAGGTGCTGAATTCAGACGACGCGGACTTTGGCGGCTGGGGGCACAAAAACCCCGGCGATCTCTACACGCAGGACGCCGAATGGCTGGGGCGCCCTTGCACACTGACGTTCACACTGCCGCCGTTCGGTGCGGTTTTCTTCCAAAAAAACAGTTAAAATATCGCGGGGTGCGGCTTATGAGGAGAAAAGAGTGCGTCGCCATGCTGTTGGCAGGGGGGCAGGGCAGCCGCCTGTATGTGCTGACGGCCAACGTGGCGAAGCCCGCGGTGCCCTTCGGCGGGAAGTATCGGATCATCGACTTCCCGCTGTCGAACTGCGTCAATTCCAACATCGACACGGTGGGGGTGCTCACGCAGTACCAGCCCCACGAGCTGAACGCCTACATTGGGGCGGGCCTGCCGTGGGACCTCGACCGGCTGGAGGGCGGCGTGCGCGTGCTGCCGCCTTACGTCAAGGGCAAGGGCGGCGAGTGGTACAAGGGCACGGCCAACGCAATCTACCAAAATATGGGCTTCATCGAAACCTACGACCCCGAATACGTGCTGATCCTGTCGGGCGACCATATCTATAAGATGGACTACGCGCAGATGATCAACCAACACCGGCGGACACAGGCCGACTGCACGATCGCGGTCATTGAGGTGCCGGCGGACGAGGCCTGCCGGTTTGGGATCTTAAACGCCGACGCCGACGGCGTGATCCTCGACTTCGAAGAAAAGCCCAAAAAGCCGAAGAGCAACTTGGCGTCGATGGGCGTCTACGTGTTCACCTGGAGCAAACTGCGCGCGTATCTGTTGGAGGACAACAACAACCCGAAGTCCCGCAACGACTTCGGGTCGAACATCATCCCGATGATGTTGAACGCCGACGAGAGGATGCTGATCTATCAGTTTAAGGGCTACTGGAAGGACGTCGGCACGATCGAGAGCCTTTGGGAGGCCAACATGGATATGCTGGCCACCGACAGCGAGCTGGACATCTTCGACCGCTCGTGGCCGATCTATTGCGGCGCCAAGTCCGCCCCGCCCCACTTCGTCGGCGAAAGCGCGCGCATCACCCACTCCCTGCTCACGGAGGGGTGCGAGATCCACGGAGAAGTGGAAAATTCTGTAATATTTACCGATGTGGTCATCCAGCCCGGGGCGTTCGTCAAATATTCGATCGTGATGCCGGGCGCGGTCATCGAAAAAGAAGCCGTGGTAGAATACGCCATCATCGCCGAGGGCGCGCGCGTCGGACGGGGCGCGCGCGTCGGGGCCGACCCCAGTGTGGTCCCGGTGGCGGATTGGGGCGTCACGGTGGTGGCCCAGGGGGTCACGGTCGGCCCGGACGTCGTGGTCAAGACCCGCGAGATGGTCGGGGCGGACAAACTGACGCAGGAGGCGGACCCGCCGGCTCCGCCCGCGGCCGGGAAAAAGGGGGGGAGAGCATGAACGATATGCATGGGCTCATCTTTGCATATGCGGGGGGGCCCCATATTAAGGAGTTGACGGAGCATCGCACGGTTTCGTCCCTTCCCTTCGGAGGCCGGTACCGCGCCATCGACTTCATGCTGTCAAACATGGTGAACGCCGACATTGTCAATGTGGGCGTCATCATGCGTGAAAACTACCAGTCGCTGCTCGACCACCTGGGGTCTGGAAAAGACTGGGACCTCGCCCGCAAGCGCGGCGGCCTCAAACTCCTGCCGCCGTTCGGCTACAATGTCACGCGGGTGCAGCACGAGGGGGGCGCCTTTTTGGGCAACATGGCGGCGCTTGCCGGGGTGAACTCGTATTTGTCGCGGATCCGTGAGAAATACGTGGTGATGGCCGACGGGGATCTGGTGGCCAATCTGCCGTTGGAGGACGCGCTGCGGGTCCATATCGACAGCGGCGCCGACATCACGCTCATCTGCTCCCCGCGGACCGTCGGCAGCCCGGAATACGCGGTGAATGTCGCGCTGGGGGAGAAAAACCGGGTCTCGGACATCTCAATCGGGCGCAAAGAGCCGGAGATGTTCGAGTCTTTGAACGTCAGCATCCTGTCGAGCTCCCTGCTCGATTCGCTGGTCGGGTACTGTTCCGCGCACAACGCCTACGACTTCGAGAGAGACGTGCTGCAGCGTATGCGCGACCTCGACGTCGTGGCCTATCTGTTCGACGGGTATGTGGCCCGTCTGCATTCCACCTCCATGTTTTTCCGGTGCAACATGGACCTGCTGCGCGCGGAGGTGCGCGAGTCCATCTTTCGCAAGGAGCGCCCCATCAAGACAAAGGGGCGCGACCAGGCGCCCACCTACTACGGGCCGGGCGCCTCCGTGCGAAACTGTGTGGTGGCCGACGGCTGCTACATCGAGGGAGAGGCGGAAAACAGCGTGATCTTCCGCGGCGTTCGCATCAGTGAGGGCGTGCGGGTACATAACAGCATCCTGATGCAAAATACCAAAGTCAGCCAGGGCGCCGTGCTTGGCTACGCGATCACGGACAAAGAAGTTGTCATCAACCGGGGGCGCATGTTGCTGGGACATGAGACGTACCCCATCGCGATCGCCAAGGGCAGCGTCGTGTGACGCCGCCGGGGGAGGATGACGGAAGCGGGAAATCGGAGGGGCCCGGCGGGTGGACCCGCTCGCAGATTCAAAACTTGGGAGGACAGTCATGAAAGTTCTGTATGTCACCAGCGAATGTACCCCGTTCGTCAAAACCGGGGGCCTGGCCGACGTGATGGGCGCGCTGCCGAAGGCGGTGGCGGCCAAGCGCGTCTCGGTGCGCGTCATGATGCCGCTGTACGGCACCATCGGCGAGCAGTGGCGCTCGCAGATGAAGTTTGTCAAATATGTATACATCAGTCTCTCGTGGCGCAACCTGTACTGCGGGTTGTTTGAGATGAAAAAAGACGGCGTGGTGTATTATTTTCTCGACAACGAGTATTACTTCAAACGCGGCGAGCTCTACGGGCATTTTGACGACGGGGAGCGGTTTGCCTTCTTTTCCAAAGCGGCGGCGGACATTTTGCCCGAGCTGGACTGGAAACCGGACGTCGTCCATGTGAACGACTGGCAAACGGCACTGGTGCCCGTTTACATTCACAAGCTGTACGCGGGCCACCCGTTTTACGAGGACATGCGTACGGTGCTGACCATTCACAACATAGAATATCAGGGGCGCTATGACTGGGCGCTCGTGGGGGATATCTTCGGCCTGCCCGAGAGTTTTGTGGAGGACAACACGCTCTCCTTTATGGGGGGGATCTCGCTGATGCGGGGCGGGATCGAATGCGCGAGCGCCGTGACGACCGTGAGCCCCACCTACGCGGACGAACTTCAATATCCGTTTTACGCCCACGGCATGGAGGGGGTGCTGTCCAACAACCGGCACAAGCTCTCCGGCATCTTAAACGGCATCGACATGGCGCTTTACGACCCGAAGACAGACCCGAACCTGGAACGAAACTTCGGGCCTGACACCCTCCCCGACCGCGTGTACAACAAGCTGGACCTCCAGAAGATTTTGGGCATCAACCAGGACGAGACCATCCCGATCATCGCGATGGTTTCACGCCTGGTCGGGCACAAGGGGCTGGATCTCGTCACGGCCTCGCTGGACGCCATCATGGACATGTCGGTCCAGCTGGTGATCCTCGGCCGGGGCGACTGGCACTACGAGCAGGTGTTCGCCAACGCGCAGAACACCTACAGCGGGCGCTTGTCGGCCAATATTATGGTGAATTTCGGTCTCGCGATGAAGATCTTCGGCGGCGCCGATATCTTTTTGATGCCGTCGCAGGCGGAGCCGTGCGGGCTGTCTCAGATGATGGCCATGCGCTACGGCGCCGTGCCGGTGGTGCGCGAGACGGGCGGGCTGCGCGACACGGTGCACCCCTACATCCCTGAGACGGGAGAGGGCAACGGCTTTACGTTTGCAAACTACAACGCCGGCGACATGCAATATGTGCTGGGGCAGGCCGTGGAGACATATCACAACAAAGAGGCGTGGGCCGTGCTGCAAAGGCACAACATGGGGCTCGACTTTGGCTGGAGCGATTCGGCCGCAAAATATCTGACGCTATACCGGAACCTGACGGGTAAGCGCTAAAGGGGCTTCCTTCACACATGTCTAACAATCACTCTGAGGCCGCTGCGCTGCGCGAGGAGATCGTGAGCAAGCTGCAGCGGCACTTTGGGCGTGAGGTTGGTGACGCCTCGCGCGGGCAGATCTTCAAAGCGTGCGCCCTGCTGCTGCGGGACCGCATGTCGGCCGGGCTGGTGCACCGGACGGAGTGCGAAAAAGTCGCCGACAGGCGGCAGGTCCACTACATGTCGCTGGAATTTTTGCTGGGCCGTTCGCTGATGAAAAACGCCTACAATCTGGGGATCCTGGAGGATCTCACGCAGGCGCTCATCTCCCTCGGCGTCGAGCCGGGCGAGATCTTTGAGCAGGAGCTGGACGCCGGCCTCGGAAACGGCGGGCTCGGCCGGCTGGCCGCCTGCTACATGGATTCCATGACGACGCTCGGGGTCCCGGCCACCGGGTATTCCATCTGTTATCATTACGGCATCTTCCGGCAAAAGATCGTGGAAGGGCAGCAGGTGGAATTGCCCGACCCGTGGCTTGAGACGGGGGACGTCTGGCTCATCCCGCATGTGGACGAGGCCGAGGAGGTGCGCTTCTCCGGCGTTGTGGACCAAGTGTGGGAGGAGGACGGGCACGCCCGTTTTGTCCACCGCGACTACACGTCGGTGTTGGCCGTCCCGATGGACATGGCCATCACGGGCTTTCGGACAGACCGTGTGAACACGCTGCGGCTGTGGGATTCCAAATCTACCACGCAGATCGACATGTCGCTGTTTTCGCGCGGGGAATACCTGCGGGCGCTGGAGCAAAACGCCTTGGCGGAGGTCATCTCAAAGGTCCTCTACCCGGAGGACAACCACTTCGAGGGCAAGCTTCTGCGGCTGCGGCAGCAGTATTTCTTTGTGTCCGCCACCGTGCAGTCGATCGCGCGCCGCCACCGGGCGCGGTACGGCACGCTGAGCAACTTCCATCTGCGCCACGTGATCCAGATCAACGACACGCACCCCACGCTGGTGATCCCGGAGCTCATGCGCATCCTTCTCGACGAGGAGGGCATGGAATGGGACGAGGCGTGGAGCATTGTCACGCACACGGTGGCCTACACAAACCACACGGTGATGTCGGAGGCGCTGGAGCGCTGGTCGCAGCCGATGGTGGAGATGTTGCTGCCGCGCATCTGGATGATCCTCTGCGAGATCAACAACCGCTATCTGCGGATGCTCAGCGAGGACTGCCACTACACGGGGGAGCAGCTTGCCCAGGCGGCCATCATCTGGGACGGCGAGGTGCGCATGGCCAACTTGTGCGTGTGCGCCTGCTTTGCGATCAACGGCGTCTCGGAGCTGCACAGCACGATCCTGCGGCAGACGATCTTCCGCGACGCCTTCGAGCGGACGCCCCACAAGTTTTTCAACATCACCAACGGGATCGACCACCGCCGCTGGCTGGCGCAGATCAACCCGCGGCTGCACGCGTTCATCTGTGAACTGACCGGCTCCGACGAGTACCTGCTGCAACCGGCGGCGCTGGAAAAGCTGGGCGCGTTTGCCGGCGACACCGCCGCGCTGCGCACGCTGGGGACGATCAAGCGGGAGAACAAACAGCGGCTGTCAAACTACATCCGGTCCGAGACAGGGCTGCTCGTGGACCCGGACTCCCTTTTTGACGTCCAGGTGAAGCGGATGCACGAGTACAAACGGCAGCTGCTCAACGTGATGCACATCATCGCGCTGTACAACAGCCTGCGCGACAACCCGCGGCAGGAGATGCAGCCGCGCACCTTTTTGTTTGGCGCCAAGGCCGCGTCGGGCTACCACATGGCCAAGCGCATCATCCGCCTGATCAACAGCCTGGCCGAGCAGATCAACAGCGACCCGCTGGTGGCCGGGCGGATCCGGCTGGTGTTTTTAGAAAATTACCGCGTGTCCGTGGCGGAGATGCTCATGCCGGCCGCCGAGATCTCGGAGCAGATCTCCACCGCCGGCAAGGAGGCGTCGGGGACGGGCAACATGAAGTTTATGATGAACGGCGCGCTGACGCTGGGCACGCTGGACGGCGCCAATGTGGAGATCAGCGAGGAAGTGGGACTCGACAACATCTTCCTGTTCGGGCTCCGCGCCGAAGAGGTGGAGGCCCTGGTGCGGGACGGCTACGAGCCCATGCAGTACTACAACCACTCGCCGGAGCTGAAGCGGGTGCTCGACCACATCTCCGTGGGCTTTGACGACGGCGTTGCCTACAACGACATCACCTCGTCGCTGCTGCTGTCCGACACGTACCTGCTGTTGGCGGACTTCGAGAGCTACCGGCAGGCGCAGGACCGCGTGCGCCGGATCTACCGGTCGCCGGAACGCTGGAACCGCATGTCGCTTCTCAACATCGCGAGCGCCGGCCGGTTTGCCGCCGACCGCAGCGTCTCGCAATATCGCCGGCACATCTGGGAGGCTTAAGCGAGCGCCTCTCACCGCTTCACGCCCGGCGTCGCGCGGCGGAGGCGATGAGAGGCGCCTGTTTTGTGATGCACACGGCTCAAAAGACCGTGTGAAAACCTGAAAGTGTTCCCATGCACATACAACATATAGTATACATATACTATATGTTGTATGCCTAAATTCAAAAAGTGTGATTTTCACACGGTCTGTCGGGGGGGTCCGGGTTGGTAGCCAAGGTGCGCAGTATGGGGCTTTTGGGCATCTCGGGTTATGAGGTGTCCGTCGAGTGTTATCTCTCGGGCGGTCTGCCGGCTTTCGACGTGGTGGGCCTGCCCGACGCCGCCGTGCGCGAATCGCGGGAGCGGGTGCGCGCCGCCGCGAAAAATTCCGGGTTTGAGTTCCCGCTCGGGCGGATCACTGTCAACATGGCGCCGGCCGACACCCGCAAGGAGGGGGCGCTGTACGACCTGCCCATTCTCCTGGGGCTGTTGGCCGCAAACAGCGAGATCCGTCCGCCGCCGGAGGACGCCGCCTTTGTGGGGGAGCTCTCGCTGGAGGGGCTGCTGCGCCCGGTGTGCGGCATCCTGCCGATGGTGCTGGCCGCCAAGCGCTGCGGCGTAAAGAGCATCTTTATCCCGGCCGCCAACGCCCGGGAGGCGGCGCTGGCCGACGGGATCGACATCTACCCCGCCGCGCATTTCAAAGAGATCCTGGCCCATCTGGACGGCCGGACCCCGCTGGCGTGCGCGCCGGTTTGGACGCCGGAGGACGGTGCGCGCGCGCTGCCCGATTTTTCGGAGGTGCGCGGGCAGGAAAATGTCAAGCGCGCGCTGGAGATCGCCGCGGCGGGCGGGCACAACATCCTGATGGTGGGGCCCCCGGGCGCCGGCAAGAGTATGCTGGCCCGCCGCCTGCCCTCGATCCTGCCCGCGATGAGCCGGGAGGAGATGCTGGTGAGCGCCGAGATCCACTCGGTGGCCGGGCTTGCCGACCTGGCCCAGGGGGTGCGGGCGGCCCAGCGGCCCTTCCGCGCCCCGCACCACACAATCTCGCCGGTGGGGCTCTCCGGCGGCGGGTCCATCCCGCGCCCGGGGGAGATCTCCTTGGCCCACGGCGGCGTGTTGTTTTTGGATGAGCTGCCCGAGTTTGACCGGCTGGCCCTGGAGGTTTTGCGCCAGCCGATGGAGGACGGGCAGGTGACGATCGCCCGGGTGTCCGGCACGCTGTCTTACCCGGCCGCGTTCATGCTGGTGGCGGCGATGAACCCCTGCCGCTGCGGGTGGTACGGCCACCCCTCGGGGCGGTGCCTGTGCAAGGCGGACTCGGTGCGCGGCTATCTGGGCCGTGTGTCCGGCCCGCTGCTGGACCGCATCGACTTGCAGGTCGAGGTGCCGGCGGTCGAATTCGACGCGCTGGCCGGCCGGGCGGACGCCGAGCCCTCGGCCGACATCCGCGCCCGCGTAGAGGCGGCCCGGGCACGCCAGCGGGGCCGGTTTGCGGACGCCTCCCTGTGCAACGCCAGGCTTTCGAGCGCGCAGATGAAGGATTGCTGCGCGCTGGACGACGAGGGCCAGACACTGATGCGCCGCGCGTTCGAGCGCCTGGGTCTCACGGCCCGCTCCTACGACCGCGTACTGCGCGTAGCCCGCACAATCGCCGACCTGGAAGGCGAAGACGCCATCCAAACCGGCCACCTGGCCGAAGCGGTACAATACCGGTCGCTGGACCACCTGTTTCAACCTGTGTGACATACATATTTTTCCATATTTGCAAAACTCCCGGCTTGACATTGCATATTTGATGATGTACAATGTATATACAAGAACCGGGAGGTGTCTGTATGGTGAAGGATACGAGTATCAGCATCAGGATGGATTCACAATTGAAGGAACAGACGGAGACTGTGTTGGCGCAGTTCGGCTTGAATATGACGACCGTCATCAATATGCTGTTCCATCAGATTGTGCGGGAGCGGGCCATTCCTTTGTCGCTGTCGCTGAACCGCAGCGTCAGCGACGAACTCAATTTCGCCAAAACCGACCGTTTGGCCGGTTACGCCGGGAGGACGGCAGACAGCGTGGCCGACGAAATGGCGCGGATCATAACGGAGGCTGAACATGGCGCGGGGACACTATAAAGTCACACTTGCCCGGCGCGCCGATTGGATGCTGATTGCGCACACCGGTTTTTTGGCGGACGTCAGCCCCGCCGCCGCGCGCGGCCTGCTGACGGATTTCAAAGCGGCCTCGAAACGCATTGCCGATGATCCGTTTCAATTTCCATATGCCGATGAGATGGACGTGCCGGATATGCCGGCCGAAACATACCGGAAATGTCTGTTTTATGGACGATATAAGGCGTTGTTTCTGGTTGAAGGCGATGAGGTATATATCGACGCGATTATTGACTGCCGGCAGGAAAATAAGAGTTTATACTAAGACTGCTGCGCAGGTCGTATGACGGTTTCTCACGCAGCATGTGTCGTCCAAACTGCTTCGTTGCCGTATCAGGCGACCGGCTCCGCAGCAGCAAGCCCCCGCCGCCCCCGTATGACGGAGGCGGCGGGGGCTTTTGTCGCAACGCGGGTGCGGTGGCGGCGCGCCGGTTGTCCACGTTATTCATGCAGACGATGAGGCCGGGAACACAAAAGGAACCGTTCCTTTTGTGTTCTTTGTGTTCCCATATCAAAAATACGACCAAAATGCTCAAACAGGTGTACAGACAGCATAGAGGCTGTCCCATATAATAGAGGCGGGAAAAAAGCGACATCGGGAGAAAGACGCGTGTTTTGGGCGCTGCGGCGACGCGGGCGCGTCTGGGGAAACGGAAGAGCGATAAAAGAAGGGGAGTGCAAACATGCGAATCAGAAGACTCATCTCGTTGTGCGTGGCGTTGGCGATGCTTCTGCCCGTCCAGACTGCGCGGTTTACATCCGCCGCCGCCGCGCGCGCCGGCAACGCCAACTATTACAGCAACCAGGGGGCGCTTGTGGCCGATGCGTTCGCGGCGCTGCCGCTGTCGGCCGTTCGCGCCAGCGGGTGGCTGGAAAACCAGCTGCTGCTGCAAAAAAACGGCCTGAGCGGGCATATGCACCTGTTCAACGAGTACAACGCGGCCACCAGCCGTTGGCTGAGGGCGCCGACCGGCGAGGCGTGGGAGCGCGGGCCCTACTACATGCGCGGCCTGGTGGCGCTGGCCTTTACGCTGGACGACGCGACGCTGAAAGCCGAGGCGCAGCAGTGGATCGAGGCGATTTTGGGCAGCCAACGCGCAGACGGCGCCTTCGGACCGACGGGCCTGGGCGATTGGTGGCCGAACATGCCGGTGCTGATGGCGCTGCGTGACTATTACGGCTACACGGAACACATCGGCGCGCCGGACGCGCGCGTGCTGCCGTTTATGGAGGCGTATTTCCGCTATCAATTGGAAAATCTTCCCAGATATAGGCTCTCAAATTGGGCGGACGCGCGCGGCGGCGACAACATCGACAGTGTATTTTGGCTGTACAACCGCCTGTACGACGCGGCCGACCCGGAGGATACGGAGTGGCTGCTGCGCCTCGGCGAACTGCTGATCAGCCAGACGAACAATTGGGCGGACATCTACAACACGTCGACGGCGCGTTACCACGTGGTCAACACGAGCCAGGGGCTCAAGACGCCCGCCGTGTACTATCAGTATAACGGCGACGCCGCGTGGCGCAACGCCGCCGCAAATGGGATCTTTCACTGGGGCATCGACCACGGGCGCATAGACGGGCTGCCGAACGCGGACGAGGGCGCGCGGGACAACCGCGCCACCCGCGGTTCGGAGACCTGCGGCGTCGTGGAAAACCTGCTCTCGATGGAGATCACCGAGAGGATCCTCGGCGACGCGTGGATCGGCGACTACATCGAGAGGATGGCGTACAACGCGCTGCCCGCCACGACGACGCCCGACGGGACGGGGCACGTCTATTTTATCCAGCAAAACCAGGTGCTGGCCACACTGGGTAACCACGAATTTGACAACGACCACGGCGACAGCGCCGCCTTCGGCGCGCCGGACGGATACGACTGCTGCTTCTCGAACTACCACATGGGGTGGGCGAAGTTTGTGCAGTCGATGTGGATGGCGACATACAACGGCGGCCTGGCCGTCACGGCCTACGGCCCAAACCGGGTGACGGCCAAGGTGGCCGACGGCAAGACGGCCCGGTTCAGCCAGGAGACGGACTATCCGTTCAAAGACGCCGTAAAGCTCACCTACGGCGGCGACGAGGCGGCGTTCGAACTGAAACTGCGCATCCCCGCGTGGGCGGCCGGCCCGGTCGTCACGGTCAACGGCGCGGTCTGCGAGGGCGTCGTGTCCGGCGAATACTACACGGTGGACCGGGTGTGGACATACGGCGACGTGGTGAACCTGGTCTTCCCCGGCGAGATCAAAGCCTCCACCTGGTACAACAACTCCGTCGGCATCGAAAAGGGCGCGCTGATATACGGCCTCAAGATCGACGAGGAGTGGCGCCGCCTGGACGGCACGGAGGGCAACGACCTGCGCGAGATCAAGGTGCCCCACAAGGAGGACTACCCGACGCGCGAGGTGTATGCGGCCAGCCGCTGGAACTACGGCCTGGTGATCGACTACGACAACCCGGCGGCGGGCATCGCCGTCGAGGAGGCGGCGCAGATCCCGCTGCAACCCTTCAGCGCGGAGACCCCGCCCGTGACGCTGAGGGCCACGGGGCAGATCATCCCGGAGTGGACGCTGAACGGCAATCTGACCGGTCCGCAGCCCTTCATCACGCCCCACGACGAGACCATGACGGAGCCGGTCGAGCTGATCCCATACGGGTCCGGGCGGCTCAGGATCGCCCAATTTCCGCGCATCGGCGCGCCGTCGGAGACGGTCATACGGCGCGACGGCGGTACGGTCCGGCAGGGCGGCGCGGTGTACACCGAGTTTGACAACGTGGTGGTGCCGGCGGCGGAAGACTACACGCTCGTCGTTCACGGGACGGGCGCGGGCCGGGTGCAGGTGAACAGCCGGTACGGCGAGGCGCTCGATCTGTCCGGCGGCACGGCCACTGTGACGGGGCTGAAGACAAAGACGAGCGGCAGCTTCCAGTTCCGCCACGAACAGCTGAACAATTTGCGCTTCACCGAGGGGCTCACGGTGTCCTTTGTCGAGGTCATCCCCGTCGGCAGGGCCATCAGTGACATCGCGGTCGGCAGCGTGAGCCGGACGACGACGGGGATCCGGCTGACGACCAACCTCAGCGCCCAGGAGACCCCGTACCGCGTGGTGTACGGAACGGAGCCCGGCGTCTACACGGCGGAGGTGTCCGGCTTTGCCGGCGGCGCCGCGCAGATCACGGGGCTAAACCCGGAGGCGACCTACTACGTGCGGGTCCGGGCCGTCATCAACGGCGCCGCCAAAGAGAGCAGGGAATATGTGCTGGCGCCGGCGCCGTCCGACGGCGCGCTGACGCCCGACCCGAACGCGCCGGAGGCGGTGTACGGCGGATTCGCCGCGCCGGACGACATACGGCGCGACTGGACATGGATCAGCCCGGGCGGCACCGTGTCCGTTCCGGAGGGAGACCCGGCGCGCGTCCGGTTCGAACGGGGCACAAACCACAAGGCCTATCTGAACGCGGCCGGCGCCGCGCAGTGGACCGATTACGTCGCGGAGGTCCGCCTGTCGGTGGACGACATCGAGCGCAACAACGCCGGCCTGATGCTCCGGGTGTCGAACCCCCGGGACGGCGCAGACGGGTATGAGGGGTACTTTGTCGGCATCGGCCGGTTCGGGGCGGCCGCGGCCGGCACCAGCCATGTGGTGATCGGCTACGCGGACGGCGGCTGGCACGACATCAAGCAGGCGGCGCGGCCCATTGTGCCCGGCCGGATTTACACGCTGAAGGTGGTGGCCCGCGGGGAGAAGTTCGCCGTCTATCTGGACAACGAGTTTGTCACGACGTTTGAGGACAGCCGCTTCGCGAGCGGCACGGTCGGTCTGCGCTCTTACGACGAGGCGTTCACCGTCTACGGCGTCACGGTCCGCCCCGTCACACAGGAGGACCTGAGCGCGTTCAACGGCACATCGCAGGAGAGCCCGGAACCGGACGCCGGCGCGCCCGACGCGCGGTACGCGGGTTTTGGTTCCGCGGAGGCGTACCGGACCGAGTGGCAGGCGTACGGCAATACCCAGATGATCGTGCCCGAGGAGGAAGACGGGCGGACGCGGCTGGCGTTCGGGCGGGACAGCGACGTCAAAACGGTGCTCGTCCGCGCCCCGCAGACGGAGGCGGCCCCGCAGACGTGGACGGATTACACGGCCGAGGCGGCGCTGTCCGTCACGCTGGCGGACAACAACAACGCCGGCCTGATGATCCGCGCCTCCGGCAGCGGGGCCGGGCCGGACAACTATCGCGGGTATTTTGTCGGGATCGGGCGGGTCAGTGAGGTGAACGGGACCGGTGTGGTGATCGGCTACGCGGACGGTGGCTGGCACACGCTCAAATGGATCCCGTGGCACATCGAGGCCGGGCGGACATACGCGTTGAAAGTGGTGGCCCACGGCGAGACGATCGCGGCGTTTGTAGACGGCGTGTGGGCCGGCGCCGTCCGGGATGCGCGCTTTGCCGCCGGGACGGTCGGCCTGCGTTCTTACAACGAGGCGTTTACGGTCTACGGCGTCGACGTCAGGCCCGTGACGCGGGAGGATCTCGCCTGGCTCGCCGCCCCCGCCGGGCCCGATTTCTTCGACGATTTCTCCGACGCCGCGGCGTCCGGCGCCCGGTGGACGGCATACGGAAACACATCGCTCGTCACGGTGGACGGCGGCGTCATCCAGCTGGGCAGCAGCAGCAACATCAAGGCCGTCGCCGGGCAGGCGGATTGGTCCGACTATGTATATGAGGCCGACATCCGTCTGGTGGACGACAACAACGGCAACAACGCGGGCCTCATGGTCCGTGTGACGGGTGAGGGGTCCGGCGCGGACGCCTACAGGGGTTATTACTTCGGCATCCGGCGCGACGGGGTTGTCATCGGCAAGGCCAACAACAACTGGACGTCTCTGTCGGAGCCGGCCCACGGTGCGGTGAAGCCCATCGGCCAGGTGAACCACTTGAAGGTCGTCGCGAGCGGCGGCGAGCTCCACTATTCCGTCAACGGCGTGCCGGTGTACAGCGTCAGCGACACGCAGTTTGCGGCGGGCAAGATCGGCCTGCGGGGGTACAACCGGAAATTCACGGCGGACAATGTGACGGTCCGCGCCGTCTCCGGGCAGGACAGGGCCGAACTCAGCGCGCGGCCGGTTCAGGAGATCGACGTGACGGCGGCGTCCGCCGGCACGATCATCCAGATAAAATTCCCGAAGGTCGCGGGCGCCACCGCGTACAAGGTGGCCTACGGCATACAGCCGGGGGTGTACACCGGGGAGATCACGGACATTGTGACAAGCGGGTACGCGGCCGGGGTGATCACCGCCGGCAAGACCGCCTTTGCCGTGCCCGCGCCCGGCGTCTATTACCTGCGGTTCTACGCGCTGAGCAACATGAACCTTGTGGCCGCGTCGCGGGAGATCGCCGTGACGACGGGCGGGCGCGAGACGACGGAGAAAATCGCCGGACAGCTGACGGCGACGCTGGCCGAGGCGAGGGTGTGGGATACGTCGGCGTTTACCGGGGCCAGCGCCGCGCGGTGGGCGCGCGCGGTCGCGTACGCCGACGCCGTGAGCCAAGATCCCCAGGCGAACCAGATGACGCTCGGGCTGGCCCGGCAGCTGTTGCTCTGCGCCGCCAAGCCGGACTCCGACGAGGCGGAGTACACCGCGTTCAGAGCGTCCGTCAGCGTGGGCCCGGGCGGCGGCGACGGCACGGCCGAGGCCGCCTTCACCGTGGTCAACACAGCCGGCGGCGGCAGGGCGGTGCTGTGTCTGCTGGCCGTCTACGACGCGCGGGGCCGCCTCATCGGCCTGTACGCCGATGAGGCGGACGTCGGCGCGGGGGCGGCCTATCACCATACGATGGCGGCGGCCCTCCCGGCCGACGGAACGGCCCGGGCGTATCTCTGGGAGCGGGACACCCATGCACCGCTCTGCGCCGCCGGACAATTCCCCGCCTGATTATGTGGTGATTTTATACAAAGTTACGCGAGGATCCATGTTTTTTACAGATATCTCTTGCATCTTGTCGGCTGATTTGTTATAATTCGTTCGTAAGAGGGGCACTAGGGCGGGTGCTGACGGCGCCCGACAGGCTCACTGCGGCAATGCCGTATCACATGTTTGAACACCCCCGCGGCGGAGTCAAGAAAAAATCCGTCTGCGGGGGTGTTTTTATAGAGGAGACGAGAGGCGCAACAGCAAAAAAGCCGGGCCGGCAACCGGGTGTGTGTGCAGCGTACCCGGAAGCAGAGGAGAAGACCGGCGTGATTTGCTTACCACACCATGAGGCAAGAAAGGAATGTAATATGTATCAAAGAAGAATTACCATGCGGAAACGCATGCTGGCAGCACTGCTTGCCATTTCGATCGTCATACCCACGTTCGTATTCGCGCCCGCCGTCTACGGAGCGGCGCCCGCCGGCGCGGAGACCGTGGCGTCTCCGGACGGCGCTGTAATTGCCAATTTTTGGATAAACGACGGGACGCCGTACTACAATGTCGTGCTGAACGGCTTTGAGGTCGTCGAGCCGTCCCGCCTTGGGATCAATACATCGCTGGGAGGCCTGTTCGATGGCTTCACCGGCTATCAAGTGACGGCGCATGCGGGCGACGCGGCGTGGACACCGGTCGTCGGCGAACGCGAAACGATCATCGACCGTTACAACGGCAAGATATTTACGCTCGAAAAGGGCGACTTGCGCCTGGGCGTCGAACTGCGGGCGTACGACCAGGGCGGCGCCGCCCTGCGCTACATACTGCCCGAAGGCGCGGGCTACACCGTGACAGGCGAGGAGACGCGGTTTACGTTCGCCAGCGGCGGCACGGCCTATATACACAACGGCACAAACCAAACCGGGCAGACCATCAGGGCGGTGACAAGCCTTGGTTCCGGCACGTTCCGCCGGCCTATGACGGTGATCTATCCGAACGGCATGGCGATTACGGTTGCCGAGGCCAATCTCGACAACTACGCCGTGATGAACCTGTCGCCCAACGGTACGCGGGCGGTGAAGGCCGGGCTCTATTCAAACGTTACCGTGACCGGGGAAGGGCCGAACACGTCGCCGTGGCGCGTGGTCGTCTGCGCCGGAGATCTGACAAAACTGCCGAAAAACGCCGACATCATCGCGAACTTGAACGAGGCGCCCGACGAGGCGGCGTACGGCTTTTCACAGTGGGTCAAACCAGGCTCGGCCGTCCGCGCGACGGGGCTCAACAACACATTTATCAAAAACGTGATCGACATGTGCGCGGCCAACGGCCACAAATACGTTCTGCTTGACGCGGGCTGGTACGGCCAGGAATCGACGCTGACAAACGACCCGCGGCTCGACCCCGCCGCGCTTGATATGAATGTAGCCAGCGACGTCGCGTATAAAAATCTGCTCGGCAAAAGCGGCGAGGGGTATGGCGGCACGGGCGAGGGCGTTTACCGCAACGGTTCGGTCGACGTCGACGTCCCGGCGCTCTGCGCGTACGCGAATGAGCGGGGTGTGGGCGTCATATTGTACGTAAACGGCGTGTTTTTCCCCGACGACGGCAGCGGTCGATACCGCTTCACAGCCGACGAACTGTTCGCCTACTACGAGAAATGGGGCGTCAAGGGCGTCAAACCGGGGTTTGTGGACGTCAACTCACAGAAGAACGAGGCCAACAACCAATACATCATCGAGGCGGCGGCCCGCCACCGTCTGATCTTGACGCTACACGACGAATACGTGACGACCGGGACAGAGCGTACGTTCCCAAACTGCCTGACCGTCGAGGGCATAAAGGGTGACGAGGAGGCGTCGCTTGAGGTGTCGGACGACCTTTCTTTCGCCTTCACGCGGATGATACAAGGCCCCGCCGACCACACATACTGCTATGTGGGCAAGGCGACCAAGGCCTACGCGCTGGCCTCGCCGGTCATCTTTAGATCCGGCTTGCACCTGCTCTACTGGTACACCAATCCCGAACTCATACCGGCGGGCGACGTGGGCAAACACGGCTTTTGGGAGAACCTGCCCGCCACGTGGAAAGAATCGCTGTACCTCGAAGCGCGGATCCGCGAATATGTGACTTACGCGCGCAAGAGTTTTGACAACGTATGGTATGTCGCGAGCCTGTCGGCGGTGACGCGCGAACTGTCGCTGCCGCTCACGTTCCTGGACGACGGCGTCTTATACAAGGCGGAGATCTTTGCCGACGGCGCGGACGCCGACCCGTCCGGCGGGCGGCAGACAGGCGCGAACAGCTCGAAAGCCGGCCAGACGCTGGAATATACGACCTCTCTGGTGAGCAGCGGCATGACGCTTTCGCGTCCGCTGAGATACGGATTTGGGTATGCGGTCAAGCTGACGCCGGCGACGGCGGACGAGATCGCCGCGCTTCCGGCGTACCGCACGGACATTGAGCGGCTGCGGACACAGATAGGGGCCGCGTACGGCCTCACGGAGAGCCTGTATACCCCGGAATCGTGGGCTGTTCTCGCAAGTGCGCTGGCGGACGCGGAGCGTGTTTTGCGTGTGCCGCAAATCACCGAAACCGTCCCCGCGGCGGCGGCCGTCGAAACGGCGCGCGGCGCACTGCAAGCGGCTGTCGACGGGTTGGGCGATATACGCGCGCTGCGGGAAGCGCTCGCGAAGATCACCTATTTTGTTCCGGAGCACTACACCGGGGAGTCATGGGGCGCGCTGGCGGCCGCGGTCGCGGCCGGGAACGGCCTTTTGACGGGCCTGCACGCGCAAGCTGAGATCGACGCGGCGGCACGCGCGGTGAACGACGCCGTCGCCGCGCTCGCGGTGCACCCAAACCGCCGTCCGCAGGGCATGACGTATCTGTCTGACGAGACTCTGCGGCTCGGCCCGGGCAGCGTCACGCACGACGGCGCGGGGGAGAACGGGATCCGGCGCGACGTCCGCCGCGACAGAGGCGGCAAGATCCAACTGATGGTTGACGGTGCCGTGCGGACATTCGACAGGGGCGTATCCGCCCATGCGAAGACCCAACCGGGGATCGCCACACTCATCTACGACATCGGCGCGTACGGGTTCCACTGGTTCCAGTCATATCTCGGCATCGACTACGCGAAGGCAAGCGGCGGCAATGTAAAATTTCGCATATACGGCGATGATGTGCTGATGTACGAGAGCGCGGAGACCGGCAACGGGTCGCGAAACGCGCAGTTCGTCAGCCTGCCGGTCAACGGCGTGAACGTGCTCAAGATCGAGATCGACGAACTGGGCTCAAACGACAGCGACTGGGCGGACCTGGCCGATGCCAATTTCCTTATCTACGCCCTGGATGAGCGGATTTTCGGTGCACTGGAGGAGGCCGTGGCCGCGGCGGAGGCGCTGACGTTCTACGAATACACACCGGGGAGCTGGGCGCATCTGGAAACGGCGCTGAACGCCGGGCGGGCGCTGTATGACACGTCGGCGGGGCAGCCGGAGATCGACGCGGCGGCGGAAGCCATTCGAGAGGCCCTCGGATCGCTGGAGAAAAACCCCCTGCTGGAGGTCGTCCACCTGAGCGATGTGGACTACGCCGCAAAGTCCTGGTCTGTGAGCGCGGGCCAGACGGGCCAGATCAAAAAGGACAAAAACAGGACCGGAAATCAAATTTCGCTCATCCTCGGCGGCGAGCGGGTCTATTTTGACAAGGGCGTTGTGTGCGACGCGCCCGCGGAGCTGTACTACGACCTCGCGGGGCAGAATTTCAAAGTATTCGAGGCCTATGTGGGTGTCGACGCGGAGAAATTCGACATGGGCAGCGTGACGTTCCGGGTCTACGGCGACGGGCGGCTCCTCGGGGAGAGCCGGGAGTCCGGCATGGGGGCCGCGGAATGCCAGTTCCTGCGCGTCGGCATCGAGGGCGTCCGGGAACTGAAACTCGAGGCCGACATGGGCGCGAACCGCAACGGCGACTGGGCCGACTGGGCCGGCGCGAAGCTCATCCGTTATGAGGACCCGGCGGCGACGCTGCACGGTCTGTGGGTGAACGGCAGCCCGCTGCCCGAATTTGACCCCAATGTGTTCCACTATGTCTATCCGGCCGAAGCAGGAGGGGCTGTGCCGGAGGTGACGGCCGACCCGGTTTCATCGGCGGTGACGGTGCGGGTCTTCGCGGCGCGGGAGGTCCCCGGCACCACCGTCGTGCGCGCCACAAAACGGGACGGGACATATGCTTGGTACGGCGTCAGCTTCCGCGCCGGCGGAGGTGAGGCGGCGTATCTGAGCGATCTGGCGTACGCGTCATGCGATTACTTAGACGGCACGGTCTCCCGGGATGTCTCCATCCGCAACAACAGCCCAATGGCGGTGACCGCCGCGGACGGTGCCGCGGAGTCGCGTTTTGCCAAAGGACTCGGCGGCCACGCCGTTGCCGGGCGGGAAAGCGCGGTGACCTACGACCTGACGGGCCGCGGTTATCATCGGTTCGAGGCCTATGTCGGCATCCCATACGGGACGCACGAGATCGAGTTGGGGCAAGGCTACAGGCCGCCGCGTTCCTCCGTCGTCTTCAGGGTGTATGTGGACGGGGAGAAGCGTTACGAGAGCGGCGTGATGAATTCCCGGACGCCGGCGCAGTTTATCAGCCTCGACATCACCGGCGCGCAGACAATCCGTCTGGCGCTGGACGCGGCCGGCAACCAGGCGGCCGACCACGCGAACTGGGCCGACGCCAAATTCCTCACCACGCAGCCGGCGCTCTCGGGGCTCCCGTTCTTTGAGACCGATACCGACGCCCCGGCCGCCCGCTTCGCCCTGGCCAACGACACGGGAGCCGCCCGGGCAGTCACCTGCCTGCTGGCCGAATACGACGCGTCGGGCCGGCTGCTTGGCGTGCGGACACAGACCGCAGAGGCGACGGCGGACAGCTTCCTGGTGGAGACGATCCCCTGCGCGCCCCCGGCGGACGGCGTCTCCCTGCGGGCCTTCCTATGGGAAGAAACGGAACCGCTTGCGATGTACGCGGAAGCATAGGAATCGCCGCCGGACAATTCCCCGCCTGATCATGCGGTGATTTTATACAAAAATCACACGGACACACATGATTTTTACAAGCGTCCCTTGCACTTTGCCGGTTTATTTGGTATAGTTGGTCCTATAAGAGGGGACCGGCGGACGCCGATCACGTCCGCCGGTTCTCTTTGCGTGCATCACGCAATCATTTTTGGGAAGGAGAGTTTTAGAAGATGCGAAAAAGGTTTTTGCCGCTATGTCTCGCGCTTGCCATGCTTCTCAGTGTACTGCCTTACACGCTGAGCAGTGCAGATCTGCGCGCCGAGGCCCGGGAACCGGTGGAATTCGGTGCGCGGAAGATCAAAATGAATGACGATTGGAGGTTCCGGCATCTCGCCACCAACAACACCAATAACACCACGCTGGACGCGACGGCGAGCCAGATCGGCTACACCGAGACCGGAACATGGAGTACGGTGCAGCTGCCTCACGACTGGAGCATCTACCAGGGATTCGATTATTCAACGGCGCGGGCGGCCCAAGGCGCTCTGATCGGGGGCACCGGCTGGTACCGCAAGGCGTTCACGCTTTCCGACGACTTAAAAGACAAGAACGTTGTGCTGCAATTTGACGCCGTGCAAATGGTCAGTGACGTATGGGTCAACGGCACGCACTTGGGCAAGCAATTTTTGGGCTACGTCACCTTCGAGTACGACATTACGGAATACCTCCGCTTCGACGGGCAGGAAAACGTCATCGCGGTCAAGGCGTTCTCGGCGAACAACAGCGCCCGCTGGTACCCGGGGGCGGGGATTTACGGCAGCGTGTATCTGATCGCCACCGACAAGATACATATCCCCGTTAACGGCATCCACGTCGCCGCGGTGGTGGAAGAAAATGGAAAATATGTGACGCCTGATTTTCACAGACCTCCGGATATGGACGCGCTGAGGGCCAAATCGACGGTCAATGTCCGCACAAACGTCGAAAACAAGACCGCCGCCGCCGCCGAAGTGTCCATCCGTTCGGTCATCTACAGCAAAGAGAACGCCAACGTCGCCTCCAAACAGGAGGACGGCGTCGTCGTTCCGGCCGGCGGGAAGGTTAAAATCGACCAGCTGATCGACATCGCGAACCCGAAGCTTTGGAGCATACAGGAACCGAACCTGTATTGGGTAAAGACGGAGATCATACAAAACGGCCGGGTCGCGGACACGCTCGACACGAGGTTCGGCATACGGTATCTGTATCTGTCGCCCGGTTCTTACACCGCGCCGTACAGCGAGGACAACACGCTCGGCGGGCTGTACCTGAACGGGGAATACACGCCGATACACGGCGTCTGCGAGCACCGCGACCTCGGCGCGCTGGGCATGGAGACATACCAGGCCGCCGTTGACCGCAGGCTCAGAAAGCTGAAGAGCATGGGCGTCAACGTCGTCCGGACCGCCCACAACCCAATCTCGCCCGAATACATCGAGGCCGCCGACCGGCTTGGGATGCTCATCTTCGAAGAGGGCTTCGACCAGTGGATGGCGTCGAAAAACGGCGGCGACTACTCCAATTACTTCAACAAAGCCGCGGATGGCACGACGGTTGTGTTTCAGCGCTCCGCCGCCACGGGGGCCAACACCTACGTGCAGTGGCTGAGGCCCGACCTTGTCCCCAACGCCGTGCGCGACATCCAGGCGATGGTAAACAGAGACAAAAACTCCCCGTCCGTCTTCCTGTGGAGCACCGGCAATGAGATCTACGACACAAAGGAAGGCCACGGGCTGGATACGCAGTGGCTGCTCGCGGCGGCGATCAAAGAGATCGACTCGCTGGACAACATCCCCTACACCAGCGTGATCAACACCGATACCAACCGGACGATACGCCCCACCCCCAGCCAAAACCATGCCGCGCTGCCCAGCGCGAGCAACAACTACACCACAGACCACGCGGTCAGGGGCGGCCGGTACGCCAGGCCCGTCTCATCCGCGCCGCCCACGTGGGACAGCGGGGCCTCCGCGATGATCGACAACATGGCTATGGCGGATATAGGCGGCCACAACTATTCCAGGGCCACCAACCAGTACGCCACCCACAAAAACAGATACCCCAACATGAGCGTGGCCGGCACAGAGACGGTTTCGGCCTTCTACACGAGGGGCGTCTACAACATCGACCACTACAAAGGCGGCGAAGCCGGGTTCAGAGAAGCCCACTCCAGCGGCTACGCCTCCGAATGGCCGTTTAACAGGAACTTCGTGACGGCCAGCATATCCATCCGCGAGCACCGCGAAGACATGATGCCCTTCCTTTTCGGCGAGATGGTTTGGACAGGCCACGACTATCTGGGAGAGCCGACGCCCCACGGCAACCCTTCCAGGAGCTCGTATTTCGGGATCATAGACACGGCCGGTTTCGAAAAAGACGCGTTCTACATGTACCGTTCCGCGTGGACAGATATCCCCACCGTGCATCTGCTGCCGCAAAAATGGAATTGGGACATGGGCACCCAGGTCCCCATCATGGTGTACACCAACGCGGCGAGCGTCGAGGTGTTCATCAACGACAGGTCTTTGGGCGTCAAGAGTTACGACAAGAAGACCGCTTCCCCCGTGTATCTGGAGTTCGGCTTCCAGCTCTTCCAGCCGGGCGAGCTCAAAGCGGTCGCCAAAGACGCGGCGGGCAACGTCATCGCCACCGACGTGGTATACACGGCGGGCGAGGCGCAGTCCATTGTCCTTTCCGGCGACAGGGCGTTTATCAGAAATGACGGGACAGACCTGTTGTTTGTGGAGGCCACGGTCGTCGACAGCGCCGGCGTCATGGTGCCCACGGCCAACAACCGCATCACATTCGCCGTGCAGGGCGGCGAGATCGTCGCGCTCGACAACGGCGACCCGAGGGACAACGACCCGTTCAGGGGCACGAACAACGACTACAACAGAAACACCAGCAACAACAGAAGGGCCTTCAACGGCAAGGCGCTGGCCATTGTCAGAGCCACAGAGGGCAGCGTAGATGACATCGTCGTGACGGCCACGGCGCCCGCGACCGAGGGGCAGATCGCTTCCAACACCGTCACCGTCGGGGCAAGAGCGGCGATAGGGGACGGAACCGGCATCTACGCGTACGAAAAACCCGAGGTGACCACGGGGGCGGGCCTCCCGCCGGTGTTGCCGGAGACCGTCGGCGTCATCTACGACAACGGCCTGATCGAGCAGGTCGACATCTCCTCATGGGACTTGGCCGGCGTCGATCTGAACGCCGTCGGGACATACACCGCGCGCGGCGTGTCCGTTGGCACGTCGGGGCAGATCGAGGCCATTGTCCACGTCAAGGCGATCGACTCCATTGACAGAGTGGCCGTGACGACGATCGCGGGCGTGCAGCCGCCGCTTCCGAGGTCCGTCACACTCCGCTTCGCGGACGGCACCGTCGGCGCGGCGCAGGTGACGTGGGACCCGGTCAGCCCCGCGCAGTACGCGGATCAGGGCACGTTCACCGTGACGGGCAAACTCGGCCCCGCCCTGAACGTCGTGGCCGACGTGACGGTGAAGCGGCTTCAGTCTATCGACGACATCACGCTGCACACCGTGGTCAACGAGATGCCGGTCATGCCGGCGACCGTTATGGCAAAATTCACCGACGGCACGCAGGAGATGCTGGGCGTCGACTGGGACATCACACCCGATGACGTCGAGTTTGTCGGCGTGAAAAAGGTGACGGGTGTGGTCTTGGCGTCCGACATCAAGGCCACGGCTTGGGTGCGCGTCAACATCGCCGTGTACGCGAGCGACCTGCCCTGGACGTCTCAAACGGGGACGGTAAACAAAGACAAAATGATAGACGGCAGGCTCCTGCAGGCGAGAGGTTTGCAGGGCGGCCCCGGCGAAGCGTACGAAAAAGGCATAGGGACGCTGGCGCCCGCCGAGGTGGCGATCGACATAGCCGGAAAGGGCTATGAGCGCTTCCAGTCCTACATCAATCTGAGCATATACGGGGGCGGCGTGGCCGCGCCGGGCGCGGTCGCGTTCAAAGTGTATCTCGACGACGAGACCGAGCCGGTCTTCGCGAGCCCGGTCATGGACAGCGCCCACGAGGCCGCCTTCCTCGACATCGACGTCACCGGAAGGTCCGCCGTCAGGCTTGTCACGGAGGCGAGGGGGACAGACGGTCCGGAACACGACTTGGCCGACTGGGTCGATACGAAGTTCCTTTCGACGCGCATTGCCGTGAGCGAAGTCGACCTCCCCAAACAGATCTACTTAAACAGCAACGGGCGGATTCCCACGCTGCCGTCCACCGTGCAGGCGACCGTCCCGGGCGCGGGGGCCGTGAACTTCAAAGTCATGTGGCAGCCGCTCACCGCGGGCATGTTCCCGGCGGGCAGCGTGCAGCCGGTCTACGGTCCGCTTGAGGGCACATCCAACGGCGTGGCGCTGGCGCGGGTCATCACGGACTACAACGCGGCGCGCCGGCAGGACAATTTCCACGACAAGGTCGGCAGTTGGAGCGAGAGCGAGAAATTCGACTACCCGATCGGGCTGGGCAGCGCAAACATGCTGAACCTCAGCACCGCGGCGCCGACGTCGAAGCTGATCTACTCGGCCAGCGCCAACATGAGGGTCGAGAACGTGCAAAGCTACGGCTTCGAATACGGCGCGTACCCGAATGCGTCCGGGAACAACAACCAGGTTGTCTTTGCCGCGCCCGGCCTGCGCTATTTCCGGATATTGAATGTGGCGAGCACAACGGCCATATCAAACAGCGGCAATTTCACCTTCGCGACGTCAACCGACGGCACAAACTGGACAAACTTCACCGCCTTTACCAAGAGCGGCGTGCTCTCCGGCACCGGCACCGGCTCGGTCTGGCCGCAGAGGACGTTCACGTCAAACGACGAGGCCGCGTTCCCGGAGGGCACGAACTTCCTGCGCGTGACATATCCGTCCGGCAACACGTGGCAATTCAACATGACAGGCATCACGCTCAGAGGCGGCCGTGAGACAACCCTGTACGACACGGCCCTCGCCTACTTCAAGCTGGGCGAATACGACGGCATCATCGACCACAACGCGGGCACGGTCACCGTGACGGTGCCCAAAGCGGTCAATGTGACGAACCTCACGCCCGAAGTCGTCCCGAGCGCCGGCGCGGCCGTTCGCCCGGCCGGCCCGCAGGACTTCACAAACCCGGTCACCTACATCGTGTCGAACGGCGGCGCGGAGAAGGCGTACGTCGTGACCGTCGGCAGAGGCGTCAACGTCAGCTTCAACATGTACGGCGGAAGCATCGGCGACAGCGCGGAGGACATCGTTGTCTTTGTGCCCGAAGGCACGTCCGCGCCGGCGCCCGCGGCGTCCCCGACCAGAGACGGCTACGTCTTCCGCGGTTGGACGACCGACCGCGCGAGCAAAACGCCGGTGGAGGTGGGCGACGTCGTCATCACGGACGACACGACGTTCTATGCCGTCTGGGAGAAAAATCCGTACATCGAGATCAGGGCGAGCGCCGACGCGACTTTGAAGACGTGGCAGTCCGAAAAGAACAGCAACTACGGCAGCGATTCGGAAATGCTGCTGCGTCAGACCAACAACACCGGCACAAACGGCCAGTTTGGCGAAAATTTCACAAGCACAAGCACCAGCGACGGCACCGACATCAAGACAAGCCTGATCCGGTTCAACATCGAGTCGCTGAAGGGGATGGACATCAAATCGGCCACGCTGGCCCTGTGGTACGCCGGCTCGCAAAACGGCACCGCCTCCGGCAACATCCTGCTGCGCGCCGCCAGGGCCAATCCGACCTGGAACGAGAACCAAGTGACATGGGTCAACTACGCGCGTGGCTTCTACGCCTCCGAGGGGACGGCGGAATCCGGCACGTTCTCAACGGGGTCGGGCAGAGCGGTGACCATCGACGTGACGGACATATACCGCCGCGTGCCGGACGTCGACAACCAACTGGCGATCGCGCTCAGCGCAAACAGCACCTCCGCCGACTACAGGATCACCTCCAAGGAGGGCGCCGGCGCAAATCCGTCGCGGGCGCCGACACTTCGCGTTGAGATCGCGGCCGAACCCGACTACATGGTCACATACGATCTCAACGGCGGAGGCGGCGAAGTCCCGATCCAGCCGACCGTGGGCGCCGGGGACGCATTCGGCGCGGCCCACGTCGGAGGGATCACACCGCCGGGCGAGGAGGCCTCGTTTGTCGAATGGAACACCGAGCCGGACGGCTCCGGCACGGGCTATCAGCCCGGCGAGGAGATCACAATGCCGGCCGAAGACCTGACGCTGTACGCCATATGGACGCTGTGGATCGACGTGGCGCGGGACGAAAACACAGTGACGCGGCTGACCGTCCACGCCCCCAACCCCATAGACGCGTTTGTGATCCTGGCCGCGTATGACGACGAGGGCAGACTGCTGAACGCGGAGCAGTATCGCGCGGAAGGCGCGGGCCTTATATCCCTCGAGACCGACTTCGACTTCAGCGCAGCCGCGCAAACAAAAATATTCCTATGGAGCGCCGACCTCACCCCCCTGATCGACCCCAAGCAACAGTTAACAGTTAACAGATAACAGTTAACAACCAAAAGCAAACACACAAAACCAACCCAACCAAAAGAGGCCGTCAGGCAAATCGCCTGACGGCCTCTATCTTTAGAAACACGCTGCAGAAAGCACCAACTGTTATCTGTTAACTGTTAACTGTTTGAATCGGTTGGAAGTTTGCGTCCCACAGGAACGCGCGGGCTGTGCAGTCCTCCGGCCACGCGGCTTCAAGCGACGCTTGTGCCGACAGGGTCTCCGAGATACCGGCCGAGACTTCCGTGCCGGCCAGGCGTCCGGAGGCGTCGTAGAAGGCGAGGATGAGGAAGTAGGAGACCGGCGCGCCGCCGTTGAGCAGTTCCGCGTCGACTCTCGCGCGGCCGGGCTCCGGAGACGACAGCGTGAGCGACGCCGTGAGCGTGGGCGGCAGGACCGTCACACGGGCCTTCGCCCTGACGTTGTTCGTCCCGTCAATGGTTCCCTCCACCACAAAGACACCGGGTGTGTCCAGCAGGGCGGGGTCGTAAGAATCCCATATGACGGCGGCTGTGTCTTCCGATTTGTCGCTGTATTTCACCTGCACCGCGGCGGGGAGCGTGGGCGCGACGCCAACGGATGTCAAAATGCTCTCCTCGGCGGCGGCGGCGATGACGTTTTCTGAGAAGGGGATGAGCGTGTCGTTCAGCCGGAAGTTTTCAAAGACCGCCGGAATGGAAGTCGACACATTGCCGTTGGCCGCGTAGAAGCCGACGCCGAGCACCGGTGCGTTGGTCAGAAGGGCGTTTGTCCGGGCGACGGTCGGTGTCCACGTCTCTCCGTTGGCGCTGTAGTAGCCGGTGATGGAGGATCCAACTTTTTCCAATTTCAAGTAGATCTTCTCCGTGGCGACGTCCGCGTAGCGGTTCTCCGACGAACTCGTCGGGGTGGCCGGGTTGGTGGCGCTGGAGTTTGTGTTCATGACGGACATGACGCAGTTGAAAGGTGAGCCGCCGGAATGGTAGCGCCGCAGGATCGACACGAAGTTGCCGTCTCCCAGGTAGACGGCGATGCCGGCTGTCTGATAGTTGACGGTGGGCCGGAAGGTGAGCTCCGCCGTGACGGTGAAGGAGCCGTCCGCCGTGTTCTCAACGTCGGTCAGATAGATGTTGTTGACGGTGCCCGCGTTGTTGCGCATCTGCCAAAGGTCTCCGGGCTCGGTCGAGATCTCGAGGCTCGTGGGGGACAAAACGGCGGCGTTGCTGTTCCCGCGCAGCACGCGCCAGGAGTCGTTCAGCACAAAGCCGGGTTCCACCGTGACGTAGGCCGTGGCGACAGCGCCCGCCGGGCTCATCAGTGAGATGGCGGTGCGCCCCGGTTTCTTACCCGTCACGACGCCGGTGGCGGAGACTTCCGCGATCTCCGGGTCTTCGGCCGCCCAGATGAACTTTGTGATGTCCGGGATGCCGTCCGAGGTGTCCACCGCCGCGTCGAAGCGGGCCGTCTTGCCGAGGTCAACGCTGAGGGCGGACGGGCTGACGGTGACATTTTTGGGAAGCTTCGGCGCCTGTTTGGTGAGTTTGACCACCGCGCCGCCGCTGGTCAGCATGGGCAGGTCGATGGTGTCGCCCTTAGACACCCGGCGGTAGTCGATGTTGACGTCGGTCCGTGTCGCGCCGTCTGTGTAGATGGAGGCGTAGTAAGACGTTCCCGCCTCTAAGAAGTCGAGGTCGACCGTGAACGTACGCGCCGCGGCGGTGATGGCGCCGATGTACCAATTTTCCTGGCTTCTCCTCGCAAAGGCCGCGTATTCCTCCGGGTAACCGCCGAGGAAGAGGGATTCATCCCAAACCGCCGGGATGTTCCGGAAGAAGTCGTAGGTCGCGGCCGTGCGGTACACGGCGGGCTTGTCGGCGAAGCAGGGGATGCCGTTTTCGAGCACCACCGTCAGCGCGGTGCTGTAGCCGTATGTCCGGCTGCCGGCCCTGCCAAACAGCGTGGAATACGCCGGGGTGTAGTCCACCTCGCCGGGGACGCCGCGGGTGAAGGGCAGGATGATGTCTTGCGACACCGTCGTGGAGTTCCACTTCTTTTGCTCCTCGCCGTAGACACCCTCGCGTGAGAGGAGGTGCGGGTAGGTGCGGTTCTCGCCCGTCGGCGTCACCGCGCCGTGGAGGTTGAGCAGCAGGCCCCACTTGGCCGTCTCCTCGCGGATCCTGTCTATCTCGGCCAGGACGCTCTGCGCCTCGCTGTTAAAGAAGTCCACTTTGGTTCCCTTGATGCCCAGTTCGGCCCATTCCCGGATGCGGTTTATCTTGTCGCCCTGCATGTCGCGGTAGTGCGCCCAGACCAGCAGGCCGACGCCCCTCTCGCGCCCGTATTCAATGAGATCCGGGATCCAGGGGAGTACGCCGTAATAGTTGGAGCCGCCGACAGTCCCCTCGTTGTTGCCGAGCTGCCAGCCCTCATCCAGCAGGATGTATTTCCAGCCCATCTCGTGGGCCAGGTCGATGTACGATTTGTACACTTCGAAGTCGCGGCAGGAGTCGTTGTTGTACCAGGTCCAGGCGGTGACGCCCGGTTCGATCCAACTGGTGTCCATCGTGGTCTCGGGCGCGAGGCACTGCACCAGGTTGCTCTCCGCCACGTTTTTGAGGGAGCCGATGACAATGGCGCGCCACGGGGATTCGAACGGCAGCGTCAGGTTTACGGCCGCGGAGCCCTGTTGGCTGACAAAGGTGGTGTTCAGCAGCCCCATGCCTCGGGTCGTCAGCTGTGAGCCCACATATCTCGAATCCAGATCGGACTGGAGGAGCAGCGCGAAGGTGTCGTCGCGGACGTTGGCCAGGAAGGGCATGATGTACGACCCCGAGAGCGACGTGACCGGCCTTTTTACATACAGCGTCTCATGGGCGGCCTGGTACGGCATGGCCCATGTGACGGACCCGGGCGGCAGCTTAAAGGACGTCTTCTCAGCGGAGGCCACGGCCGACCCGCTTCCGTCCAGCAGGTATTTGAACCCTACGCCGTCGTCATAAGCGCGGACACGGATGCCAAAGGGCTTCCCGTTCTTGGTAAAGCGGAATGTGGTTTCGTTGTAGTTGTTGCGAATGGTGGAACTCTTGCCGGAGACCATGTGGAACACCGCGTCCACATAATTGTCCTCTTTGCCGGCATAGACAAGGTCGCCGGTGTAGCTCTCGTCCCTCGTCACAAACCCGAGGCCGGACTCCTCAATGACCTCGGCGCCGTCGCGCACCACGGAATACTTCGGCACGCCGTAATGGTTGAGCGTCAGGCGGAAGGAGATCTGGCCGTCGGGAGATGTCACCGTCTCCGAGATGAGCGCCGCCTCCAGGGGGTCCGCCTCGGCGTAAAACTCGACTTCGGCGACGTTCCCGTAGCCGTAATCCGGCGAGATGTAACGGTAGTACCGGTAAGGCTTGCCCGTGTTGACATAGAATTGCGTCCACCCGGCGCTGGTCGGCGCCGCGTTCAACTCATACAGCTTGTCAAAACGAACGCCGTCGTCGGAGCCCTCGATGTACCCCTTGAATGCGCGGATGTTGAACCCGGCTCTGGCGAAGAACCGGACGGCTTTCAGTTCTCTCGGCTGTTCCAGCTGGATGCCGGCGTACCCGATGTTGTATTTGTTGTCAAAGAATGTGTTCGTGTCGCCGTCGAACGCCGCGCCGACCGCGTTGCTGGCGCTGTACGGGTCCCCGTAGCCACCGAAGCTTTCGATGACGGGCAGTTTGACCAGGCCCTCGAGGCTGAAGGCGGGGCTGCCCACGGGCACAAATGTCCATTTTTGCTGTGCGCCCTGCTCGGTCACGCTGTCCTCCGCGATGGGCGGGGCCAGCAGAAGCGCGCCGCCGTCGGCGGTGAGCACGGCGCCGTCGCGTTCAAACTTAAAGGCGCCCAGCTCGGTCACGGAGCCGAACTGCGTATAATTCGACGCGGTGTAAGGGATCTTGCTGACGACGCCAAACCGCTGCGCGGCGTCGGAGGCCTCCTCCGCCAAAACAAGGCCGTTCCCGGAGGGTTGGATAAATTTACCATTTTCGGTATTTTTGAAGACCAAACCCGATTCGGAGACATGCACGGCCCACTGCTGCGCGGGGCTGTCCGCCGATGCCGCGAGGAGCGCGACGCCGTCACCCGTTTCGTTGGCCGCCAGGGCTTGCCCCGACTGCTTGCTGACGATCTGATAGGTCTTTTGCGGGTCTAAGATAAACAGCAGATAAGAACCGCGCGCCGTCTTTTCCGGGTCTGTGACGACCACCGTGACATACCCTGTCTCCAGCGCTGTCAAACGGCCGGTTCCGCTGTCGATGGAGGCCTTGTTGGTCGCCGTGTAGCCGTCCTCCTGGTAGACGCCCCAAATCGGGGTGAACGCGTCTTCGGGAGAAAGGCTCACGGTCAGATCGTACGACTGCCCCACGGTCAAAAAGTCCGGGGCCGCGATCTGCACATCTGTCTTGGCCTCTTCGATGTCGGGTTCGTAGAACTCGATCTCGGCGACGTTGGTGTAGCCGTAGGGCGGTGAAGCATAGCGGTAGAAGCGGTAGGCCGTCGTGTTGTTGATGCTCACGGTGGTCCACGCCGTGGAGAAGGGGGTGGCGTTGAACTCGTAGAGGTCCACATAGCCGGACTCTTTGCTGTTTGAACCCTGAATGACGCCCCTGAAGGCGCGGATGTTGTAATTGCTTCTGGGGTAAAACCTGGCCGCCGTGACCACCGTCGGCTCCGCCAGTTCAATCCCGGCGTAGCCGGCGCCGTTGCTGCTGTCGAAGACGGTGGATGTGCTGCCGTCAAAGGCCTTGTCGAAGGTGGAGGAGGCGCTGTAGGGGGATGTGCCGAACGTCGCCACGACTTTGGCCGTTTTGCGCAGGCCCTCCAGGCTGACGGCCGGCACGCCGGATTCCACAAAGGTGTATTTCTGCGCCGACCGCTGTTCGGTGTAAGAGTCTTCTATGGCGAGGGCCGCCATGCTCAGCGTGCCGGAGCTGCCGCTGAACACTCTGCCCGGGTTCGACATGCTGGTGAAGCGGAAGGCGCCGAGTTCCACAAGCGGCAGGTCGTCGTTGAGGGAGGTGTAATTGGACACCCCGTATTCCACTTTGCCGGACACGGAAAAGCGCTGGCTGGCCGTGTCGGCGTACTCGGCCAGGGAGAGCGAGGAGTCGCCGGTCGCGTTGATGAACCCGCCGGTGCCCACATTTTGGAAGCTCATATGGCCCTCGGGGCTGAGATGGATTTTCCACTGCTGGGCGGCGGAATCCGTGTTGGCCGCCACCGTGACGCCGGTGCCGGCCGTGTTGGCCGTCAGCGCGGAGGATGTCCGCTTACTGAGGATGTTGTAGACTTTGGAGGTGTCCAAAATAAACATCAGGTAAGCGCTGCGGACGGCCTTCGCCGGGTCGGAGGCGACGACGGTTATGTATCCGCCGCTCAGGGCCGTCAACAGACCCGTTTCGTCGATGACGGCCTTGTCGGAGGGCGTCAGCCCGTCTTCCTGGCAGACGTTCCAGGTCAACCCTTCCGCGTCAACCGGTTTTACGGTGGCGGTAAATTGGTACTGCTTGCCTATCTCAAGGAACTCAAAGGGCGGGTTGTCCACTCTGACGGCGACAATAGGCGCCGCGAGAGCTCCCATCGAAAAGCACGAAAAGAGCATTATCGCGGCGAGGAGGGCGCTGAGGATTCTCTTTTTGGATACATGCATACCGGAATTTCTCCTTTTCTTCCACAAATTTCTGTTCTCCGAAAACTTCTTCCAAAACTTCTGTGGATCTTCCTGGGTGCAACGGCAGGCTTCCCCTAACACCTCCTTTGCGTGGGCCGATGAGGAAATGAACCCGAGTAGTATGTTTTGCCTAAAAATATAAGAAAGATACAGTGAATATTAATAAATTGATTATATCACAGGCGCCGTAGGAATTCAAGAGGGTTTTCCCAGTTTTTAACCGCCGTTTTTTCCTAAAACAGCGCGATACACCGCTATATCTTGTAAAATTCACAAGATATGGCGGTGTATTGTGCGAAGCATATTGGGGCCAAATGTCAGCTGCCCGGCGCGAGCAGCTGCGTCAGCACCGCTTTTTGCGCGTGGAGGCGGTTTTCGGCCTCGTCGAAGATGCTGTCGGCGTGGGCCTCAAAGACGGCGGCGGTGATCTCCTCGCCCCGGTGGGCGGGGAGGCAGTGCAGCACCACGGCGTGCGGGGCGCACAGCGCCATAATCTCGTCGTTCACTTGGAAGCCGGCGAACGCCTGCCGGCGGGCGGCGGCCTCGTCCTCCTGGCCCATGCTGGCCCAGACATCCGTCACCACGACGTCGGCGCCCCGGGCCGCCTCCCGCGGGTCGCGGGACAGCCGGAACCTGTCGCCGAACGTTTGGGCAAACGTCAGCGCCTCCGGCGCGGGGTCATAACCGGCCGGCACGGCGAGAGACACCGACAGGCCCGCCGTGAGCGCCCCGACAGTCAGCGAGTTGCACATGTTGTTGCCGTCCCCAATGTAGCAGAGCGCCGCGCCCGCGAGCGTGCCGAGCCGCTCCCGCACGGTCATCAGGTCGGCCAGCACCTGGCAGGGATGGGCCAGGTCCGTGAGCCCGTTGATGACGGGGACAGAGGCGTGGCGGGCCATGTCTTCCACCTCGCGCTGGGCAAACGTGCGGATCATAATGCCGTCCAGGTAGCGGGAGAGCACGCGCGCCGTGTCCTCCACCGGTTCGCCGCGCCCGATCTGCAAGTCGTTCGCGGAGAGAAACAGCGCCTGCCCGCCGAGCTGATACATGCCGGTCTCAAACGAGACCCGGGTGCGGGTGGAGGCCTTTTCAAAAATCATGCCCAGCGTCTTGCCCTCGAGGTGCCGGTGCGCCTGCCCGTGGCGCAGGTCATACTTCATCTGGTCGGCCAGGTCCAAAATGCCGGAGATGTCTTCCTTTGTGAGATCGAGCATGCACAGCAGATCTTTTTTCATAATGTCCCCTTCCTCCCCGGTGTCCCGCCGGGGGGTCATGATCGCGCCCCGGCGGAGGCGGCGGGTTCCGCCGACGAGGTCGGGGCGATACAAAGCAGGCGCGGGCGGAAAGATTATTCCGCAGCGCCGCCCAAAACGTTTTCGAAGATCGAGAGTCCGGCGGCGATGTCGTCGTCGCCGATGACGAGCGGGGGCAGCAGACGCAGGGCGTCCTGCCCGGCGGTGAGGACGACGAGCCCCGCGCGCAGCAGCCTCTCCGCCCAGTCGCGGGGGGTCTCGCCCGGCGTCAGGGCCACGCCGATCATGAGGCCCGCGCCGCGCGTGCCGGTCACGCGCGGCAGCCCCATCTCCGCGATGGACCGCCGGAGCGCCGCCCCCTTGGCCTTGATGCCGGGCAGCACCGGCGCCAGAATGTCCAGTGTGGCCAGCGCCGCCGCGCAGCACAGCGGCGTGCCGCCGAACGTGGTCGCGTGGTCGCCGGGGCCCAGTGTGTCCGCCGCGCGCGCGCCGGCCAGAAAGCCGCCGAACGGCAGACCGCCGGCGATCCCCTTGGCGAAGGTCACGACGTCGGGCTCGACCCCCAGCGACTGAAAGGCAAACCAGTCCCCGGTGCGGCCGATGCCGGTCTGCACCTCGTCGCAGAGGAGCAGCCAGTCCCGCTCGCGGCAGAGCGCCGCCACCCGCCGGACATACGCGCCGTCCAGCGGCCACACGCCGCCCTCGCCCTGCACGGGCTCCAGCAGCACGGCGCACACGTCGTCCGGCTGCGCCGCGAGGGCTTCAAAATCGTCCGGCGGCACATGCCGGAACCCCGCGGGGAAGGGGCCGAAATGCCGGTGGAAGATTTCCTGCCCCGTGGCGGCCAGCGTCGTGACCGTGCGCCCGTGGAAGGAGCCGGAGAGCGTCACCACGACGGACCGGTCCGGCCCGTAGCGGTCGTGGCTGTATTTGCGGGCCACCTTGATCGCGCCCTCGTTGGCCTCCGCGCCCGAGTTCGCAAAAAAGACGCCGCGCAGGCCGGAGAGCGCGCAGAGGCGCACCGCCAGGCGTCCGCCCGGCTCGCTGTAATAAAGGTTCGACACATGCGTCAATGTGGCGGCCTGGCGCGCCACGGCCTCAACCCAGACGGGGTGCGCGTGCCCCACCGAGTTCACGCCGATGCCGGAGGCAAAGTCAATGTACGCGCGGCCCGCCTCATCGTACAGGCGGCAGCCCGCCCCGCGCGCAAACGCCACGGGGAAACGTCCGTATGTGGGGAGCACATGCGCGTCGTAGGCTTCAAAGATCTGTTGCATCGTCTCACGCCTCTACTTCAAAATCATGGTGCCGACGCCCTCGTCGGAGAGCATTTCAATCAAGATCGAATGCGGGATGCGGCCGTCGAGGATATGGGTGCGCCGCACGCCGGCGCGCAGCGCCTCAACGCAGCAGGAGACTTTCGGGATCATCCCGCCCCGGACGGCGCCGCTCTTGAGCAGCGGGGGCACCTCCGACAGCGTCACCATCGGGATCAGCGTGTCCTCGTCCCCCGGGACGCGCATGAGTCCGCGCACGTCGGTCAGCAGTATGAGCTTTTCCGCCGCGAGGCGCGCCGCGAGACGCGCCGCCGCCGTGTCGGCGTTGATGTTGTAAACGGAACCCGGCGCCGCGCCGCCGGCCACGGTGGAGACGACGGGGATATAACCGTGGTCGAGCGCCGTGATCAGCGGGGCGGGGTCGATGCTCTCGAGCTCGCCGACAAGGCCGTGGTCCTCGTCGAGCTGCCGGGCGGTCAGCAGCCGCCCGTCCAGGCCGGACAGGCCCAGCGCCCGGCCGCCCAGCTCGCCGATGAGTTGGGTGAGCGCCTTGTTCACCTTGCCGCACAGCACCATCTGGACGACCTCCATCGTCTCCTCGTCGGTGTGGCGCAGGCCGCCTATAAAGCGCGGCTCCTTGCCGATCTTGGCGAGCATCTCGTTGATCTCCGGGCCGCCGCCGTGTACGACGACGACGCGGATCCCCACGAGGGAGAGGAGAACGATGTCGCTGATGACGGCGCGCCGGAGCGTGTCCTCCAGCATGGCGCTGCCGCCGTACTTGATCACCACGGTTTTCTTGTTGTACTTTTGAATGTAAGGCAGCGCCTCCGACAGCAGCCGTGCCTTATCGACGTTGGAGAGCATAAGGTTCATCCTTCCGGGCGGCCCCAAAATGCGCCGCCCAAACCAAAATTCTTGTGTTTAAGTTGCCGCCGCGCGGCAAGAAATTACCAAATTTTTCCTGCCCCTGTGCGGCCGGCGGGCGCGAAAGGGCGTTCAGGTCCGGTAGTCGCCGTTGATCCGCACATAGTCGTAGCTGAGGTCGCAGCCGTAGGCCTCCGCGCCGTGGGCGCCCGCCCCGCAGTCAACTTCGAGCGTGACCTCGCTCTGGGAGAGGATCTCCTTTGCCAGAGTTTCGTCAAACGGCAGCCCCTCGCCGCCGCGGCAGACGACAACCCGGCCGGCCGTCGACGAGAACGCCACATCCACAGACTCCGGGCGCAGAGGCGCCCCCGCGTAACCCAGCGCGCACAGCACGCGGCCCCAGTTCGCGTCGGCGCCAAACAGCGCCGTCTTGACGAGCGACGAGGTGATCACCGCCTTCGCGAGGACCTCGGCGTCCGTCTCGCTGCCGGCGCCGCGCACGCGGCAGACCACCAGGCGGGTGGCCCCCTCGCCGTCCCGCGCGATGGCGCGCGCCAGCGTCAGATTGACGGCGTCGAGCGCCTCCTTAAACAGCGCGAAACGGGGGTCGTCCGGGCTCTCGATCGGCGGATGCCCCGCCGCGCCGGAGGCCAGGATGGCCGTCATGTCGTTGGTGGAAGTGTCTCCGTCTACGCTGACGCGGTTGTAGGTGCGGCGCGCGGAGTCGGCCAGCGCGGCGCGCAGCGGGCCGGGGGCAATGGCGCAGTCGGTGGTGAGAAAGGCCAGCATCGTCGCCATGTTGGGGTGGATCATGCCGGAGCCCTTGGCCATGCCGCCCACCGTGACGGTCCGGCCGTCGATCTCCGTGGTGACGGCGGCCTCCTTGGGCCGCGTGTCGGTGGTCATGATGGCCAGCGCGGCGTCGGCACCGCCCGCCCGGGAGAGGGCGTCGGCCAGCGCCGGCAGGGCGCTCTCAATGGCCTCGACGGGCAGCGGCACGCCGATGACGCCGGTGGAATTTACGATGATATCCGTCTCGCGCAGGCCGAGGACGGCGGCGGCGGCGGCGCAGACGCGGCGCGCGTTCTCGAGCCCGCCGGGGGCGCAGGCGTTGGCGCAGCCGCTGTTGGCCAAAATGGCGCGGCCCCGCCCGTCGGCCAAATGCGCGCGCGTCACGGCGATCGGCGCCGCCTGGACGCGGTTCGTCGTGTAGACGGCGGCGGCGGCGCAGTCGCGGTCGGCCAGCACCAGCGCGAGGTCCGGTTTGGCCTGGTTCCGGCGGATGCCGCAGTGGAGGCCCGCCGCCGTAAAACCGGGGGCCGCCGTCACCCCGCCGGGAACAATCTGAAGCACGGGAAATCAACTCCTAAAATGGGCTGTGCCCAAAAACAAAATTCTTATTTTTGTTGCCGCTTCGCGGCAACAGGGCGTCAAAATGGGCTGTGCCAACAAACAAAATACTTGTTGTATCAACAGATTCCGCCAACGCAGCCTGGCGGGAAAAAGACCGGAGATTTGTAAATATTTGGGTGGCGCAGCGGACTGGTACGCCGTGTCATCTAAATCTTGTCATAAAGCGGCGTACTAAATAAGCGCTGTGTCCTCGGGCAGGCCGCGGGCGATGTTCATGCACTGTACCGCCGCGCCCGAGGCGCCCTTGCCCAGGTTGTCGAGCCGGGCCACCACGAGCGCCTGTGTCTCGTGGCCGAAGACAAAGAGCTCCAGCGTGTTTGTGCCGTTCAGGGCGGTGGGGTCGAGAAAGCCCGCCTCCAGCGCGTCCGCCGCGCCTTGGGGCTGCACGCGGATAAAGCGGCTGCGCGCGTAATGGCCGGACAAAAGCTCCCACACGGCGCGGGCGCCGCCGGGCCGCGTGAACTGATGGCCCCACAGCGGGACGGACACCAGCATCCCCCGCGCCATGTCGCCCACAACCGGGTAAAAATGCGGCGGATGGATGAGCCCGCACACGGACTGCATCTCCGGCAAGTGCTTGTGTGTCAGCGTCAGCGCGTAGGGGCGCGGCGCGCACAGCGCGTCGCCGGGCGTCCGCGCGGCGGTCTCGTAGCGGGCGATCAGCGCCTTCCCGCCGCCGGAATAGCCCGTGAGGGAGGTGCAGGTGAGCGGCGTGTCGGCCGGCAGCAGGCCGCCGGCGATCAGCGGATACACGGCGGCCGCGAAGCCGGTGGCGTGGCAGCCGGGGACGGCGATGCGCTTGGCCCGCCCCAGCGCGGCCCGGTGCAGGGACGAGAGCTCCGGCAGGCCGTAGACCCAGCCGGGCGCCGTCCGGTGCGCGGTGGAGGCGTCGATGACGCAGGTGTCCGGGTTGGTCACCAGGCGCGCCGCGTCCCGCGCCGCGTCGTCCGGCAGGCACAAAAAGACAATGTCGGCGCTGTTTTGCAGCGCCTGCCGGGCGTCCGGGTCACGGCGCCGGTTGGCGGGGAGCGTCAGCAGTTCGACATCCGGGCGCGCGCGCAGCCGGGTTTTGAGTTGCAGCCCGGTGGTGCCCGCCTGCCCGTCGATGAAGACGCGGACCGACGCCGGCCCGCGGCGGTTCCGCGCGGCGCTCATGGGATCTTCCCCCCGGTTCCGCGCGGCGCGCCCGGGAAGTGCTTGTGGGCGCGGCAAAAGGCGCGCAGGGCTTCGATGTGTGCGCGCACCTGCGGCGTCGCCGGGCCGCCGGGGACGTTCCGCGCCGCCACGCAGGCGTCCAGTGCGAGCGCGTCATACACGTCGCGGTCAAAATGCTCCGAGACGGAGCGAAATTCCTCCAGTGTCAGGCCCTCCAAGTCCTTGCCGCGGACGAGGCACAGCCGCACCAGCCGCCCGACGATCCCGTAGGCCTCGCGAAAGGGCAGCCCGCGCCGCACCAGATAGTCCGCGCAGTCGGTGGCGTTGAGGAACCCGGAGGCCGCGGCCCGCCGCATGGCCTCGGGCCGGAAGGTGAGTGTGGACAGCATGGGCGCGAACACCGAGAGGCACTGCCGGGCGGTGTCCACCGCGTCAAACACGGGCTCCTTGTCCTCCTGCATGTCCTTATTGTAAGCGAGCGGCAGCCCCTTCATGACGGTGAGCAGCGCGATGAGATCGCCGTACACCCGGCCGGTCTTGCCGCGCACCAGCTCGGCGACGTCCGGGTTCTTTTTCTGCGGCATGATCGACGAGCCGGTCGAGTAGGCGTCGTCCAGCTCGGCAAAGCCGAATTCCCACGAACACCAGAGAATGACTTCCTCCGCGAGCCGGGAGAGATGCATCATGAGCAGGGACAGCGCGGCGCAGAGTTCGATGCAGAAGTCCCGGTCGCCCACGGCGTCCAGGCTGTTGCGCGTGACGTCCGCAAAATCGAGATCCCGCGCCACCCGCGCCCGGTCGATCGGGTAGGTCGTGGCGGCCAGCGCGCCGGCGCCCAGCGGGCAGACGTCCATGCGCCGGTGGCAGTCCTCCAGCCGCGTCACGTCCCGCGAGAACATCTCGGCGTAGGCCGTCAGCGCGTGCGCCAGCGTGATCGGCTGCGCGCGCTGGAGGTGGGTGTAGCCGGGCATCACCGTGCCGGTGTGCGCCTCGGCGAGAGTCGCCAGCGTGTCCAGCAGCGAGAGGGTCAGGCTGTGAAGCCCGCAAATCTGCTTTTTGAGATACAGCCTGAGGTCGAGCGCCACCTGGTCGTTGCGGGAGCGGGCGGTGTGCAGACGGCGGCCGGCGTCGCCGAGACGCGCGGTGAGGAGCTGTTCGATGTTCATGTGGATGTCCTCGGCCTCCGGCGTCAGCGTCACGCGCCCCTCCTCTATGTCCGTCAACAGGCGGCCCAGTTCCGCGATGATGGCCTCGGCGTCCTCCGGCGGGATGATGCCGCGCGCGCCCAGCATGGCCGCGTGGGCGGCGCTGCCCTCGATGTCCTCCCGGTACAGGCGGGCGTCGAAGGAGAGGGAGGCGTTGAAGTCCCCCACAAGGGCGTCGGTGTCCTTTTGAAAACGCCCGGCCCACAGCTTTCCGGCGGGCTCCGTGTTCCGGTCCGGTCCGGTCCGGTTTGATGTATTTTTCATGTCTGCGGATTCTCCCGTTTCAGCGCGCCCACCCGAATGGGCAGACCGAAGAGTCGGATGAAGCCCTCCGCGTCTTTTTGGTTGTAAGCGCTCTCGCCGAAGGAGGCGAGCTCCTGGTCGTAGAGGGAGTGGGGCGAACTGATGCCCGCGAGGATGATATTGCCCTTGTAAAGTTTCAGGCGCACCGTGCCGGTCACGTTCTCCTGCGTCTTGGTCACAAAGGCGGAGAGCGCCTCCCGCAGCGGGGTGAACCACTGGCCGTAGTAGACGAGCTCGGCAAATCTCACCGCCAGATGCTGCTTCATGTGCAGGGTGTCGCGGTCCAGCGTGAGGGTCTCAAGGGCCTCGTGGGCGCGGTAGAGGATCGTGCCGCCGGGCGTCTCATAGACACCGCGGGACTTCATCCCCACCAGGCGGTTCTCCACAATGTCGATGAGGCCGACGCCGTGCGCGCCGCCCAGCGCGTTCAGCGTTTGGATGAGGGTGACGGTGTCCGTCGTCTCGCCGTTTAAGCTGACAGGGCGCCCCTGCGCAAAGCCGACGGTCACATACGCGGGCGTGTCGGGCGCCTTCTCCGGCGTCACGCCCAGCTCGAGAATCTTGTCATACAGCGGCTCCGAGGCCGGGTCCTCCAAGTCGAGGCCCTCGTGAGACAGATGCCACAGGTTTTTGTCTTTGGAATAATTGGTCTCCCGCGTGATGGACAGCGGGATGCCGCGCGCCTCGGCGTAGGCGATCTCATCCTCGCGCGAGCGCAGATCCCACTCCCGCCACGGGGCGATGATCGTCATATGCGGGGCCAGGGCCTGGATCGTCAGCTCAAAGCGCACCTGGTCGTTGCCCTTGCCGGTGCAGCCGTGGGCAATGGCGTCCGCGCCCTCGCGCAGCGCGATCTCAACAATGCGTTTGGCAATGACGGGGCGGGCAAATGAGGTGCCCAGCAGGTAGCGCCCCTCGTAGACGGCGCCGGCCTGTAGGGTGGGGACAATGTACTCGTCCGCAAACGCCTGCCGGAGGTCCTCAATAAAGCAGGCGGACGCCCCGGTCCGCTTCGCCTTCTCCTCCAACCCGTCGAGCTCCGCGCCCTGCCCCACATCGGCGGCCACCGCGATGACCTCGCATCCGTAGTTTTCTTTCAGCCAAGGGATGATGATAGAAGTGTCAAGCCCCCCCGAATAGGCCAGCACCGCCTTACGTACCTGTTTCATACCGCGCCTCCTGTTCAAATGGTCTGGAAATATGATAACACAAACTGAATAAATATGCAACAAATTTTTTCGCGACGACAGGAAATGAGAGAAAAACATTGAAATATGAGGGAAATTCGCGAAGAGACTGGACAAAATCGAAAGGATAAATTGTGAATTGTATGTATATATATTCACAACAGGGAAACAAAGCACTGCGACAACCCCACAATGCCTATCGATACACAAGAGGGCATTCTGTAGAGCGCCGCTTCACTTTCCGGCGGCGGATGTCCCCGCACCCAAAGAGCGCCGCCGGCGCGGCTGTGTCTCCACGCCGACGCCGGGAAGAACCGTCAAAACCCGAGGCGCCTTATAAGGGCGGGGCCGCGATGGTACAATAGACACCAAGAGGGCATGAAAAAGCACAAGTGGTGTAAATTCAAGCCGGATTAGAATTTGTATGCAGAACACAAGAGAGATCGCAGCGGAGTACAGATTGACGCATTGGGCGGGCGTGGTGCACAAGCGCACCGAAAGCGGGCTCACGGTCAAAGCGTTCCACTGTAAATTCATCTTACCATGCACATTCTGCGAGTCTGCGGGGTTGACAGCCTTTTTCGAGAGAACGCCTCCAATGGCCCGGCGACCATTGGAGGCTGAAAGATAGTTTGAGGGCAGGATGACTGAACCATAACTGCATATAAAAACCAAGATCTCCATTTTATAGCA
>JAIRTA010000149.1 GCA_031255175.1 Oscillospiraceae bacterium | reverse complement strand
GGTGGTACGTATTCCGGCGTGATCCATACACCGCTTGGCGGTCGCGCAGGGGCGCTGTTCATGGAGAATTGTGTTGTCATCGGCAATCAAGTCGGCGGTGACGGTGGTGGCATGTATGTCGGTAACGGCACAAACGACGTCGCTACCCTGACAAACACCATCATTGTTGGCAACACGGTTGCCGGAAACAATGCGCAGAGGGACGTCCATTTTGAGGGCAGTTCCAAAGTGGTAGACGGTGGGAACAACATCATAGGCGCGATCTCTCATCCCAAGATAACGGACCCGCAGCCGACCTCTATCCTCGGTGGGCTGGAGGACACGTCGGAGTTTGCTCCGGAGAGATTGGCGGCGTTGCAGGCGGTAGTTGATGAGACAAAGGCCGCGGCGACTGCCGGCGCGGTAAATCTCGCACCGGTTATCGCGACACAGTCCGTGAAGTTGCGAGCGGCCATAGCCGCGCTGGAGGAAGAGATTCCGCAGGCCATTGAGGACGGGCCATATACACTTGACGTGAGGGCCTGGCATGGGACAAACGACAACGCATCGATGATGGCGCCGATACTCGCTCCGACGGCGCGGCTTGACGTGACAGATGGCGCCTATGCCGTTACGCTGGACTTTGTCAAAGCAAGCATCATGGGCGTTTCCGTGAACGGGGAGACGGTCATCGAGGTATGGCCGGAGAAAACAGCGGCCGAGGTGACCGCCGGTACAGGGATTTCCGGCACATATAACGCCGAGGACGAGAGCAAGACGGTCACGATTCCTCTGTCCACCCTCGATATGCCGAATCTTGCCATCAGGGTCGGCGCGCCGATGAACAGCGTCCAGACTATCCGGCTGAACTTCGACCTGGACAGCCTCACGCCGGCTGGAGACCCGGAACCGCCCCAGCCCACCGGCTATGTCCCCGGCATCTACAGCGGCGTGGGGCAGGGATACCCCGGCAACGCGGGCGGGCCGGACATTCAGGTGTTTGTGCAGACGAGTGAGAGCGAGATCGTGAAGATTTTCGCGGGGGCGCACAGCCAGACGACGACGTTCTGGAACATGGCCTGGGGCGGCGCGTACGGCGGCAAGAGCATTCCGTCCCAAATATTGGAAAATCAAGGTCTGGACGGCGTGGATGTGGTGAGCGGGGCCACGCTCTCCAGCAACGGCATCAAACAGGCCGCGGCCGCGGCGCTGGCGAATGCGGCCGCCGGAACGGCCGCCGCGCCGGACGAGGTGCAGACTGTGCCGGCCGCGTTGTGGAACGCGAACGCCGACCAGCCCTCGATGATGAACGGCATGTTGATCCCCGCCGCCGAGGTCAGGAAGTACGGCGCCGAGTACACGGCGGCGATTAAGATCGGGCCCACTTCGATTTACGGCATAGCCGTAAACGGCAGCGACGCCCAAAATTTCCGCATGGCAAACGAGGCGGGCGAGTTTGTCACACCGCCGGTCACGGAAGTGTACGACGAGACGACGCAAATCAAAACGCTGGAAGTTTGGCTGCCCGCCAATACCGCGGCCTTACCCCAGAATTATAAAAGCCCGCTGCCGATCAGGCTGTTTGTGGCGCCGATGGGCAGCGACCAGACCGTGCGGCTGAAACTGACGTTCGGCGTGGAGAAGGACAAACTCGAGGCGGCCATCGCCGCCGCCGCGCCCCGGTATGGGGAGGAAAATCTATACACGGCGGAAAGCTTCGCGCCGTTCAAGAGCGCCTACGAAGCCGCCCAGGCGGTACGGGCCGACGAGGAAGCCACGCAGGAGCAGGTGGACGCGGCGGCGAAGGCGCTGGGCGACGCCGGCAAGGCGCTTGTGCTGAGACCGCGGGAGCGGGTGGCGAACACCATCGCCGAGCTGATCGCGTATGTCACGACGGATGTGACGGACGGCGACGTGATCCGGCTGGGCGCGGACCTGCCGGCGCAGGGCGAGACGATTTCCGGTGCCTCCAGGCGCCTCCTCCCGGTCGGCAAGAGCATCACCGTGGATGGGCAGGGCCATACGCTGGACGGACAGGACAACTTCGGTTTCTTCCAGATCACAGGCGGTACGCTCACCGTGGAAAACGTCGTGTTCCGAAACGCCCGGATTTTGCCGGAAAGCACGGGGCAGGTCGGCACCGCCGCCTATGTGACCGGAGGGAATCTGGTCATGAGAAACTGTGTGATCGTGGACAATGTGGCCATCAAAGCCCAAAACGCCGGCGTCTACGTGCAGGGCGGCCGGGACATTGTGATGGAGCACTGCGTACTGATCGGCAACCAGGCGAAGACGGGCGCGGGGCTGCTGCTGTCCTCGGGGGTGACGGGCCGCCTGACCGGCAACATCGTCATCGGTTCCATCGCCTCCACCGACGCGGGCACCGTGTGCCGCGACGTGAATTTCGGGCAGAACAACAGCCCCGTTGTGGACGGCGGCCGCAACATCTTCGGGACGGTCTACGGCGCGTACGCGCCCGCGGCGCCGAGCGCCACGAGCCTGCTGGGCGGGTTGGAGGACCCGACGCAGTTTGATCCCGCCCGGTGGGACGCCCTGCAAGACGCCGTCGCCGCGCTCAAAGCGGCGGCACTGGCGGGTGCGGCGGACGTCGAATCGGTCATCGCCGGCCAGGCCCCCAAGCTGCGGGCGGCCATCGCCGGCCTGACGGAGGAGGACCCCAACGCGGGTACATACACAAAAGAAAATCTGCAAAAACATCTGGACGTGGCAAACAGCCTGCAAGAGACGCGTTACACGCCGGAAAGCTGGGCGGCGCTGCAAGCGGCAGTCACAACCGCGAAGAGCGTTTTGGCCGAGGCCGGCGCGCCGGTTTCCAAGATCGGCGCGGCCATCGGCGGCCTCCGGGCCGCGATCATGGGGCTCGCTCTCGCAGACCCCGCGGACCCCGGCGACGCGTATCCGGCTCTCCGTGTGTCCGTCGGCGGCCCGGCCAGCGCCAAACCGGGGCAGCCGGTGAGTTATGTGATATCCGTGCGCGACGCGCGCGCGTTGGCAGTGGTCCGCGTACGGTACGAATACGACGAGGCGTCGCTCCGGTTCGTGAGCGCGCAGGCGCAAAACGGCTTCTCGGTGCTGGCCTCTCAGGAGGGCTCCGCGACGGTGTCCTGGCTGGACGACGCGGAGGGCCTGACCGCGGTCGAGGCGACGCCTGTCATCACGCTGCATTTTGTCGTCAAAGACGACGTATCCGGCGCGGCGACGGTGAAGATTACGGACGTCGAGGCCGCGTCGTACCCGGCGGTCAGCCTGCGCATCGGCTCCATCGACCCCGATGTGGTGCGGACAGAGTTCCTCGCGTATGACTTCAACCGCGACGGCGTCGTAAACCTTGCCGATCTCGCCTGGGCGCAGAAGTATTTCCGTGCGGAAGCCGGCGACGACGACTGGGAGACCGCGAAAGCGGCCGACGTGAACAAAAACGGCACGGTGGAGATAGGTGACTTCATCTTGATCCTCAAAGCGGTCACGCCCCAGGGCTGAGCCGCCGCGCAACCGGACACAGAGGGAGGGCGCAAAGCGCCCTCCCTCTGTGTCCGGTTGCCGGGAACCGTTGAAGCAATGCTTGCGTCAAAAAGACAAGCAAGCGCGCAAGCCATTGTCCGGCGGTTTTTTAGGCCGTTTCGATCTTGCTGGCCTCCTGGAGGCCCAGGAATTCAATGGCCTCCTCGACCATCTTGTATTTCAAGATTTTGCCCGCGGCGTTCATGGGGAAGTCTTGCACAAAGCGCACGTACTTGGGCGTCTTATGCCTGGCCATGTGGCTGCGGACGAAGTCTTGCATCTCCGCCGCGGTGGCCTCGGCGCCCTCTTTTAAGATGACGCAGGCCATGATCTCCTCGCCGTATTGCCTGTCCGGTACGCCGATGACCTGTACGTCCTTCACCTTCTCGTGCGTGTAGATGAAGTCTTCGATCTCCTTCGGGTAGATATTTTCGCCGCCGCGGATGATCATGTCTTTGATGCGGCCGGTGATCTTGTAATTGCCGTCCGGGCGGCGGCGGGCCAGATCGCCCGTGTGCAGCCAGCCGTCGGCGTCGATGGCGGCGGCGGTGGCCGCGGGCATCTTGTAGTAGCCCTTCATGATGTTGTAGCCGCGGGCCACAAATTCGCCGTCCATATCGTCGGGCAGATCCTTCCCCGTCTGGGGGTCCACGATCTTGCACTCGATCCCCGGCAGCGGTCTGCCGACTGTGTTCACCTTGACCTCAATCGAGTCGTCGGCGTTCGACATCGTGCAGCCCGGCGAGGACTCGGTCTGGCCAAATACGCTCGTGATCTCCGTCATGCGCATCTTGTCAACGACGTCCTGCATGACCTTGACGGGGCAGGGGCTGCCGGCCATGATGCCCGTGCGCACATGGGAAAAGTCCGTCTGGGAGAAGTCGTCGTGTTCCAGCAACGCGATGAACATCGTCGGCACGCCGTGGAAGACCGTGATCTTTTCCCGCGTGATGCAGTCGAGGGACTGCTTGGGGGAGAAATAGGGCTGCGGGCACAGCGTGACGCCGTGGGTCACGGCGGCGGTCATCGCCAGCACCATGCCGAAGCAGTGAAACATCGGCACGTGGATCATCATCCGGTCCGCCGTCGAGAGGTCCATGCGGTCGCCGATGTTTTTTCCATTATTTACCACATTGTAATGGGTCAGCATGACGCCTTTGGGGAACCCGGTCGTGCCGGAGGTGTACTGCATGTTGCACACATCGTGGCGGCCGATCGTCGCCATGCGCTGGTACACGGATTCGACCGGCGTCCGCTCGGCGGCCTGCAGCGCCTCGTCCCAAGTGAGGCAGCCGGGCAGGGGAGAGCCGGTGGTGATGATGTGCCGCAGGAAGGGGAGCCGCTTGGTGTGCAGCGGTTCGCCCGCCTTGTGGGCGGCGAGCTCCGGGCAGAGCTCCCGGATGATGCTCAGGTAGTCGGAGTCCTTGTAACCGTCCACCATGACGAGGGTGTGCGTGTCGGACTGGCGCAGCAGATACTCCGCTTCGTGGATCTTGTAGGCGGTGTTGACGGTGACCAAAATGGCGCCGATCTTTGTGGCGGCCCAGAAGGTGACGTACCAGGCCGGCACGTTCGTGGCCCAGATGGCCACCTTGTCGCCCCGCTTCACCCCCAGGGAGATGAGCGAACGGGCAAAGAGATCCACATCGTCTCGAAACTCGCGGTAAGTCCGCGTGTAATCGAGCGCCGTGTAGCGGAAGGCGTACTGGTCGGGGAACTCCTCGACGACCCTGTCGAGCAGCTGCGGGAACGTGAGATCGATGAGGCTCTCCTTCTCCCAGATGAAGTGGCCGGTGCCCGCCCGGTTGCTGAAGAGCCGCTCGTGGCCGCCGGTGGTCTCGGTGTAGCGGCTCATGTAGTACGCGTAGTGCGGAATGACGACGCCGGCGTCCTCCAAGTCGTCCGCCCAGCGTTTGACCCACTCGAGCGAGATGTAGCCGTCGTAGTTGATGGAGCGCAGCGCGCGGATCATCTCATCGATGGGCAGGTCGCCCTGGCCCATCAGGCGGTAGCGGATCTCCCCGTCCTCCGCGACGGAGTCTTTCACGTGGACGTACTTGATGTGGGCGCCGAGGTTTTGCACCGTCTGTTCCGGCGTCTCGTTCGCGAAGCGGTACGGGTGGTGCACGTCCCAGAGGGCGGCCACCGCGTCGTGCGCCACGCGCTCCAGCAGAGAACTCAGCCGGGTCGTGTCGCTGTAGACGCCGTTTGTCTCAACCAGCAGCACAACGCCGTGTTCCGCGGCGATGGGGGCGAGGGTCCGCAGCTGTGAGAGGACCACGTCGTCGTCCACCGCGGCGCCGTCCGGCCGGGCGTTCAGGTCGGCCAAAATGCGCACAAAAGGCGTGCCGAGGCGGCTCGCCAACCGGATGTATTCCGTGACGACCTCGATGTTTTCGTCCCGGCGGTCCGCGAATTTCAAGCAGACGTGAGAGGAAAAACAGGCGATGGACAGGCGCAGGGAGGTCAGCCGCCGGATGGTGGAGTCGATCTCGCGTTCGGAGAAGGGCTGGGCGCGCACGGCGAAAATGTCCTCGCCCAGGCCGCGGATCTCTACGCCGTCGAAGCCAAAGTCCTTCGCGGCGGCGGTGACGTCCGAGAAGCTCCAGTTGGGGCAGGCCAGTGTGGAAAACGCGATTTTCATAACAAAACCCTCCTTAACAGGAGACAAAAAAACTTCGCCTCCTGTGCGTCACAAGAGACGAAGATGGTATATCTCCGCGGTACCACTCTCGTTTGGAACATCGCTTTCGCTATGTTCCCACTCAGCGCATCGTGGCGGACAGCCCCAAAGGGCGCACGCACCAATGCCTTCCCATGATAACGGCGGGAGACCCGGTCGCACCTACTGCCGCGCGCCCGAAGGCGGCGGGTTCAGCTGACTGCTCAAGGGGGAGTGCGAAACCGCCTTTGTGCGCTGCCTTTCACCAAACGGCAGCTCTCTGTGCCACGCCCGCGGACCGCTTGCGCCCTGTCATCGCATTTCGACAGATTTGTCTTAAAGTATACGCCGCGCCCTCCGATTTGTCAATCAAAAATTTCACGCAAAATTTTCGTTCCCGGC
>JAIRTA010000135.1 GCA_031255175.1 Oscillospiraceae bacterium | reverse complement strand
ACAAAAATTAAGGAGGTTGTTGACACATGAGAGGGAAGAGAATCCGAAGAAGTTTCGCATGGCTCCTTGTCACTGTTCTGGTGCTGTCGCTCATCCCGGCGGCCTATGCGGTGGCGGAGGAAGGATCGGGAGCGGTCGCAGAAGTAGCAGTCTCTGAGAGCGCACGCGCTTTCAAAGTGGTCACGCGCGTGGAAGAGTACGGCGCGGTGGTGCCGGCCGTGATCATCGACATGGGCGAGACCATCACAGCCGGCGGCTTCGACGCGGAGTCGTTCGCCGTCACGATGAACCGGCTGACAAACGCCACGACGGTGAACCCCACGCCGGCGGACCGGACGGTCACAAAGGCATATGTGAACGATAAAGCGGAGATTGACCCGGCAGGTGCCGGAGCCGCTTCCGGCCGTTACATTGTGCTGGAATTGCAATACGGGTATAACGACGTGAACTATAGCTATGTGATGCAATACTTAGGCGGATCCAATATTGTACGGCCGCTGGAGATGTATACGGTACGGCAGACGGCCGCCATCACGAACGGCGAGGCTGTCATCCCGGCGGATACCCTTTACGAAAACGCGGGGCGGATCAACCTGCTTGTCGACGATTTCTCCCGCGAGACAACAGCGGACGGCCTGAATTACCGGTTGTTCACCCCTGAAAAAGAGGCAGGGAAGACCTATCCGCTGATCGTCTGGCTCCACGGCGGCGGCGAGGGCCACAGCCCCACCAGCTTGGGCGTGGGCAACGAGGAACAGCTCTTCGGCAACGAGGGCGCGACGGCATGGGCCGAGCCCGCGCGGCAGGCGCAAAACCCGGCCTATGTGGCAGCGCCGCAGGCCGCACCGAGATGGAGCCGGGCGAGCACGCCGCAGATCAGAGCTATGATCGGCGAGATTCTGGCGGCCAACCCCGATGTGGATCCCGCGCGTATCTACGTGACAGGCTGTTCGATGGGCGGCATGATGACGATGCTGATGATCACGGCCTACCCGGATCTGTTCGCGGCGGCGATGCCGATCTGTCCCGCCAGCCCGAGCCCGGCGCTCACGACGGAGGAATACGCGAATCTTGCGGACCTGCCGCTGTGGTTGTTCCACGCGCAAAACGACACGACTGTCCGGATTGGGCAGAGCTCAGATCTGATCTGGGCCACGCTGCAAGAGCTGGGCAAAGAGCCCAGTGAGAGTTTCAAATACAGAATCTTCCCGACGGTGGAGTACAACCAGCACTGGTCCTGGGTGCCGGTGGCGAACGACAGCTATAACGGCGAGACCATCGGCGTCGTAGACTGGCTGTTTGCGCAAGCTAAGAAATCGGCGGCATACCCGTTCAAAGTGGTCACGCGTGTGGAAGAGTACGGCGCGGTGGTGCCGGCCGTGATCATCGACATGGGCGAGACCGTTACAGCCGGCGGCTTCGATGCGGAGTCGTTCGCTGTCACACTGCACCGGCTGGACATCAACTTCATGACGGGCGGCGTGTCGGTGAACCCCGAGCCGGTGAGCCGGACGGTCACAAAGGCGTATGTGAACAACGCGGAGCAGATCGACCCGGCGGGCGTCGGGACACCCTCCGGCCGTTACATTGTGCTGGAGATGCCGTACAGTTCCAGCGACAACGCGGACTACAGCGCCGTGATGCAGTACGCCATGAACTTCGCGAACTTCGTGGCCTCGCACAACGTCGTGCGGCCGCTGGAGATGTACGCGGTGCATCAGACGGCCGCCATCACAAACGGCGAGGCCGTGATCCCGGCGAATACCCTTTACGAAAACGCGGGGCGGATCAACCTGATCGTCGACGATTTCTCCCGCGAGACAACGGCGGACGGGCTCAACTACCGCCTGTTTACGCCCGAAAAAGAGGCGGGGAAGACCTATCCGCTGATCGTCTGGCTCCACGGGGCCGGCGAGGGCCACAGCCCGACCGACTTCGGCGTGGGCAACGAGGAACAGCTCCTCGGCAACGAGGGCGCAACGGCGTGGGCCGAGCCCGCGCGGCAGGCGCAAAACCCGGCTTATGTGGCGGCACCGCAGGCCGTGACGGTTTGGGAGCGTACGGACGCGGCCAAGATCAAAACCATGATCGATGACATTTTGGCGGCCAACCCCGATGTGGACCTCGCGCGTATCTACGTGATGGGCTGTTCGATGGGCGGCATGATGACAATGTCGATGATCACGGCCTACCCGAACCTGTTCGCGGCGGCGATCCCGATTTGCGCGGCGACAATGGTGGCGAACCCGGCGTTCACGACAGAGGATTACGCGAAACTTGTGGACCTGCCGATGTGGTTGTTCCACGCGCAAGACGACGGGACTGTGGTGATTGGGCAGAGCTCAGATCTGATCTGGGCCACGATGCAAGAGCTGGGCAAAGAGCCCGGCGAGAGTTTCAAATACAGAATCTTCCCGACGGTGGCGCCCTACATGGAGCACTGGTCCTGGGTGCCGGTGGCGAACGACAGCTACAACGGCGAGACAATCGGCGTCGTGGATTGGCTGTTTGCGCAGGTCAAGACGGGTGACTTTACCGTCACGGCCGACAAGGCGGCCAAGACCGTCACGGTCACCGGCCGAAACTATGTGTCCGGCCGGAAGCTGCCGCTCTTCGCGGAGTACCGGACGCCGTCTGCGGACGCCGATGGCGAATACGAGACCACGGTGACGGCGGACGAGGACGGCCGGTTCAGTGTCACGCTGCCGGCGGCGCTCACGACGGACAAACCCTGGCTGGGCGGTCACAAATACGTCGTCACGGTGGATGACGTCGTCCATACGGCGCCGATCTACACGACGGAGCTGAGAGCCCACAGCAGCGCCCGCGTCTCCCTGCGTATCAAGGGCAGGGCGCCGCTGAACCTCCGGACAGACGCCGACCCGACGTTCTACGAAGTGACGGTCAGCAACCCGGCCATTGCCAGCGTGACGCAGGTGAACGGTGTTTGGACGGTCACGGGCCTCAGAGCCGGCACGGTGCTCGTCATGGTTCGCGCCACAGACGGCAGCGACCTCACCCATGCGGTGACGGTCAGCGTCGCCTGAGGACAAGGTTTGCTTTCTACAAAGTGACAGTTTCCTTTCTTCACTTTTCATTTCACTCATAGGGTCTTTCCCCGTGCAAACGGGGAAAGACCCCTCTCTCCTCTATGTGGTGGCCGGCGTCGCCCGACGGCGGTCGCGCGGGGGCTGTACCAATGCAGGGGGTACACTATTTTTCGAAATGAAAAAATAACATACAAAGAAAAATGAATTACAACACAAAACAACAAAAAACATAGATATTCCAAATATAATGAAATATCTTTTTTAGATTTCTTGTGATAAAATTATTTGAAGAGAGTCCGGCCATGCCGGGCGGATGAAAATTGAGGAGGTTGTTGCCGCACAAAAGAGAACCGACATTGCGGCCCTTGGAGGGGCCAAAGACAGGGACACGGAGCAAGGATTCCGAACATGGAAAAATAAGGAAACTTCAAACCGAGACGCCACCCGTCTGTTATCGGACGGGTGAGAAAACACAGGAAAGAAGGAACAAACATGATGAAAAACGGTAGACGGGGTCTGTCTATGGCGCTGTGCCTGGTTATGATGCTGACTCTCCTGCCCGCGGGTCTTGTGGCCTTTGCGGACGGACCGTACACAGTCACATTCAACACACACGGCGGCTCGGCTGTGCCGTCGGCAACGACGTCGGATGCCGGCGCCACGCCGGTTCCGGCCAACCCAACGCGAGACGGATATATTTTTGCCGGGTGGTACACATCGGCCACACCGGGGCGCGGGACAGCGCCTCAGACCAGCGGCGGCGGCTTTGCCGGGCCGGCGGTGTTCAGCGGCATCGCCGCCGATACGACGTTCCACGCGCAGTGGCTTCCGGCAAGCGGCAACGTGAAGTCGGTAACAACAAGAGCGGGCAATCAAGCCGTAACACTGGGTTATTCCGCCTATTCCGGCGTCAATCTGATTGACGCGAACGGCGATCCTGTGGAACCGACCGGCTACACGCCGAACGGTTCCAACCCCATCTTCAAAGACCTGAACAAAAATGGGGAATTGGACGATTACGAGGATTGGCGGCTGTCCACAGAGGACCGTGCGGCGAACCTCGCGGCGCTGCTCAAGGCCGACCCGGACGGCGTGCAGCAGATCGCGGGCCTGATGCTCTACAGCGCGCACCAGATGAGCTGGGGCAGTGAGGTGCCGACCCAAGACCAGGTCGCCTTCCTGGTGAACGACGACCTGCGGCACGTGCTGATCGCGGGATCCGCGGCGGCCGGGCAGATGGACATCCACGCGAAGTGGAACAACAACGTGCAGTCCATCGTCGAAGGGCTGGGTTTCGGCATCCCGGCCAACAACTCCTCCGACCCGCGCCACGGTACGAATGCCTCATCCAATGTTGAGTACATTTCCGCCAACGCGGGCGTGTCGCAGTGGCCGAGTTCCCTCGGCATGGCCGCGACGTTCGACACAGATCTGAACAAGCTTTTCGGCAAGATCGCGTCGATCGAATACCGGGCGCTCGGCATCGCCACGGCGCTCTCCCCGCAGATCGACATCGCCACCGATCCGCGTTGGGATCGTTTCAACGGCACCTTCGGCGAGGACCCGAAACTGGCCTCCGCCATGTCGCGGGCCTATGTGGATGGGTTCCAGACTACGTACAACAATACGGACAGCACAGTGGCTGACGTATATGACGGCATTGCCAACGATGCCGCCGCGGGCGGCTGGGGCTACCAGAGCGTGAACGCGATGATGAAGCACTGGCCGGGCGGCGGCGCCGGCGAGGGCGGGCGCGACGCGCATTTCAATTACGGCAAGTACGCTGTGTTCCCCGGCGGGAACTGGAAGGCGCACCTGATCCCGTTCGTGGACGGTTCGCTCAGCCTGGAGGACGGCACGGAGATGGCCACGGCGGTCATGCCGTACTACACGGTCTCGTAC
>JAIRTA010000128.1 GCA_031255175.1 Oscillospiraceae bacterium | reverse complement strand
CATTGGCACACCGAAATGCCTTGTGCCGGGGTTCGGAAACTGCGGCGGCTGCTACGCGCGGACGGTCTTGACGCCGGGCGAAAACTGATCAAGCGGTATATGGATGCGATGGGGATCTACGCGGTATATCCCAAGCCGAAGTTGTCGCAACCGGGCAAAGAACACAAGAAATTCCCGTATCTTGTCAAAAAGAAGCAGATTCACTTTCCCAATCAGGTCTGGGCGGTGGACATAACATATATTCCGATGAAATATGGGCACATGTATCTCACGGCTGTCATCGACTGGCACAGCCGGTTTATCGTCGGCTGGTCGCTGTCGGACACCCTGGAAGCCGCACCGGTCGTCGAGGCGGTCACAGGCGCGATAAAACAATACGGTATCCCCAGCATCCTCAATTCCGATCAGGGCAGCCAGTTTACCAGTGACGTCTACGTCGACCTGCTTGCCAACTTCGGCATCCGCCAGAGCATGGACGGCAAGGCACGCTGGGTGGACAACGTCATCATCGAACGCTGGTTCCGCAGTCTGAAAACCGAGTACGTCTATATCAATGAGCATAAGTCCCCCAAGACCCTCCGTGCCGGCATCGCCGACTACATCAGCAGCTACAACTATTCCCGGCTCCACCAGAGCTTAGGCTACCAGACACCTGCCGCCGTGTACGCGGCTCCCTTCGCAGGACAGACGGCTTGAGGCGCCATGGGGATAAGCCACTTTTATCCAGAAACCACCTCTTGACGGTTGCCCATATGTGATAATTGCAAATATTCCCATGCCAAAAGACGACCAACAGCAAAAAGCCCGCATGGCCCTCACCTTCCGGGGCCATGCGGGCTCTCGATTCAGTTATTTACATGTTGGCCAACAGGGTTTCGTCGAGGAGCATCACGGTGGTGTCGTCCTTCTCCCGCCGGGCGATCTGATCTACATATTGGGAGCGTGACGCGCCGGTGTGGCTCTCTACGAACGAATTGATGAACTCCACCGAGAGAATCTCATCGACCACCAGGCCCATCCGGCGGTTCTCCTCCCACTGGACGACGATCACCATGTCGCGCAGTTCCGCCTCCGTCGTCCTCTCACGGTCCGGCAGGCCAAACAGAACCCGCAGATCCGCGAGGGGGATCATCCCCTCCCGAAACCGCGTCACGCCGCGCATATAGGGCGGGTCCCCCACGATCGGCGTGGCGTGGTCGAAAATCTCTATCGAGAGGACGTTTTGGCTGTTGATCCCGTAAGCGACGCCGTCCAGCGTGAACAGGATCCAGGGCAGATCGCCCGTTTCCAGGGCGTCTTGCCCCTCTATTTCCTCCACAGCCAGCGTTTGAACCGTCTCGTTCATTCGGAAAACCTCCTCGCGTCATATCGACCGCACCGCCAAAACCACTTGTTTTATCTTGATATTATATCGAAACAAATCGGGGTCTTCTTCAGGCAGCCCCCGATGTTATGATTTTTACACAGCCCAAGGGGGGTGGCTGGGCACGGGCCACACCGCGGCCCCTGTCGCAACCGCCCCCCCTCGGGACGAGCATATCCGATCCACTACCACAATATGTAGTATGAACCTACAAGATGTGGTATGATAAAAGTCATAGGCTCTCTGTTTTATATATCGTGATATAACATACAAATATTTACACCAAAAAGAAAATTTTTCCTATTTTGTGAAAATTTTTATTTTGCGGTGCACAGCCGCCGCCGCCCGCCGGGAAATTTTCTCCAATTTTCAGGTTCGGTGCAAAAGAAAATGACAAAAACCCCTTGCAAATATAAAAAATTGTGTTATAATAATTTCTGTTGGATAGCAAGCCGTCTGTTAAGAGTGGGGATTCCCCACTCTTTCTTCTTGGAATGTCGGAGTCCACTAATTTTTTCCAATTGGAGCGATTTTTGCGTATGGGTAAAGTGGAGCGAATTGTGACGGCGCTGGCGGAGCCGGTGGCGGCGGCGGCAGGGTGTGAGCTCTGGGACGTCGAATTTGTCCGGGAGGGGGGCCGCGCCGTTCTCCGGGTGTACATCGACCGCGCGGACGGTGTGAGCACCCAGCACTGCGAGGCCGTCAGCCGCGCGCTGGACCCGCTGCTCGACGAGGCCGACCCCATTCAGGGGTCCTACACGCTGGAGGTCTCCTCCGCCGGGTTGGAGCGGCCTTTGCGGCGCGACTCCGACTTTGCCAAGTTCATCGGCCGCGCCGTGTCGGTCCGCCTGTACGCGCCGCGCGGGGGTGTGCGCGAGTTTGTCGGCACGCTCTCGGGGCACGACGGCCAAACCGTCACCCTGGACGGCGGTGCGCTGGTCTTCGAGAAAAAAGACGTCGCTCTGGTCCGTCTTCACGTCGAATGGGGTGACGTCCTGTAGTTGTCACAAAAAAACATTATCAGGGGCGCGCCGGGAAAAGCCGATCGTTTCATCCCCGACGCACCCTAAGTTGGGGGAGATTGCTGCCATATGAACGCCGAATTTTTTGACGCCATCGCGCAGATCGAACGCGAAAAAGGGATCCCGCGCACCTTCATGCACGAGAAGATCGCCCAGGCTCTGGTCACCGCCTACAAGCGCGACAACGCCGGTATTTCCGAAAATATCGTGGTGGAGCTCGACGACGAGCGCAAAGAGGTGCGCATGTACCTGCAAAAGACCGTCGTCGAAGAGGTGACCAACCCGGCGCTGGAGCTCTCTCTGGAGCAGGCGCGGGAGATCTCGCCCACCTCTGACGTGGGCGACGTCGTGCCCATCTCCGTCGAGACCCGGAACTTCGGCCGGATCGCGGCGCAAACCGCGAAGCAGGTCATCATCCAGGGCATCCGCGAGGCGGAACACGGCCTTGTCTACCAGGAGTTCAACTCCAAAGAACATGAGATTTTAAGCGCGCAGGTCAGCCGGTTCGACACCCGCAACGGCGGTGTGGTGATGGAGATCGGCGGGAGCAAGGGCGACAAGACCGAGGCCATCCTGATGCCGGGCGAACAGGTGCGGGAGGAGACGCTGAGCATCGGCGATCGGGTGAAGGTCTATGTGGTGGAAGTCCGCAAGTCCTCCCGCGGGCCGCTGATCCTCATCTCACGCACCCATCCGGGCCTTGTGCGCCGGCTCTTCGAGCTCGAGATCCCCGAGATCCACGCCGGCATCGTGGAGATCCGGAGCATCGCCCGCGAGGCGGGGCACCGCACGAAGATCGCCATCAGTTCCAACGACCCCAACGTTGACCCCATCGGCTCCTGCATCGGCCCGCGCGGCGCGCGCGTCGGCGGGATCGTCGAGGAGCTGCGCGGGGAGAAGATCGACATCATCAAGTACAGCGACGACCCCGTCGAGTTTGTGACCGCCGCTATGGCGCTGGCCGACGTGGTCCGCGCCGAGATCTTGGACGACGGCAAATCCTGCCGTGTGATCGTTCCGGATGACCAACTCTCGCTCGCGATCGGCAAAGAGGGGCAAAACGCCCGCCTGGCCGCCAAGCTCACGGGCTTTAAGATCGACATCCGGTCCAAGAGCCAGTGGGAGGCGGAGGCAGCCGTTCGCTAGACGCGAACGCACCGCGTCCGGCCGAAGATATTGAGATATTTTAAGATGCTTGAGATGCTTAATGCTTGGGGATGCTTATGGTTAATGTGAGAAAAGTACCCATGCGCCAGTGCGTCGGTTGCCGCGTCATGAAGCCGAAGCGCGAACTCATCCGGGCTGTGCGCGCGCCCACGGGGGAGATCTCCCTGGACTTTCGCGGCAAAAAGCCGGGCCGCGGCGCGTATGTCTGCCCGGACGCGGCTTGTCTGGCCCGCGCCAAAAAGGTGCGCGCGTTGGAGCGCGCCTTTGGGGTTCAGATACCCGACGAGGTTTTTGAAGAACTGGGGCGGCAGATGGCGGCGCCGGACCATGTCTAATCCGCTCGGGCTGTTGGGGCTCGCGCGCCGTGCCGGCCGGCTGGCGCTGGGCGTCCGGGCCGTCGAAGAAGAACTGCGGCACCGGCGCGCGGTATTGCTGCTGCTGGCAAACGACGCCGGCGCGGACGCGACGCGACGCGTGACGCGCTGGTCCGAAGGGGCGGGATGTCCGCCGCGCCTCACCTTGCCGTATACAAAGGAGGAGTGGGGGCGCGCTATGGGCCGTGACGTCTGCGCGCTGGGCGCTCTGACCGACAAGGGCTTGGCCGCGGCGCTGAAACAGTCCATCGATTCCCACTAAACATGAGGGGGCACAGATATGAGCAATTTGATCAAGTACCGGGTGCACGAGGTGGCCAAGGACTTCGGATTTCCTTCGAAGAAGGTGTCCGATATCATGGCCAAGTACCTGACGCCGCCCAAAAACCATATGCAGGTACTCACTGATGAGGAGCTCAATCTCATCTTTGATGAGATCACGCAGACCAATCAGATTGAGAACATCGAGATCGTCTTCTCCAAGACGTATAAGGAGCCGCCGGCCCCGCCGCCCGCGCCTGCCGCCGCGGAGGCCGCACCCGCCGCCGACGGCGCACCGGCTCCCGCGGCCGACCCCGCCGCGCCTGCCGCCGCCGCTGCCACAGCCGCCACCGCCTCTCCGACGCCGGCCCCCGCGCCGGAGAGACGGAAGCACGAGCCGCGGGTACGCATCATCGACACGCGCGGCGCCACGGTGGACCTCGGCCGGTACGACGAGCGCATTGAGCAGCTCGTGCCGGAGCGCGCGCAAAACATGAAGCGCGGCAAAGAAAAGATCAAGCGCGCCCCCGACAAAAAGTCCGGTGTGCCTTTTAGCCAGAAGCGCCGCCAGGAGGAACAGGAGCGTATGCGCCGCCTCCAGCTCGAGGCGCTGAAAAAGCAGCCCATCAAGGTGCTCATCCCCGACGAGATCTCCGTCGCCGAACTCGCGGCCCGCATGAAGAAGACGGGGACAGAAGTGGTAAAACAGCTCGTAAAACTGGGCGTTATGGCCTCCCTTCCGCAGACCATCGACTTCGAAACCGCCTCCCTCGTCGCGATGGAGATGGGCGCGCGGGTCGAGCGTGAAGTGGTTGTGACAATAGAAGAGCGCCTGATCGACGACAGCGTGGACCAGGCGGAGACGCTTGAGCCCCGCGACCCGGTGGTCGTTGTGATGGGCCACGTCGACCACGGGAAGACCTCCCTGCTCGACCATATCCGCCAGGCCAGCGTGGTCTCCGGCGAGTTCGGCGGCATCACACAGCACATCGGCGCCTACCGCGTCTCGCTGAACAACCGGTGGATCACCTTCCTCGACACGCCGGGCCACGCCGCCTTCACCTCCATGCGTATGCGCGGCGCGCAGGTCACGGACATCGCCATCCTGGTGGTGGCCGCCGACGACGGCATCATGCCGCAGACGGTGGAGGCGATCAACCACGCCCGGGCCGCCCGCGTGCCGATCGTCGTGGCGGTCAACAAGATCGACAAACCGGGCGCGACCCCGGACAAGATCATGCAGCAGCTCACGGAACACAATCTGGTGGCCGAAGCCTGGGGCGGTGACACGATCGTCTGCCCGGTCTCGGCAAAGACGGGCGCCGGAATCGACCGCCTGCTCGAGATGGTGCTCCTCACCGCGGACATGTGCGACCTCAAGGCCAACCCCAACCGCCCGGCGCGCGGCAGCGTCATCGAGGCGCGGCTCGACAAGGGGCGCGGCCCCGTGGCCACGATGCTCGTGCAAAACGGCACGCTCAAGCAGGGCGACATCTTGATCGCCGGCACCTCGGTGGGGCGCGTGCGCGCCATGACCGACGACAAGGGCCGCAAGATCGAGACGGCCGGGCCCTCCGTGCCGGTGGAGATCATCGGCATGGGCGAGGTGCCGGACGCGGGTGACCAATTCCACGCCGTGGCCGACGAGCGCATGGCCCGCGAACTTGTCGAACAGCGCAAGCACCAGCACAAGGAGGAGACGGCCCGCCCCGTGGGCCAGAAGGTCTCTCTGGAAGATCTGTTCGCGCAGATTCAGGAGGGCCGCATCAAAGACCTGAACATCATTATAAAGGCCGACGTGCAGGGTTCGGCCGAGGCCGTGCGCACGTCGCTTGAAAAGCTCTCGACGGACGAGGTGCGGGTCCGGGTGATCCACAGCGCCGTGGGCGCGATCAACGAATCGGACATCCTGCTGGCCGCCACGGCCTCCGCCATCATCATCGGGTTCAACGTCCGGCCGGAGCCGTCGGCGCGCGAGAGCGCCGACCGCGCCCATGTGGACGTGCGCCTCTACCGCGTCATCTATGAGGCGATTGAGGAGATGGAGGCCGCGATGAAGGGCCTGCTCGCGCCGAAGTTCAAAGAGGTCGTGCTGGGCCGCGCCGAGGTGCGCCAGGTCTTCAAAGTCACCGGCGTCGGCACGGTGGCGGGCTGTTACGTGCAGGACGGCAAGATCCTCCGGTCGGCCAAGGCGCGCATTGTGCGGAGCGGCATTGTCGTACACGAGGGCGAGCTCGCCTCTCTGAAGCGGTTCAAAGACGACGCGCGCGAGGTGGCGTCCGGCTACGAGTGCGGCATCGGCATCGAGCGCTTCAACGACATCAAAGAGGGCGACATCATCGAGGCCTTTACAATGGAAGAGATCGAACGCTGAAGAAATCGGACGCCGGCAAAACAGCCGCGTCGCCGAACTGTCGAATATAGAATAAATTTACAAAAATTACCAAAAATCGCGCTGGGCGAGACTTTTATGATACCAAAACCATAACTTCCGGGGGTGAAGACGGTGCCGAGTACGGGCCGTATGCAAAAGATCAACGAGGAGATCCTGCGGGAACTCTCCAGTCTGGTGCAGGCGCTGAAGGACCCGCGCGTCAAAGGCGTCATCAGTCTGACGCATGTGGAGGCATCGCGGGACCTCGCCCTGGCGCGCGTCTACGTGAGCGTGCTGGGCGGCGGCGCGGACGCCGGGACGGTGGTGGCCGGGCTCAAATCGGCCGCCGGATACCTGCGCCGGGAGCTTGCGGCCGCTCTTTCGTTGCGCCGCACGCCGGAGCTGCAATTCATCGCCGACGATTCGCTCGCCCGCGGGGCGCGGATCCAGCAGGTGCTGTCCGACCTCCGGGAGACGGAGCCCCCGCGCCGCATGATCACGGCCGCGGACGCGGCCCGCTGGCTCGCCGAGACGGATGTGGTCTTCATTCTGACCCACCAGCGCCCCGACGGGGATACGCTGGGCAGCGCCGCCGCCCTGTGCGCCGGGCTCCGGTCGTTGGGCAAGACGGCGTACGCGCTGGAAAATCCGGACGTCACCACCCGGTACGCCCCCTATATTGCCGACTATCTCTGGCCGGGCACGCCGCCGGAGGATGCCGTTTTGGTCGCGGTTGACATTGCCACGCCGGCCCTGCTGCCCAAGATCTACGAATCGCTGGAAGACCGCGTCGCGCTGGTGATCGACCACCACGAGACAAACAGCGGATTCGGCCGGCTGAACTGCGTACTGCCGGACCGGGCCTCCACGGGAGAGATCATCTTTGAGGTGCTCGACGCGATGGGCGCCGCCCTCACACAGACCACGGCCCTGCCGCTCTATCTCGCCGTGGCTACGGACACCGGCTGCTTCCGCTACTCCAACACGACGTCGCGCACGCACCGTGTGGCCGCCGCCCTGATCGACACCGGCATTCCGTTTGCCGCCGTAAACCTGGAGATGTTTGAGATCAAGTCGCGCCGGCGCTTCCAGACCGAGGCGCTGGTGCTGAGCGAGACGGAGTTTTTTGACGAGGGCACGGTGGCGTTTTGCTATCTCACGCAGGAGATGCTCGCAAAGACGCAGGCCGACGAAGACGACATTGACAATATCTCGGCGCTGCCGCGTAAGATGGAAGGCGTTGAGATCGGCGTGACCCTTCGCGAACAGGGCGACGATCTCTGGAAGATTTCCGTCCGCACGTCGCAGCGCTGGGAGGCAAACCGCATCTGCGCGCGGTTCGGCGGCGGCGGGCACCCCCGCGCCGGCGGCTGCCACTGCCGCGGGGACCGGGCGGACATCCGCCGGCAGATGCTGGAGGCTGTGGCGGAGGTGAAGGCGCTGCATGGGCATGGACGGGATTCTGATCATTGACAAACCGGCGGGCTACACCTCACACGATGTGGTGGCCCGCCTGCGCGGTTTGCTGAAACAGCGCCGCATCGGGCACGGCGGCACACTGGACCCGCAGGCCACCGGCGTCCTGCCCGTGCTCGTCGGGCGCGCCACGCGCGCCAGCGCGTACTTGCTTGGCGACAAAGAATACCGGGCCCGGCTTGTCTTCGGCGTCGTCACCGACACCCAGGACATGAGCGGCACGGTGGAGCGCGTCTCCGACAAACGGCCGACGCGCGCGGAACTGGAGGCGGCGCTTCCCGCGTTTCGCGGTGAGATCCTTCAGGTGCCGCCGATGGTGTCGGCGGTCAAGATGGGCGGGCACAAGCTCTACGAGCTGGCGCGGCGCGGGGTGACGGTGGAAAGGCCGCCGCGCCCGGTGACGGTCCGCGCGCTGACGCTGGAAGAAATGACGGCGGACGGCTGCACGCTGCGCGTGCGCGTATCCAAAGGCACATACATCCGCACCCTGGCGCACGACCTGGGTCTGGCGCTCGGCTGCGGGGCCGCCCTGTCGGCGCTGCGCCGCATTTACGCCCACCCGTTTTCGCTGGATGACGCCGTGACGTTGGAGGACGTGGCGGCCGCCGGAGAGCGCGCCGGCGCCCTGCTAAAGCCGGTTGACGTGCTCTTTGCCGATCTCCCCGCTCTGACGGTCGGGCCCCCGGACGAGGCCCGCTGCCGCGTCGGCGCGCCCTTCCCCGCCCCGCCGGAGGCCCCGCCTGTGGGGGCGCTGTGCCGCGTGTACGGCGCGGGCGGCGCGTTTTTGCTCGTGGGCCGGGTGCGCGCGGCGGACGGCGGCGCCGCCGTATACACGGAAAAGAATTTTTTCGAGGTGAATACTGATGGATAGCCCAAAAGTGAGCCGCGCCATCGCGCTCGGGTTTTTTGACGGCGTCCACATCGGGCACGGCGTCTTGCTGCGCCGGACCGCCGAGGCGGCGGCGCGCAACGGCGCGCGGCCCTGTGCGCTGACATTTGACAGCCATCCGGAGGCGCGGATTTTAGACCACGCCATTCCCCTTCTGTGCACCATCGAAGACAGAGCCGACCTGATCCGCCGCCTGTACGGCATGGAGGAGGTCATCTTCGCGCACTTTGACGACGCGCTGATGCACATGCCGTGGCGCGATTTTTTGCAGGAACTGCTCATCAACCGGTTCCACGCCGCCCATGTGGTGGCCGGCTACGACTTCCACTTCGGCTACCGCGGCGAGGGCAACGCCGCGCTGCTGTCCGACGCCTGCGCGCAGGCGGGGGTCGGCTGTGACATCATTCCGCGCGTGGAACTCAGCGGCATCACCGTCAGTTCCACGTATATCCGCAAGCTCGTGGCCCAGGGAGACATAGAGCGCGCCCGGCTCTTCCTCGGGCACCCGCACGCGCTTTCCGGCTTTGTGGGGCACGGCCGCAAGCTGGCCTCGAGCTGGAACGTCCCGACGATCAACTTTCCCCTGCCCGCCGGCATCCAGAGCCCGGCCAAGGGCGTCTACGCCAGCACGGCGTCCTGGGGCGACAACTGCCTCTACCCCGCCGTCACAAACATCGGAACCCGGCCGACCGTGAGCTGCGGCGCGGACATCATGGTGGAGACGCACATCTTGGGCTTCGAGGGAGATCTGTACGGCCGCCGGATCCGGCTGGAGCTCCACAAATTCCTGCGCCCGGAGTCGCGTTTTCACACCTACGAGGAATTGGCGCGGCAGATCGAGCTGGACATTCGGGAAGCGCGGGCGTTTCATCAGCTCGCGGACGAGATCTGACGCGGTTTTGTTGGGGAGGTTTCTTTGAACGATTTGACCTTTGCGCAGAAGCTGAGGCAGTTTGTCTCGTATTACCGGCCGCACCGGAAGCTGTTCGCGCTCGACATGGCCTGCGCGTTCTTGATCGCCCTGGTCGATCTGGCGTTTCCGCTGATCTCGCGCCATGTCATGACGTCGATGCTGCCGGGCCGGTTGTTTGCGCCCTTTTTTACGCTCATGGGCGTGCTTGTGCTCGTCTATGTACTGCGCTCCGTCTTCTCTTACATCGTGACCTACTGGGGGCACAGCCTCGGCGTGCTGATGGAGGCCGACATGCGGCGCGATCTGTTCACGCATATGCAAAAGCTCTCATTTCGGTTTTACGACGCAAACCGTACGGGGCTGCTCATGTCCCGCGTCACAACGGATCTCTTCGACATCACGGAACTGGCCCACCACGGGCCGGAGGACGTATTCATCTCGCTCGTCACCATCTTCGGCGCTTTCGGCATCATGCTGGGCGTCAACCGGAAGCTCGCGCTGGTGCTCATCCTGCTTGTGCCGGTGGGGCTGGCCTTCACCTATCTGCAGCGCCGGCGGATGATGTCCGCTTCACGCCGCGTCAAGGAGCGCGTGGCCGGCATCAACGCGGGCATCGAGTCCAGCATCTCCGGCGTGCGGGTGGCCAAGGCCTTCACCAACGAACACTTTGAGGTGCAGAAATTCAACGAGAGTAACGAGGGCTTCAAGCGCGCCAAGGGTGATTTCTACTCGTCGATGGCCGTCTTTCACAGCGGTATGGAATTTTTTACCAATTTATTCAACGTGGCGATCATCGCGATGGGCGGCTACCTCATCATGCGGGAAGAGCTGGGCTATGTGGAGCTCATGACCTTTGTGCTCTATGTGTCGGCGTTTTTGCAGCCCATCCGGCGGCTGTCGCAGTTTGTGGAGCAGTTTGCAAACGGCATGGCCGGCTTTGCCAGGTTCAGCGAGCTGCTTCGCGAAAAACCGGAGATCGTGGACCGCCCGGGCGCGCGTACGCTCCGGCATGTGAAGGGGGACATCGCGTTTCAAAACGTCTCCTTCTCTTACGACGACAAGACAAAGGTTCTCAAAAATCTGGACCTCACCATCGCGGCCGGCCGGACGCTGGCCCTGGTCGGCCCGTCCGGCGGCGGGAAGACGACGCTGTGCCATCTGATCCCGCGTTTTTACGAAGTGTCGGAGGGGCGGATCACGCTGGACGGGATCGACATCCGGGACATCACGCTGGAGAGCCTGCGCGCACACATCGGCATTGTGTCGCAGGACGTCTTTCTCTTCGCCGGCACGATCATGGAGAACATCCGCTACGGGCGGATGGACGCGACGGACGACGAGATCGTGGAGGCCGCACTGCGGGCGGAGATCCACGACATGATCATGGAGATGGAAAACGGCTACCAGACGGAAGTCGGAGAGCGGGGCGTCCGCCTCTCGGGCGGGCAGAAACAGCGGATCAGCATCGCCCGCATCTTCCTCAAAAACCCGCCGATCCTCATCTTGGACGAAGCCACATCCGCGCTGGACACGCTGACGGAGACGCGGATTCAAGAGAGCTTCGAGGCCCTGGCCGCGGGCCGGACCACCCTCGTCATCGCCCATCGGCTCTCCACAGTCAAAAACGCCGATGAGATCATCGTCATCGACGAAGAGGGCGTCCGCGAACGCGGCCGCCACGATGAGCTGCTGGCCCTGGGCGGTCTGTACGCCCTGCTGCACAAGACCCAAAACATAAAAACTTAAATTTTTGCTGTTACGCCGTACCGAAGCGGGCCGCGGGCCCGCGAATAACATTCCTGTTTATGCCGCTTCGCGGCCATCGGGGAATGACGACCGGGGTGGTTGACATGCGGGACATCGAAGCCGCAGCGGTGACGCGGGCGGTGGAGGCGCTGTGTATGGAGAGCAACACGCGCCTGGGTGAGGACATCCGGGCCGCCTTGCGCCGCGCGCGCGAGGCGGAGAGCGGCGCCCTGCCCCGCGCCGTGCTCGACATGCTGCTCGAAAACGCCGGCGTCGCCGAGAGCGAGAACCTTCCGATGTGCCAGGACACGGGGTTTACCACTGTCTTTGTGTCGCTGGGGCAGGAGATACACATTGTGGGCGGCGCGCTGGATGAAGCCATTCAGGCGGGTGTGGCGCGGGGGTACGAACGCGGATTCCTGCGCAAGTCCGTCGTGCGCGACCCCGTCGACCGGCGCAACACGGGGGACAACACGCCGGCGGTCATCTACTACGACGTCGTACCCGGGGACACACTGCGTCTGACGGTGGCGCCCAAGGGGTTCGGCAGCGAAAACATGGGCCGCGTCGCCATGTTGACGCCGGCGGACGGGCTTGCCGGCGTCATGGACTTTGTGTTGGACACCGTGCGCCGCGCGGCGGCCAACCCCTGCCCGCCCATCATCGTGGGTGTGGGCGTAGGCGGCACAATGGACAAGGCGGCGCTGCTCGCCAAACAGGCGCTGCTGCGTCCCGTCGGTTCTTCGCATCCGGACCCTGTGTGGGCCGAGCGGGAAACGGCCTTGCTGCATGACATCAACGCCCTCAACATCGGCCCCGCCGGCTTCGGCGGCCAAACCACCGCCCTGGCCGTCCACATCCTCCCCCACCCCACCCACATAGCAGGTCTTCCTGTCGCTGTCAACATTGGCTGCCATGCCACACGGCATGGCAGTGTGGAGTTATAAAAGAGAGGGAACATAATTGTTCCTTCCCCACCCGACGCATCGCCGGCCTCCCCGTCGCTGTGAGCATCGGCTGCCATGTTACAGGTGTGGCAGTGTGGAGTTATACCACTTCTTTTCTGTGGGCAAACAGCACCTAAATATTTGACAAAACAGCAGCTGTTTGCTATAATGATTGCATGAAAACAATCAAGGGAGTGGCCAATCATGCAAATCGCTTTGTCTGACCTCAAGCTGAATGTCGGCAAGTATGTTGACCTTGCGGACACGGAAGAGATAATTGTTACAAAATATGGAAAACCAGTGGCCAAAATTGTTCGGGTGGATAAAGAGCCGTGGTATCTCAAGCGTGTCCCCGAGAAAGTGACCTCCATTGAGCAGCTTTTCGGAACACTCCCGAGCGATGTTGACCTTGATGATGTGAAGAACGAGAGGTTGTCCAAGTGAATGTACTGCTTGATACAAACATTATCATGGATGCGTTGCAGGAACGTCAGCCTTTTGACACGCCAGCCAAAGAGCTCTTGCTCAGGGCTCAAAACGGCGAATTGAGATGTTGTTTCACGGCCAATGCCGCGACGGACATTTTTTACCTTTTCAACAAGGCAAGGAATTTACAAGCGGCGAGGAGCGCGCTTGATTATCTTCTCACTTGCTACAATGTGATTTCCGTAACGCAAGAGGATTGCATCGACGCGCTTGCAACCGCGATTGATGATTTTGAGGACGCATTAGCCGCCGTGTGCGCGTTAAAGGCAGAGGTTGATTTCATCGTTACACGCGATGAAGCGTTTTTGAAAGCCAATTCTCCGGTTCAGATGATTACCCCGGGCAGATTGTTGGAGAAGCTGTCCTGTTGACATTGCGAGGAGATACGAGGATGAAGAGAAGAGATGTTCGTTGGGCTGGGCGAAGAGGGACGCGGGCACGCGCGGCGGCCCTGTTGCTGTGTCTGCCACTGGTCTTTTTGTCCGCCTGCGCCGAACTCCCGGCGTCCCGCACCGGCAACGAAGCCGGCGACGGGCAGGAATCTTTGCTGTCTGAAACAGAGGCGCCGTTTCCCGAGGACGAGGATGGGCGTGACACGGAGCAGATAGATGTGGATTGGTGGGAACGAGAGGACGAATTTCCACACAACAGCAAAGACCCGTTTAAGAGAAAACTTGATGAATCTATACAAAACCTTGACGAAATCTGCGAACTGTTTACGGACACAAGCGGCGGTTTTTTCGCGGTAGGGCGCGAGAGTGGCACGGTGTATGTGTACAGT
>JAIRTA010000122.1 GCA_031255175.1 Oscillospiraceae bacterium | reverse complement strand
ATTGGCAAAAAGATTGTAGTTGTGACCAACCTCACGCCCGCGAGAATCACAGGCGTCACATCCGAAGGCATGTTGCTCGCCGCGACAAACGACAGCGGAAAGTGCACCGTGGTCTTTGTTGACAGCAACATCCCCAACGGAGCCATGCTGGCCTGAAGACAGGGCTTTTTCGCACGCTCGCGCGGCTCACAGTATGTGGCTTCCAATGAACATCGCGTCTCCGAAGCTGAAAAATCGGTACCGCAGCGATATGGCTTCGCGGTAGGCTTCCAAAATGGCCTCGCGGCCGGCCAGGGCGGAGACGAGCATGAGGAGGGTGCTGCGGGGCAGATGAAAATTGGTGATCAACCCGTCCAGCGCGCGGAAATGGTAGCCGGGTGTGATGAAGATGTCGGTGAATCCGGCACACGGCTGGAGCCGTCCTTTCGCGTCTGTGAAGGATTCCAGCGTGCGGCAGGCGGTGGTTCCCACGGCAATGACGCGTCCCCCGGCGTCGCGCGCCGCGTTGACCGCCCGCGCGGTCTCTTCGGAGACCACCGCGTACTCGGCGTGCATCGTGTGCTGTGAAAAGTCTTCTGCCTTTACAGGCCTGAAAGTCCCCAGCCCCACATGGAGTGTGACCGCGTGTATGAGCACGCCCCGGTTGCGCAGGGTGTCCATCAGCGCCGGCGTGAAGTGCAGGCCGGCCGTGGGCGCCGCCGCCGAGCCGGGCACTCTGGCGTAAACTGTCTGGTAGCGCTCCGGGTCGTCCAGGCGCGTCTTGATATAGGGCGGCAGCGGCATTTCGCCCAGCGTGTCCAGCAGCTCGAGGAAGATCCCCTCATGTGAAAAATGTATCACACGGCTGCCCTCCGCCTCCTCCGCCGTCACTGTGCCGGTGAGCAGACCGTCTCCGTAAGAGATCACTGTGCCCCGGCGCGTCCGCCGGCCCGGCCGGGTCAAACAGATCCAATTTCCGTCTCCCAAGTCGCGCAGCAGCAGCGTCTCCACGGCGGCCCCGGAGGATGTCACGCCAAAGAGCCGGGCCGGCAGCACGCGGGAGTCGTTGATGACCAAACAATCGCCCGGCCTGAGAAGGTCGGGCAAGTCTGTAAAGTACATGTGCTTTCGTGTGTTGGCCGCCCGGTCGAGCACCAGCAGGCGGGAGGCGTCCCGGCGCGGCAGCGGCGTCTGGGCGATCAGCGCCGGCGGCAGGTCAAAATCGAAATCGGATGTCGTCATTTGTCGGCCCCTTTCGTCTTTCATGCGCCGGAGACAGGATACCTGCGCGGGCCGCGTCCGTCAGGTGCGCACGTCGATGTTTTGAAAGTAATATTTGATGATGTCTTCAAAGCGGTAGCCCTGTTCGGCCATGCCCCTGGCGCCGTATTGGCTCATACCGACATTGTGCCCCCAACCGCGGCCGCTGATGAGGTACTGGCCGGTGGAGACGGACGGCAGAGAGGACAACCCGCTTTTGGCGCGCAGCAACAGGCTGGAGAGAGAGCCGGACAGAGGCGTGGCCGCGCCGCCGCCGCCGACGGCGTACAGACCGCCGATGCTGTTTTTTGTGACTTTGCTGCCGGCGCCGCCGATCACGGTGAGCGTGGCGGTGCCGGAACTGATGGTGTAACGCTGGCTGTGGGTGTGCAGATTCAATTCGCTGCTGTTCAAAATGGTGCGGGCGCGTTCCCGTTCGAAGTTGTGTTTTTTGCCCAGCGTGTCCACAAATGTCACACGGTACACATTGCCGGCGGGCGTGTATTCGTCCACGTAGGCGTTGACAATGGCGCCCGTCGAGTAGCCCTTGTCCCGCAGGATTTTTGTGATGTTGGAATTTGTATAAGTGAAACTCCAGATGCCGTTGACGGCGCGGGAGAGGTCTTCAAAATTGTCCGGCACCGCCCGCAGATAGGCCACGTCGGTACCCCAGACGTTGACGGCGCTCTCCGTCGAGCCGCCGTTGGACGAGTGGTAGACCGTGCTGGCCACTTTGTCCCCGTGGTAGGCGTAGTACCCAAGCGTCTCGTCCACCGCCTGGTCCGAGTTGGCCGTGGCGCTGCCGGTGCCGTGGTACACTTGGCAGTCGGTTGTCGCGCAGAGGTCAAAACCGTACTCACGGTGTTTGCTGAGGTTGGTCGCCGCGTAGGACTTGGCGCAGATGGCCTGCGCTTTCAGCGCCTCCAACGGCCATGCGGGGTTCATCTCGTAGGGGATAACCCCTTTTACATAGTCTTGCGTGGTCACCCAGTTGACCACCGTCATGTTGTTGCCGGAGGCGCGGCGGTACTCAAATCCGCCGTAGTAGCGGTATCCCTTGAACCAGGTGATCGGAGCCGGTGTGTCGCTCAGCGACGGACGGACGGCCAGGGAGACGGACGCGCCGCCGTCGAACTGAAACACAACGGTCCCCGTTTCCGTTTGGACAACGGACACACAGTAGGCGCTGCCTGTCACAATCTGCGCGCCCGGGAGGCCCGCCGCCGGGGAGGCGCCCGCGGCGCCCGTCGAGGCGTACGCCCCGATCCGCACGCGGTAGTTGCCGCCGTCGTAAACGGGGAAAGCCTCATAGCCCTGCCCGCGCAGGTCGCCGGCCCGGTTTTGCGCCTCGCCGAAACTGCCGAACGAGGTGCCGACGTCCACATGATAGCAGCCGATGGTCATGCTGCCGACCGGCGGGGAGGCGTCGTAATAGACGCCGCTTTTCATATATACATTGCGATTTTTGACCATCGTGATCTTGGTCTCCGTCGTCTCCCCGACTTCGACAAAGCTGCGCCCGTCCTGTAAGTACCCGAAGCGATACCCCGACCCCGTGTGATTTTCCAAATTGGCTGTGGGCAGCGCCGTCGTGTTGTAGAACAGGCCGATGCGCAGCACGGGGGTGTTGTCCGCCGCCGTCCGCCCCGTGGGCGCGGCCCCGACGAGCGCCGCCGCGACCGCGACCGCGCACAAAACGCATTTTGGGACACACCGAAAAAGAGAACTTGTTTTTTCTCGCATACCGAACCCCTTTAACCCCGGCCGGGCCGCCGCCAGACGGCCCGTATCTCTCTGCAATCTTGCCCGCGAAGACGCCAAGCCCCCGCTGGCGCGAAACGCGCGGTGGGGCCTCAGCCCCTCTGCGTGTTATTATATACAAAACCGACCGGTTTTTCAACCGGCTTTTTTTGAGGGCGTTTCCCGCAGGCGGTTTCGCTGTCCGGCATCGACCCCGGGCGCGCCGCCCATTTCCTCCGTCATTTCGCGGGAATGTACGCCGCTGTGACATTTGTGATCATATCTGTTTCGGCGGAATCTTCCGTCAGCGCGGCGTTGCCGCCGTCGGCCTCGAAGTGGTAAAAGGGCTCGGCGGTTATCATCGCGCTCTCCCCGCCGATGGCGATGGCCCCGCTGTACAAAACATAGTTCTTCCATCGCATGGTCCCCTCGACCACAAAAGTATACGCGCCCTCCGGCGCGGCGCCGCCGGCACCGTCGGTCAAATCCCACACATACGAGAGATTTCCAGATTTTGGAGTCGCACCCGTCACCGCGTCAACTTCCGCTTTCGACAGTGCGGCAAGTCCGGACTGCCGCACCCAGTTCAAAATGGAGTCGGGGCGCCTCTTATATCCGCCGTTTGCCGTGAACGCCGTCGCATACAGCGTCTTGACAAGGTTTCCGTCGGCGTCCTCAATCCACACGGCGAACTGGTTGCTCGCGTGCCCCGACTGCGATTGGTAGTCAAAACTGATGACCATTCGGCGCGCGTCGGTCTGCATTCCGGTCGGCGGCGTCGGCGTACTTTGATCCGGGGCGCCGGCGCACCCGGCAAGCAGGAGCGCCATAAAAATCGCGATCGACGTCTTTTTCATATTCAATGCCCCCCCGTCCCAAATCTTGTTCGCCAGATTATTGACTCCACGCGCTCCAGCGCGGCGTTTTCGAGCCGCTTCGGCTGCGGCTTGAAGAACTCGACAAGCGGCGTGTTCTTTTTTATGTTCCAGACGCCCGCGACCTGCCCGTTCACAGCGATTGTCGGCAGACAGATGCCCGATTTTAGAATCACTTTGCTCCTATATTCCCGCGGCAGGTTGAAGCGGTTTTCTGACGTATACGACACGATGATCGGGTCGAAGCCCGAAAGCAGGGTCAGTTCGGGCACGTCGTTCATATCGGCGGTTTCGTTGTAGTAGTACGCCTTGCCGTCAAGTTCCAAACGGTCGAAGCCGTCAAACGGCAGTCTCGGCAGCTCCGCCGCGTCTTCTTTGCTGATCCCGAAGAAGTACGCCGCGTCCGCAAGCGTCGCCGGGCCGTAAGCGGCAAAATATCTTCGAAGCAGATGCGGCAGGACATCGTGAAAAGACGCATTCGGTTCCGCGCTGATGAGATCGAAGTCGCGGCTTGTCATATCTTGAAACGCGACCTTGCCGAGCCGCGCCAAGTATACGAACACGCCGCCCCACGACGAGAAGACGTCTTCAATCACGTTTGAATCATAGCGGTCGGCGAAGATTCTGCGAAACTCCCTGCGGGAGTATACGCCGTCCTCCATAAGACGGATCACCTCGTCGGCGATGCCGCGGATTGTCTCCGCGCCGTGCGCCTTCGACAACCACGAAAAATAGCCGTCTTTCTGCTCACCCGCCGACAACGCAAGCAGTTCAGGCAAATCCTCATACGCCACGCCGTGGAGCGTCCCGCGGTAGAGCCAAGTCTTGATGAGCCTTGTTTTCCACCCGTTGATATCCGAACCGCGTATCAGCGCGGAGAAAGGCACGTTGCGCGCAAACCAACTGTGCAAACCAAGCAATTCGCGCGCGAGCGTCTCCAAATCTTCGCACCGGCGTGACAAGTACAGTCCATGCATACGGCGGCGCATGATAGTTTCGATAGTTGCCTGTTTGGTCATCTGTTTGCTCCTCGGTTTATAGCTCGGAAGCGTGTCCGGTGATGATCGAACACGCTTCACAAAAACAACGGCACGTCTCCGGTGAGAAAGGCTTCCAGTTTGCAGTCTGCCGAGCCGATTGTCAGCGACAACGCTTCCGGATAAGACTTCTTAAACGTCAGGCTGCCCCCACTGTGTTTAATCCGGCCGCTCTTGACATCAATGGCCGTGAGCCGATTTCTCTTTTTGATTACAAAATCAACCTCTTTGTCACGCTCTCGCCACCAACAGACCTCAAAGCCTTCCTCTTTGCCGCGAGCAAGCAAGTAGGCACCCACCGCGCTTTCAACAAGTCTGCCTCTGGCGGTCGAATTGTCGAGTAAATGCCGCCTGTTTGTGCCGTCGGCATAGGTCAAAAGTGACGTGTCGTAGACCATAAAACGCGGCGAACTCTTGCGCGAACGGATCTGACTGCCCGAATAGTTTTGCAGACCCGTCAATATATTCGCCTTGTCGAGCAAGTCGAGATAGTGCGCGAGTGTGACCGTGTTGCCCGCATCCTGCAACTGTCCAAGCAGTTTTGTAAATGACAACTCCTGCGCGCTGTAACTTGCGCCAAGCGCGAACAGCGACCGCAATAACGCAGGTTTGCGGACTTCCTCCATCATCAAAATATCCTGTGAGATTGTCGGCTCGACGATTGATTGCCCTATATACCGCGCCCAACGATTTTCGTCTCTGACGAGGGCCGCCGCGCCGGGATAACCGCCAAAAAACAAAAAATCGTCAAGCGAGTAGCCAAACGCCTCGCGGCACTCCGCAAAGTTCCAATGCGGAGAAAACAGCACCTCAAACCGACCCAAGAGCGATTCCGCGAGACCTTTTTGCAGCAGGAGCGACGACGAACCTGTCAGCACAACTTTCAGTGCGGTTTTGTTCCGCGTGTCCTCGTCCCACAGAAGTTTGACGATGGACGACCAGTTCGGCACCTTTTGAATCTCGTCCACGACAAGAACCGCGCCGCCCCTGTGTGCCAATGACCGCGCCTGCTCCCATTCGTTTCGCAGCCATTCCGTCGAAACAAGCGTAACGTCGTCCGCGCTCGCAAAACGCCGCGGCGCGTCAAGTTGCTCCAGAACCTGAACAACCGCCGTGGTCTTGCCCGTCTGCCGCGGGCCTGTTATGATCTGAATGAATCTGCGTGGTTCCGACAATCGCCCGGCGAGTTGAGCAACAAGGTTTCGAGCAAACACAACGGCCTCCAAATTACTCAGTACGATTTACTATGTACTCATTATACATGTGGACGGCGTTGTTGTCAAGTGTGGATTTTTACAGAAATTGGGAATACAACTCCTCCGCCGTAAGCAGTGAGGAATTATCCCAGTTTACTGTTGCCGCTTTTTTATGGACGACCTCATATCTCCCATCTTCGGGCCATTGCTCAATGAAGCTTCGCACGCGTTTTTAATCGCCATTAATTCAGACGATATGGACTTCCTGTAAGCAGTATGGTTTGGCATTTTTCAACTCTCATAACTGATCATTATTTAGTGTTGTTGAGGTTGGAAATGTTCTATTTTTGACTGAGGAAACGGACAGTATTTTCTCCTTCAACCTCAACATAAGCCGGCGGTGTGCCTTTGGCAATATAAGAGGTTACATCTTGAGCAGTTCGCTATTTCGTCATTTGCCGTCACCTTCTGCTCCCAACTTCTTCTGTATATTCCGAAGTGTTTCAAGATAGGCTTTTTCCACATCGGTTAAGTTGTTAGGCAACGCGGCATGGTATGCGGCGTATTCATTGTGTGCCTTTTCCACCGCTGCGGTATGTGTGACTGAACCTGATCCTTCCAAAGCGCCAAAGCCGAAATCGCTCGTGAATTTATCCAGTGTCTCAAGCCAGTTGCGCATATACATCGGCTCGTGCGTTTCCGCTTTTAGCTCTGCCATATCGAAAAAAGCATTAACCATGCGGCGCAAAGCAAACAGTTCCTTTTCTGTCATGTAGTTTTTGGCAACTGTCACCTCGCTCTTGACCGGACGCTTGCCTTTGAATACTGACAAACCCATAAAGGGAAGTTTGGCATTGGCTCGGTTGAAGACGATTTCGCTTGCCGTGTGACCGCTGACGGCGTAATGCAGCTTGTTTTGCACGATTTTGAAAAACTCCAGCGTTTCCGGCATAGAAGCGCTGTAATCGAGGCTGGTGGCGTAAAGATCTAGTATTTGACGGTACATAACCTTTTCACTGGCGCGGATGTCGCGGATGCGCTCCAGCAGTTCTTTCCAATACACGCCGCCACCCATATTCTTCAAGAACTCGTCGTTCATGGTGAAGCCCTTTTGCAGGTACTCGTGCAAAACGGCCGTTGCCCATTGACGAAAATAGATGCCCTGCGACGACTTTACCCGATAACCGACGGCGAGGATGACGTCAAGGGAATAGAAGTCAACTGGTTTGTAAGAATTTGGAACGGGCATTTTTTGCCCATTGCTTTTTTCGTCAAGTTCGCCTTCATCGAAAATGTTCTTTATATGCTTACCAATAACTGAACGGTCGCGTCCGAAAAGCTCCGCCATTTGATTTTTATTTAACCACAGCGTTTCGTCTTGCATCCGTACGTCAATCTTTGCTTTGCCGTCAGCAGATCGATAGATGATGATTTCAGATTTTGCTGTGTTGTTGTTTCCGCTTGCCATTAAATTTACCCTCCAGTAGATTGCGACATCTAAACCTTCAAAAAA
>JAIRTA010000082.1 GCA_031255175.1 Oscillospiraceae bacterium | reverse complement strand
GCCATCAATACAAGCGGAGTTCAAATTCTTCGTTGGCCAGGCGGATCCGCGCGCCGTGCGGGACTTTGATCTCCACATTGCTCGCGATCATCACATTGTTCAAAAATGTGTGGTTTTTGGAATTTGTGTCCACGATGAAGATCTCGCCGTCGCGTGTGATCACATTGAGATGACTCCGGCTGACGGCCGAATTGTCTCTGATTGTGTAATCCGCGTAGTTTCTCTCTTTGCCGATCTTGAAGAGGGGTTTTGTGAGATAGATCTTCTCCTGGGTTTTCAGCCGGAACAGATGCGGCGCGCTTCCGGGTACGGACGCGCCGTCTTCCAGCAGCGTCGTCTCCCCCGAGGCCAGCGGATCCAGGGAAAACGGCGGCGCGCCGCCGCCATACACGGGCGCGGCCCCGGGCGTGCCGTAGGCGCCGGCGGTCTGCGACGGGGACCACGGCGGCGGCATGGGCCGGAGCACCGGCCGCCGCACCGGCGGGGCGTCGGAGATCACGGTCTGCGGCGGCGCCGGGACCGGGTCCGAACCGGCAAAAATTCTCGGTTGCGGCTGCGGTTGCGGCGCGGGCGGCCGCGGGGTCGGGGCCGGCACGGCCATCGGGGTGGCCGGCGGCATACCGCCGGGCGGCGTCTCCGGCCCGAAGGCGGGGGGCGCGCCCTGCCCGGCTCCGGGGGATTTCCCCTTTTTGCCCTTCTTTTTGTCGGCGCTCGGGCTCTTGCTGAAGAGCTTCCACTTGTGCTCCTTTTTCTCTTTGCCGGGCTTTCCGCCCGGCGGCGCCGGCGGGAGCGCCGCGCTGTTCGGCATCGCAAAGCCGAGCGGCGTCTGAACCGCGGGGGCCGGCCGGGGCGCGGGCGGCGGCGGAGAGGGGGGCGCGGGTGCGGGCGGCGCGGGCGAGAACGCCGCGCCCGGTGACAGCGGGGCGCGCGGCGGCATGGGCGGCGGCGGCATGGGAGCCGATATCGGCGCCGGCGCCGGCATGCTCCGCGGCGGCGGGGCGCTCTCTAAAAACGCCGGCGCGGACTCCGCCGCCGGCGGGCTCATGATCACCTGCGTCTGGGTGGTGGGCACATAGATCAGCGAATCGATCTTCTTTTTGAAGTCGGGCAGCGAAAACACCGTGATGCTGTTGAGATAATTGATGATCTGCGCGACGTAATCGCAGTTTTCCGACTGGTCAAACTGCGTGTTAAACACTATGTCTTTGAAAAAAGCGGTCAGATTCACCGCGTCCGTCTCGCGCCGCACGGGCAGGCAGACCAGAGACGCCTCGCAGGTGGAGACGTCGGTGTAGATGTTGTCCGCGTCGAACAGAAAGGTCTCGATCTCCAGCATGTACTCCTCGGCGGAGGCCAGCGCGGCGGCGATGCTGGAGAAGACGCCGAGCAGGCGCTTCTTGTTGACCTGCCCCCCCAAAAAGTGCCGCAGGGAAACCTTTGAGGAGATGTTGTACTTGAGGAGCCGCGCGTTGTCGATCTGTGTGAACAGCACGGGACTAAGCCCCGGGATCTTCGTGTTGGTGATCATCCCGAAGGTAAAGGTGTCGATGGACTCGCCATCTTCCAGCCGGTAAATCAAATAGGTATTCACACCCTGTGTCTCAAATCCCAATTTCATCTTACCCATTCCTCCCGCGGCATGTCTGCCGGATGAGACGCGCGAAGCGCGCCCTGCGGGGACATAGAGGGGCGCTCAATAGTAGACAATCTCGGCGTCCGGGCTGTCTGTAAAATATTCCACATCGTATTCGGCCGCCGCCGAACCCTCTTTGACTTCGATGACGGTGAGAGGGCACCCGGCGAAGACGTCCGGGCCGATTGTTTGCAGAGAGGCGGGCAGGCGAACGCTTTCCAGGGAGGTGCAACCGGAAAACGCGCGGCCATCTATGCTTTCCAGCCCCTCCTCAAACACGACCTCCGTCAGGTCATCACAGTCGACGAACGCCTCCACCCCCAGGGAGCGCATGGTTTTGGGGATCACAAGACGTTCCAGCGACGCGCTTGCAAACGCAGACTCCCCTATGCGCGCCACTTGCCGCAGATCGATGGACTTCAGCGAAACACAGAGGAGAAACGCGTAGGGCTCCACTTCGCGCAGTGTCTCCGGGATCACAACCTCCTCCAAACTCGCGCAAAAGAAGAGAGCGTCTTCGGGGAGGATTTCCATGCCCGCGGGGAGTTGTACCCGCCTGAGCTTGCACACATCCAGTTCGGACTCCGCCAACCGGTCATTCCAGTCATAATCCGCCATGAATTCCACGTTTTCCCCGGCAAACGCGATGCTTTCGGGTCCGGGGTAATGATAGAACAGACGCATGCTGACTTTTGTCGCCCTGGCCGGCACAACAATGTCCGTCAGTTCCGCGCCTTTTTCGGTCAGACCGGTTATGTATGTCCTGTCCGCGGCGTCCCAGGTAAAGTAGCTGTCCGCCGTCTCCCGCACCCTCTCACCACCGGGAGCGCCCCCAAGCTCTTTCGGGAGCAATTGGCACCCGGTGAGCGCCGTCGCCGCCAACAGCAGACAGACGACGCAGGCAAATGCCCGTTTCTTCATCTTTTCCATACCCTTCTTCCACATAATTTCACGTTCACGCCCCGCGGGGCCCCTGCGGAACCCGGTGGGAGACCCATTGGGTCACCGCGCCCCCTGCCGCGCCCGGCGGCGCGGTTTGCTTTTACGGGCGGCTCGTCAGTTTGATGTAGCGCCAGACGCCGTCGATCTTGACCGGGCAGAGGCCGTTGTCTGAGAAGCATTTGGCGTCCATAAACATGCTGTTGATCACCACGTCGCCCGACTTCGAGATGAAACACCAGCCGCCCTCGGTCTTGACCGCGGCGAGGCCGTTGCCGAACGAGCGGGCCTCTTCATATTCCCCGGTGGGCGCGATGGCCAGCGCGCCGTCCCGGTCCACAAAGCCCCACTTGCCGTCCTGCTTCACCGCGGCCCATGTGTCCGTAAAGAAGGGCATCGCGTCTTCAAACCACTCCTGCCCCACCCGGTTGCCCGACGAATCTACCAATATATACCATCCGTCCGTCTTGACGAAGACCCGCCCCTGCCGGCTGCAATAGTTGTATTCGTCGATCTTGACATCCTGATAGGGGCCGCCTACCTGCGAGCCCGCGGCGTCGATCAGCGTCCAGTGTTCCCCGTTGCGGACGGCGGCCACCCCTTCGGCAAAGGAGGTGGCGTGGTCGTAAGAATCCAGCACCGGCTGGAAGAGGTTGTTTACATAGACGTACCGCCCGTCTTTGCGCGCGGCCGCCCGGCGCGCGTTCATCGCCCACAGCTGGTCGTACGTGTCCTCGGAGGCCAGGTATTTGAGGCCCTCCTCGTCGATGAAGTAGGAGACCCCGTCCACCGTGACGCCGCCCGTCGTTGTGAAGTCGGACGCCGCGTCGAACGACTGGAGGATGGCCGGGGCCAGTTTTTCGTTCAGATAGTGGAATTTGCCCTTTGACCGCACCACGGCGTACGGCCCGCTGAAGCAGTTCGCCTCCTCGTAGCTCTCCCCGATGAGCGTATACCGGTACGCGCACCACAGGTAGAGCTCCGTCAGCCTGTCCGTCCGCACGCCGGCCTTCGCGGCGGCGGTGATCGTGCTCACGCAGTCGGTGTATCGCTCCACCTCGTAGTAGTGGTTCGCCAGCGCCTCGTGCCCGGCCGCCTCTTTGGGGAATTTGGAGATCATCTCCTCCAGGGCGGTCTGGTACAGCCTGGAGCGCCCCATCGTGCGGTACACCTGTGCCAGCAGGAGATTGTGGGCCGGCGTGTCCTCCAGCTCGACCACCCGCTCGTAGCAGGCAATGGCCGCGCCGTATGCCTCCAGGGACAGCTGCTGCTCCGCGATGGACAGATACTGCGCGATTTCGGCGCTGTTGTCCTCCGGCCGAATCGAGCCGAGGCCGACCACCCAGCCGACGAGCGCCACCAGCACAACCCCAAGCGGCAGCAAGATCTTTTTCAACTTCGTCCCCCACTCTCTTCGCCCAAGCGGCCCAAATCGCGGCCTGTCACAGCCCCAGGAAAACGCTGACCAACATGCTGAGCAGCGCGAACGGCCCGATGGGGAGCGTCGCTTTGCGGTCCAGCTTCTTTCGCGCCATCATCACAAGGCCATAGCCGGCCACCAGCACGACCGAGTGCAAGATGACGTAAAAAACCCCATCCCACCCGAGAAGCAGGCCCAAAACGCCGAACAGTTTGACGTCGCCCATCCCCATGCCGCCCTTGGTCACGAGCAGGCAGAGCACAAACACGCCCGCGCCCAGCAGCAGACCGCCGCCGGCCGCCTTCAGCACGTCGAGCGCGTCGTACCGCCACACGAGGACATCCAAGGCCAAAAAGACCGCAAACAGCCCCAGACCCGCGGCGATGAGCGCGTTGGGGATGATGCGCTTCTTGTAGTCCATGTACGCGACGGGGATCAGCCACTCGCACACGCACAGGAGCTTCACCGCGTACGGCACCCCGTGCTGATAGTACAGGCAGGAGACGAGGAACGCCGCCTCCGCCAGCGGCACGGCGCACAGCAGGGCGACGACGGCGTTCTTCCGCCGCACGACGGCCCCGCACTTGGGCCCCGGGGGGCCGTCCGCGCGAAATGCCTCTCTGTTGTTGTAAAACACAATCGCCGCGGCCGCGATCAGCACCAGGGGCGCCGACACCCACATCTCCACCGTCTTCCTCCTGTTCCGCGAGGCCGCGGTGAAAACGCGAAGGCGCGCACCACGGCATACTATATATAGTAGTTAATACACAATATATAGTATATCACACCATATACTGTGTAGCTGAAATGCAAGGATTGCGGTTCTCACTTCCGTCTGCCGGAGGGTCAGGCGGCCTCCTGGGCCGGCGTTTCGGCCGGCTTCGCGTTGCCGCCGCCCCGGGCGAGGCGGTAGGATACCGTCTCGCCGCTGCCGGAGGCGTTGTGCTCCTGCGCCCTGTTGTTCAGGATTTGCCGCAGCGCGGCCTCCGCCTCGGGCGAGGCGTCCTCCGGGATGATCACAAGGCATTCCACATGTTTGGGTCGGCTCTGGTCGATGTTTTTTACGGAGTCGTCTTCCATTGTGAGCTGTTCTTTCCCGTCGATCTTTTTGAGACAGGTGTTCATCGCTCTCACCGCCGTCTTACCGGCCTCGGCCTCGTCGAAATTGCCGTTCGGGTTGTAGCTGGCCGAAAACGTATTGATCGAGACGCAATGGTAGAATGTATTGGTGTTTTCGTCGTACGCGTAGGGCGACTGTGTCCCCTTCGCGGTGACGATCCCCGTGCCGCTGTACGTCGATTTGAGCAGATCTTTGAAAAACCGCCCCCGGACGAAGTTGCTTTGCGTCCAAATGGACTCCTCTTTCTGCTCGGGCTGTTCGGGAGAGGGACTCTCGGAGGGCGCCGGTTGGGGGACAATGGTCTCGTCGCCGCCCAGCCAGCCCCGCGTGGAGGCGCTCTGGGCGAATTGGATCTCGATCGGCCCGACGAAGGGGAGCTTGATGACCTCCAGCTCATACGCGACGAC
>JAIRTA010000079.1 GCA_031255175.1 Oscillospiraceae bacterium | reverse complement strand
AGTCTACGTAGACGACATGACCACGCCGCTCATCCGTTATGTGGATACGACCTATGCGTCCGGCAAGGTCGGGGCGCGCGTGTGGCAGGCGGCGGCCGCGTACGACAACTTCTCGGCCGTACCCTACCACGGGCCGAAAGCCGTCGATCTCGTGGTGCCGGTCTCGGTGTCCACGACAGCCGGCGTCGCACCCTCCCTGCCCGCCACCGTGCCCGTCGAGTACAATGACGGTTCCCAAAGCAGCGCCGCAGTCATCTGGGACGCGGTCGACCCCGCCGCCTATGCCGGCGAGAGTACAAGTTTCACCGTGCAGGGCACGATAGCGGGCACATCCGTCCGCGCCGTCGCCAATGTCGCGGTGCTGGGGTCTTTCTTCGACGATTTCAGCGGAGATCTTAGCAAATGGACGGTCGTCAATGGCAATTGGGCTGTTTCCGACGGAAAGCTGACCGTGCCGATCGGCGAAGGGTTGAAAGCGTACGCCACCGACCCCATCTATGCCGACATGCAGGTTGACGCCGACATCACGCTGACGGGCGTCACCGGCACAAGCAACGGACAGAACGCCAATATCCTGCTCCGCGCCAACAATTTTTCCGCCGCCATAGACGGCGTGCAGGGCTACAGCGTCGGCATCGACAAACTGTACAATCGCGTATCGCTGAGCAAGCACAATGACAACTATTCACTTCTCGCTGCTTACGATATGCCCATCAGCCTGGACACGACCTACCATGTGCGGGTGGTCATCTACGGCACCTGTATCAAAGTCTATGTGAATGACATGACCACGCCGCTCATCCGTTATGTGGATACGTCTTACGCGTCGGGCCGGTTCGGGACGCGCGTTTATCGGGTTTCCGCCGCATACGACAACTTCTTAGTCGCACCCTATTACGGGCCGAAAGCCATCGATTTTGCGGCGCCGGTCTCGGCGTCCACAGCGGTGGGCAGCGCACCGGTCCTGCCGGACGACATCTCCGTCGAATACAATGACGGCTCAAAGGGCACCGCGGCCGTGGTTTGGGACGACGTCGACCCGGCCCTGTACGCCGCACGGGGCTCTTTCACCGTGGAGGGCGCGATCACCGGTTCCTCCATCAGGACGAAAGCGAACGTGTTGGTGCTGCCGTCGGGAGACGAGCTGCTCACACCGGTGCACAACGCCGCTCCGCTCGTGGATACGCCGTTCGCGCCGCTGCCGCTCGGTTCCGTCGAAGCCGGCGGCTGGTTGCAGACACAACTCACCCTTCAAAAAGACGGCCTGACCGGCCACGCCGAGGAGATCTACTCCGAACTCGGCGCCAACAGCGCCTGGCTCGGCGGCAACGCGGCGGACAGCGACTGGGAGCGCCCCGCCTACTACGTCAAAGGACTCGTCGCGCTGGCATACACGCTCAAAGACCAGGAACTGATCGGCAAATCCCAGAAGTGGATGGAGTGGATGCTGAATAGCCAGCAGGCGAACGGCTTCTTCGGCCCCACGTCCAACAACGACTGGTGGCCGCGCATGGTGATGCTGTATGCCATAAAGGACTATTACGAGGCGACCGGAGACGAACGCGTCCTCACCTTTATGACCGAATACTTCCATCACCAACTGACCGCCTTGCCGGGCCGCGCGCTCGGTTCGTGGGGCAAAACGCGCGTGGGCGACAACATCGACGTCGTTCTTTGGCTGTACAACCGGACGGGCGACGCGCAATTGCTCCAACTGGCGGAGCTGCTGAAACGCCAGGGATTTGACAACACCGACCTGCTCACGAACGAGAAATTTTTCAATATAAATGGAAATGACATCCAACCAAACCATATCGTCAACGTCAACCAATACATCAAGACACCTGCCATATATTACCAATTATCGGGAGATCTGTCCGATTCCGGCGCCTTTCGCGCGGGCGACGTTCATCTGCTGCGCGAGCACGGCCGGGTCACCGGGATACCGTCGGGGACGGAGGAACTGTCCGGCGTCAGTTCCATCGCGGGCACGGAGACGTGCGCCATCGTCGAACGTATGCAGTCCAACGAGGAGGCCCAGATGATACTGGGCGACCCCTATCTGGGCGACCAGCTGGAAACCATCGCGTTCAACGAGTTGCCCGCCGCTTTGGACAAAGAGATCAAAGGGCTCCAATATTACAATATGCCCAATGAGATCAGAAACCGGGCCGAAAGCCACGGTTTCCGCGAGGATCACGGGCAAGATCTGACCGTCGGCGCCGATTCCGGCTATCCGTGCTGCCGCTTTGACTTCCACATGGGCTGGCCGTATTACGTCAAAAACATGTGGGCTTCGTCCCGCGAGGGTGGCCTGGCCGCGCTCGCCTACGGTCCCAGCAAGGTGACGTCGCTGATTGGCGGGGACTTGGTGACGGTCACAGAGGACACAAACTACCCGTTTGAAGAACAGATTCGCTTCGCCGTCGGCCTTGACGATGCCAAAACATTCCCTCTGACACTGCGGATCCCGGCGTGGTGCCCGGGCGCCGCCGTCGCAGTCAACGGCGTACCGCTGACGGGCGTCGCCGCCGGTGCGTACTACGTGATCGACCGCGTCTGGCAGGATGGCGACGTTGTGACGCTGGACCTGCCGATGGGCGTGAAGACGGTGCAAGCGATCAACAACTCGGCGGCCGTCACGCGCGGACCGTTGGTGTTCTCGCTCAAAATCGGAGAACAGTGGAACCAAATTTCCACATTCGGGTTCGGCCGCTATGAGGTTCTGCCGACCACCGACTGGAACTACGGCCTGCTGCTGGACGACAAAGATCCGGAGGCTTCCGTCACGGTCAACAAGGGCGCGATGCCGGGCAACCCGTTTGTGCAGGCCACGACGCCCGTGACGCTGACCGTCCGCGCCAAAAAAGTACCCGAATGGCAGATCCTGCCCGGCCAGCCGGACGCCGACGAGCCGCCCGTCGGACCCGTCACGTCGGCGCAGCCCGTCGAGCAGATTACACTGGTGCCGTACGGCGCGGAGAACATCCGCGTGACATACTTCCCGCTCATCACCGAAGACGCCGCCGACACCCCGGTCAGATATGAGGCGGAGAACGCGGTGGTGAACCATCTGGCGGAAGCGGTTCACCTGAATGTGGGCAATGCTTACTCGGTCGGCATTTCCAACAGCGGCTACATCGGCGGGATGGACCACAGCGACAGCTGGGCGGAATTCACAGACGTCTACGCCCCGGCGGCCGGCGAGTACAACCTGCACATCGCCTACGCCAACGGCGGCAGCGGGACAAACGGCTATGCCACGCATCTGCTGACTGTCAACGGCCGTTCGATGCCGGCGGTCAAGTACGCGCGGACGTCCGGCTGGGGCAGATTCGGGCAGGTCGCGGTCGTCGTGCCGCTGAACGCCGGGAACAACACCATCCGCCTGACAAAAGGCGACAATTACGCGCAATTGGACTATATCTACATCGACAGGCCGGACGTGCGGGTTGATCTCAGCAAGGACGCGCTGGCGTTGAAAGTGGGCGGGCAGGACGCGCTGAAAGCCTTTGTCTCGCCGGTATTTGCCTATGATCAAACGGTCACGTGGGCGTCCGGCGACAGCAACGTCGCGTCGGTCAGTGCCGACGGGACCGTGACAGGCGTGGCCGTCGGTACAACGACCGTCGTGGCCACGAGCGCCACAGGGCGCCAAGCCGTCTGCGAAGTGACGGTGACGCGCGGCGGGGCGGATGATGTGACGCGCATAGAAATGTCGCAGTCGGGCGACGCCGTGACAGCGGATTTCTACCTCTTTCAAGGCGAGGACGAGGACACGCTGTCTTACCGTGCCATTGTCGCGCTGTACGACGGCGACGGCCGGTTTGTGAAGCTGGAAAGCGTCGCGAATACGCTGAACACGTACAGCGCGCGCGAAACCATACAAATGACGCTTCCCGGCGGCCATACGGCCAGAGCGTATCTCTGGGACGACAACACATATATACCGCTGGCCGGGTACGGCGCGGCGGAGGCGGACCCAAACCCGGGGCCTCTGCCGGACGAAGACCCCGTGCCCGAAGGGTTGGTGGAGAAATGGAACGCGACGCTGGACTTTGACGGCGCGAACAGCTACACGACAGAGCGCCGTGTGCAAGATGACATGTCCATTGCGTTCTGGATCAAAACGACCCAGGCCGCCGCCAACACGGCGCTGAGTTACCAGGGCACGGCCCTGTTTACGGCGGACATGGCCGGTGTGCGGGATGATTTCGGCGTCTCTATGGGCGGACCTTCCGCCGGCGCCGGGAAGATCATCTTTGGTGTCGGCGCGGAGGGCGGCGCGGACCGGAACATCCGCGGCATCACCACCGTCAACGACGGGGCGTGGCACCATGTCGTGTGTACCAGGCGCAAGAGCGACAACACGCTGCAAATCTTCGTGGACGGCCGCCTGGACGCGGTGGCTGTCTATCACGATGGCGGCCGGTCGCTGAACGACCCCCAGTACATCGTGATCGGCGCGCGGGGCGACGTGCAAAAGAGCTACGGCGGCAACAAAGACGGCAACGCGACGCCGACGGATCAGGGGATGTTTGTCGGACAGATGTCGGAGATCCGCTTTTACGACAGGGTGCTCCCGGGCGAGGATGTCGAACGGCTGCGGGATGTCAACGCCCCCGCCGCGCTGCCCGCGGTTCGGAGGAACGCTTCGAACTTTCTCCGGGTGATGACAATGGGCGACTCCATCACATACGGCTATTCGAACACACAGGCCGAGGAGCAGACCGGGGGATACCGCCAGCAGCTTTGGAAGCGGCTCACACGCGCCGGCGCCGGCGTTGAGTTTGTCGGGAGACAGACGAACGGCCCGAATTATATAGGCACCCACAACCACGAGGGTTGGTCGGGATCTGTGATACAAAATCATCTGGACAATTTACACCACCAGATGGCCAACCGCCCGGACATCGTGGCGCTGATGATCGGCACCAATGACATCAACGCCTATTGGCAAAACAACCAGGCGATGCTGGAGACCGCACCCGACAGGCTGAATACGCTGATCGGCCGTATTTTCGAAGGATTCCGGGCAAACGGGACAGAAAACGGCAAGCTGTATGTGGCGCTGCTGACAAAACGGACGCCGTCCGCGTCGGGAAGCGTAACCGGCACGATCATGGACAGGGTCGATGCGTACAACGAGGCTGTCAAGAGCATCGTAGAGGCGCGCAAACAGGCCGGCGAAAACATCGAACTTGTCGATATGTACGCGCCGCTGAACGCCGCGCAGCCGGACATGTATGACGGGTTGCACCCGACGCTTGCCGGTTACGCCCAAATGGGCGATGTGTGGTTTGACGCGCTGAAAGGGGATTTCGGCGTCGCGGACGACCGGGTGAACCTGGCTTCCGGCGCGTCCGTGTCGGCGTCAGCCGGCACAGGCGCCGCGGCGGCGGTGGACGCCGAACTTGCCACGGCCTGGGAGGCCGACGTGGACGATACGCCCAGCATCACCGTCGATCTGGGTGAGATCAGGGCGTTCACCCGCGTGATGACGCAATTCGGCTTCCCTCAGGCGGGGTATTACTATAAATTGGAAGCCTCGGACAACGGGACGGACTGGACGCCGCTGGCGGATAAAACGGAACAGACGTCCACCGAGAGCGTCTACATTGACGACGTAAACACATCGGCGCGGTACGTGCGCCTGACCGTGACCGACAGCGTGGTGAGACCCGCGCGGGTGTCGCTGTGGGATCTGAAGATCCTGCAATGAGCAAATTTTGATTTTTCCACGGGGTGTTTTCGGTCACTCTCGAGGGCGCCCCATCCTCTCTTCTCTCTCGTTTTTCGCAACCACCTATGGGAACCGCCCCGGACTTTTACGGTCCGGGGCGGTTCCCACAATCGGGCGATCAGGGCGCAGACGGTCATCGTATTCGCGCAAAGGCGTCGAATTCATGGTGGTCAAGAATACGCGCAAAGGCAATGCTTTGTCATAGAAAGCGATGAACCCCCGCCGCGGCGGTTTTCCTTGCCAGACGGTCCGGCGGGTGATATAATTTATCTCAATTGGACTGAGGACGCCGCGCCGAGGGGTGGTCGGAGACCCACTATATCTTGTGGAAACCACAAGATATAGTGGTGTACAGTAGTGGCCTGCAAGAGTGACATGCAAGGGCCGCGGCGGGCGCCGGGATGTGGGGAAGGATCCATGTGGGCAGCTGACAAATGGCGGGATTACGAACTGCTGGATTGCACGCGCGGGGAGCGGCTTGAGCGCTGGGGCTCGTTTTATCTTGTGCGCCCCGACCCACAGGTGATCTGGGACACGCCGCGTGCGCACCCCGCTTGGGCGCGTGTGGACGCCCGCTACAGCCGGAAGGGCGGCGGCGGGCATTGGGAGGCGCACGACCTGCCGCCCCATTGGGACATTGCCTACGGAGACTATCGCTTTCGCGTGCGGCCGATGAATTTTAAGCACACGGGGCTCTTCCCGGAGCAGGCGGTCAACTGGCACTTTCTCCGCGCGCGCATCGAGAAAGCGAAGCGGGACGTCCGCGTGCTGAACCTCTTTGCCTACACCGGCGGCGCGACCGTGGCCGCCGCCGCCGCGGGCGCCGAGGTCTGCCATGTGGACGCGGCGCGGGGCATGGTGGCCTGGGCGCGCGAAAACGCGGCGGCCTCCGGCCTTGCCGACCGGCCCATCCGTTGGATCGTGGACGACTGCCGCGCCTTTGTCCAGCGGGAGATCCGGCGCGGCCGGCGCTATGACGCGCTGATCTTGGACCCGCCCTCTTATGGGCGGGGACCGTCCGGCGAGGTGTGGAAGCTGGAGGAGAGTTTGTTCGATTTTTTATCGCTGTGCGCCGGCGTTCTCTCAGACACGCCGCTGTTTGTTCTGCTGAACGCCTACACCGCGGGCCTGGCGCCCGGCGCGCTCGCGTACCTGTTAAACAGCACGATGACCGCTCGCTTCGGCGGCGCGGCCGAGGCGGATGAGCTCGGCCTGCCGGTGACCCGGAGCGGATGGATTTTACCATGTGGAGCGACCGGAAGATGGATGCCTTGACTTTGCTGAATTTTCAAGATGTGACGTTTGCCTACGCGCCGGACGCGCCGCCCGTGCTGGACGGCGTGTCGCTGGCGGTTGCGCGGGGAGAGTTTGTCGCGGTGGTGGGGCACAACGGCTCCGGCAAATCGACGCTTGCCAAGCATTGCAACGCCGTGCTCATCCCGACCGCCGGCCGGGTGACGGTGGAGGGCCGGGACACGCGGGACGAGACGCAGACGCTGGCAATCCGCCAGACGGTGGGCATGGTGTTTCAAAACCCCGACAACCAGATCGTGGCCACCACCGTCGAGGAGGATGTGGCCTTTGCGCTGGAAAATCTGGGCGTGCCCTCCGAGGAGATCGTGCGGCGCGTGGGGGAGGCCCTGGAGGAAGTCGGCATGGGGGAATACCGCGAGTACGCCCCCCACCGCCTGTCGGGCGGGCAAAAACAGCGCGTTGCCATTGCCGGCGTCATCGCGATGCGGCCGCGCTGCCTGGTCCTCGACGAGCCGACCGCCATGCTCGACCCCATCGGGCGGCGGGAGGTGATGGAAACGGTTCGGCGGTTGTGCCGGGAGCACGGCATTGCCGTCGTGCTGATCACGCACCACATGAGCGAGGCGGCGCTGGCCGGCCGCGTCGTCGTCATGGACAAGGGCCGGGTGATCATGGAGGGCCCTCCGCGCGACATCTTCAGCCGGTCCGACGCGCTCACGCGGGTGGGGCTCTCCGTGCCGCAGACGGTGGCGCTCGCGGAGGCGCTGAAGGCCCAGGGCCTGGACCTATCGCCGGGGCTTCTGGACGTGGACGAATGCGCCCAAGCCATTTTTCGGGCACTCACGGCACACGGGGACGAAAATAAGAAAACATGAGTTTTTAGAAAACTCCGCACAAACTCTTGACAAAATACGAAAATTTGATTATTATGTAGGAAAGGACAGTTAGCAAAAGCTAATTTGTCTGTTCGATTACTCACACAGTTACTCAGTACTAACTTCAGACAGGATGGAAGACAGACATGACGCCTTTGACGCTGACAAGAGTCGGAGAAGAAAACGCGATCAAGAAGGTAAGCGGAAAAACGGAGACCCGGCAATTTCTTGAAAATCTTGGCTTTGTACCGGGCAGTCACATCAGGGTGATCACGGAGATCAGCGGCAATGTGATTGTCAACATCAAAGAGTCCCGTGTGGCCATCAGTCGCGAGATGGCCAGTAAGATTATGGTCTGACAGGTGACGCCTGCGCCATCGTAAGGAGGAAGAAGCGTGCAGACACTCAAAGAGACGAAACCGGGCCGCAGTGTGCGGGTGGCCAAGATCGGCGGCGCCGGACCCGTCAAACGCCGCGTCATGGAGATGGGGATCACAAAAGGGGTGGACGTCTATGTCCGCAAGGTGGCGCCGCTGGGGGACCCGATTGAGGTGACGGTTAGGGGATACGAACTCTCCCTGCGCAAAGCGGACGCCGAACTGATTGAGGTGGAGTAAAAGAGATCTGACAGACGGAGGAGCGGAATACCAGTCTTTGAAAGGCGCGGTGTTTGTGAAAGAGTACAGCGTGACCGCGCGCAAGGAGGAAGGATGAAATGGCTATTAAAATCGCCCTGGCCGGCAACCCAAACAGCGGCAAAACGACTCTGTTTAACGCGCTGACAGGCGCCAATCAGTTCGTGGGTAACTGGCCCGGCGTCACGGTGGAGAAAAAAGAGGGAAAACTCAAAAACCACAAAAATGTGATCATCACCGATCTGCCCGGCATCTACTCGCTTTCGCCGTATACGCTGGAAGAGGTGGTGGCGCGCAATTATTTGATCGACGAGCGCCCGGACGCCATCTTGAATATCATCGACGGCACCAATCTGGAGCGCAATCTTTTTCTGACCACACAGCTCACCGAACTGGGCATCCCGGTGGTGGTGGCCGTCAACATGATGGATGTAGTCACAAAGATCGGCGACACGCTCCACGCCAAACGGCTCGCGGAGGAGCTCGGGTGCCGGGTCGTGGAGATCTCGGCCCTGAAGGGCGCCGGCGTCATGGAGGCCGCGCAGGCGGCCGTGGAAGCGGCGGGCGGCGCCAAGACAGTTCCCCGGCACAGCTTTTCCGGCAGCGTGGAACACGCGCTGGCGCACATCGAGGAGGCCGTGCTGCACAGCCTGCCGGAGGAACAGCAGCGCTGGTACGCCATCAAGCTGTTTGAGCGGGACGAGAAAATCATCGCCAAGCTGGGGCTCACCCAAGAGCAGCTCGCGCACATAGAGAGCGACATCGTGGCCTGTGAGGCGGAGATGGACGACGACAGCGAGAGCATCATCACCGCCGAGCGTTACGTGTACATCGACTCCATCATCAAAGATTGCATCAAGGTCAAAAACAAGGGGCGGCTCAGCATCTCCGACAAGATCGACCGGGTGGTGACCAACCGCTGGCTGGCGCTGCCGATCTTTGCGGTGGTCATGTTTATTGTGTATTTTGTCTCGGTCACCTCTGTGGGCACCCTTGTCACCGACTGGGCCAACGACGGCGTCTTCGGCGAGGGGTGGCATCTGTTTGGGATCGGCTCCGCCGCGTACGAGGAGGCGGCGGGCGATTATGACCTCGCGCAGCTGAAAATCGAAGCCTATCTCTCCGCGGCGGACGAGGCGGGCATCGACACAGGCGCGATCTCCGAAACGCTGGACGCGGAGGAGCCGAGCGGCGATATCATTGCCGGTTTCATGCGGGAGGCCGCCGTCGCGGGGCTTGCCACCGAAGCGGAAGTGGAGGACGAGGACGGCAATATCACCGAGGTTTTACCGGTTTCTCTTATGGACTTCGAGGCGGCTTTGGATGTTGAGGAGCCCGACCCCGCCGGCTACGGCGTGTGGGTGCCGGGCGTGCCCGTGCTGCTGGGCAGCGCGCTCGAGGCGGTAAATTGCGCCGAATGGTTGCAGGGGTTGATTCTCGACGGCATCGTCGCGGGCGTTGGGGCCGTGCTCGGCTTTGTGCCGCAGATGCTCATCTTGTTTATCTTCCTCGCCTTCCTCGAAGCCTGCGGATACATGGCGCGCATCGCGTTTATCATGGACAGGATCTTCCGCCGCTTTGGGCTGTCGGGGAAATCGTTCATCCCGATCCTCATCGGCACGGGCTGCGGCGTACCCGGTATCATGGCCTCCCGGACGATCGAGAGTGAGCGCGACCGGCGTATGACGGTCATGACCACCACCTTTATCCCATGCAGCGCCAAACTGCCCATCATCGCGCTGATCGCGGGCGCGGTCTTCGGCGGCGCGTGGTGGGTGGCGTACAGCGCCTACTTCATCGGCATGGCGGCCATCATCTGTTCCGGGGTGGTTTTGAAGAAGACAAAGCTGTTTTCGGGCGACGTCGCGCCCTTTGTCATGGAACTGCCCGCCTACCACTGGCCCACGGTCGGCAGCATCCTGCGCAGCATGTGGGAGCGCGGTTGGTCGTTCATCAAAAAGGCCGGGACCATCATCCTGCTGGCCACCGTGTTTGTCTGGTTCACCTCCAGTTTCGGCTGGACGGACGGCGCCTTTGGCATGGTGGACATGTCCGACAGCATCCTCGCCTATATGGGCTCCGGCATCGCGTGGCTCTTCGCGCCCCTGGGCTGGGGGGAATGGAGGGCGGCCGTCGCCGCCATCACCGGCCTCATCGCGAAAGAAAATGTGGTGGGCACCTTCGGTATCCTGTACGGTTTTGCCGAGGTGGCGGAGGACGGCGTGGAAGTCTGGGGCGCGCTGGCCGCCAGCTTCACCACCTTGTCTGCCTATTCCTTCCTTGTGTTCAACCTGCTGTGCGCCCCCTGCTTCGCGGCGATGGGCGCGATCAAGCGGGAGATGAACAACCTGAAGTGGTTCTGGGCCGCCATCGGTTACCAGTGCGGTTTTGCCTATGTCGTGTCCCTGTGCGTATACCAGTTCGGAATGCTGTTCTCGGCGCGCGGTTTCGGTATCTGGACAGTGGCGGCGCTGCTGCTGTTGGCCGGCTTCCTGTTTTTGCTGCTGCGCCCCGCCCCCAAGAGAGATCTGTCGAGATTGGGCGCGCTCGGCGCGCAGGCGTAGACATCTGATTTTACCCGTCCGCCCCTATCCTCCAAAAGAGGGCGGACGTCGTGCGGGGAGGGAGACGCGTGCTCACGTTTTTGTCGGAAAATTTAGGCACGATTTTTGTGGGGCTTGTTGTGTTCGCCATCCTCGCGGCGATCGTCGCGAAGATGGTTCGAGACAAGCGCAAGGGAAAGTGTGTGGGCTGCGACTGCGGCTGCGGAGACACTGCCTGCCGCGCAAAGGACCCCACATCGTCCCCGTGACGAAACATTCCAGTGACGCGCGGCGAGGCGTCGGCCCCAACCGGCAAGCGGCCGGATTGACAAAGGCATTCGGGGTGCTGAAAAGCCCCCCCGAATGCCTTTGTTGTGATTTTGTGAGGAGAAAAACCGGCATCAACGCCTACGCCGGCCGAGACGGGACCGCCGGCCGGTGTTTGTCGCCCTCACCGCGCCCGGGCACAGCGGCGGCGTCCGTTGTGCCGCAAACCGCGCCGGCGGCGTCAGTCGGGAATCGGTTCTTCGCGTTTGACTTTTTCCACGTAATGGTGCATGTGTTTGCGCCCCCACTCCCACATTGCGTCCACGATGGGGACGATCGACCAACCCAGATCTGTGAGCAGATATTCTACTTTCAACTGCGGAGTCTGATAGGGCTTCCGGATGATCAGACCGTCCTGTTCCATCTCGCGCAGTTGTTTGGTTAGGATCCGATGGCTGATGTCTCTGAACAGACGACTCAGTTGTCCGAATCTGAGCGGGCCTTCATGAGCCAGATGCCAGATCAGCACGATCTTCCATTTGCCGCTGATGAGCGACAAAGTGAGCTCCTTTTCACAACTGAAATCGCCGTTCAATAGGCGGCGATTTAACTCTTCCCGCAATGTGATTGGCATGTTGCCAACCTCCCTTTCCCGCGGCTCTTTTTGGTAAATTTTGTATGTTTTTACTTGCTGTGCAGTAGCTCTCTCTATGGTGTCAATTTTTCCTTCTCTCTCAGCGAATTCCCGGGCGAAAGCCCGGACGACGGCAACTGCCCCTTTCTCCTCATTGCTACGACGCAAACTTATGTGAACATCCCCGCAGCCGTTGAGCCGCGCGATTTTCGGCCGCTTGTCGGCAACCTGTTATTGTATACCTTTTGGAGGTTCGCCACAGCTGCCAACACAGCTAATAATATTACAAAATTCTTTCAAAGTCAATGGGGTTATGCGATGTTTTTTTATCTATTTCGACCATCACAGCAGACAAAATTTCTGCAAATGACACTTTTCCAAAAGGTATACCTTTTTGGGGGCTTTGTTTTGAGAACCACACGGCGGAAGAATTGTGAAATACATATGGTTCGGTTTGACACGGGTTGGGTTTGCAAATGTGAGACTGCCTCGGATGTGTGACCCGAAGCAGTCTCACGCGGCGTGCATCATGCCGCTAAGGATCGGAATATACAAAGGGAGAGTGGCAAAAAAGTGTTCGACGGTTTAAAACGAGCGGGATTCTCGCGTGTCACGGTTTGCCGGAAGGAAACGCGCCCCGTCCGCAAAATGGGGGAACGCGTTTCCTTCCGGCGTGGTGAACTGACTATTTGATGTACGTGTCGCTCACTGTGAATGTGTAACCTGGGTATTGCGCGAATGTGACGCCCACAATCTCGACCGTATTTTGGCCGGCCACAGCAATGTCATGACCGCCCGCGATGATCAACGTGTTTGTGTTGGAGTTGGCGCCTGATGTCGAGGTTCCAACGCTTACGGCGCAAGGCACCCCGTTTACGTAGGCGACGGCGTCCTCCGCCAAGCTGATCGTGCCCGCCACATTGCTGTTTTTCTTGGTGTACCTGACGTTGATATTGCTGCCGCTCGCGGTTACGTCTTTGGACCAGTCAATTTGGCTGTATCCATCCACCCTGAAGTACTCATACCCGAGAGCGTCGCCGCTTGCGGTCCGAGCTACGATCTTGTAGTATTCTTCGCGCGGCAGCGTGTACGCGGGAATTTGCAAGGGGTGCGTTCCGAGGCCGGCCACTTGGAAGGAGATAAACGGCGTGTCGCGTTCGTTGGCCCTGTCCCACACCTCGATGTTGATAGGTCCGTCTACGGTGTCGCTGTCGTGTTTTGTGATGGTCAAGTTGACCGTCATATCGAGGTTGAAATGATAGGGCGAATACATGTTGCGGCCATATGTGTTTGTGGAACCCGCGGAGTTGCCGGGATTGTTTGGAATCTTAAGATACAGCGGTTTTTTGACGTTTACGGTGAGTTCGGCGTAGGGCCTGTTGGCCGGGTTTGTGATGTTTTCATCCTTGGCCGTGGCCCTAAAGACGACTGAGCTGCCCGGCTCATGCCCACGCAGGGTGATGTAGTCGTAAGAATGCCACCAGTTGTTTGTGGGACTGGGGGCGGTGGCGGTCGCGCCGCTCTCAAGTGTAACTTCATTCACATCTCCGCCGACTTTTGTCCAGAGAACTTTTTCAAATCCGTCGGCCGAGAACGGTTCGTTGTACGCAAAGACTTCTCTCACACTGTATTGCGCGTTGCCGGTTCTGGCGACACGGCCCGGGATGTCGATAGAACCCTGATGGGAGACCACTACGTTGGTGACCGGAGATGTCCTGTCCGCCTCAAACGCCTGGCCCTGCACAGCCCACGCAGTGAAGAAAGGATCTCCTGCCGCCGTATTTCCTTCGTAGAGTTCCAGCGCGATTTTGGTGCCCTCGGGGACCAAAGTATCGGCCTCGATGATCTCATGGGCCATGATCTTTGAGATATAGCTGTAGGTTTTGATGACTTCGCCGGTGTCGCTTCTTCTCAGCACGGCCGTTATGGGCTTCTCGAGTTTTGTCGTATAGACTTCGGCCGCCGGGCGATATCTGTTGTTCACGAGGTCTTCTCTGTAGAATTTGAGGAGGGCCGAGGCATCCGGTGTTGCATTCGTCGCCATATCGAGCCCAAAGGTGTGATAGTAGGACTCCACCCATTGATGCACTTCACCGGCGCCGATCGCGCGATTCTGGAAATACTGGTTGCCCGCGGCCGGCCACGGCTCAAGGTAAGGACGCGCGGAGTTGTTTGAATCCCGTTCAAACGGTATGTTGTCGAACATTTGCCTGTAGTTCCAGATCCAATATTTGATACCCGGAGTTGACTTCATGAGATCTTTACCGGAGCGCATGACGCCCTCCAGGTTACTCAGGTTGACGGAACCGGACCAATCCGCCTGGGGCAACCTGTTTAGATCGTTCGCGAAGTTGGTCGAGTTGGAGTGGTTTACCATGTAACGCATGGTGTCGTATTTGTAAAAGTCCGCTCTGTTGACAGAGCCCGTGACGTTGCTGCGGCCGGCGTCTATGTTGTTGCCGAAAATCCTGTCCTTTACAGATTGCGGCAGTGTGTCGGCGGCTTCGGCGGACAACAGATTTTGCGGGCCGTACGGCATGACGTCCGTGGTTGACCTGTCGTTGGACGGCTCGCCTGTGTTTACCGAGACCATCTGGTTATAGCCCTGGTGTTGCAAAAGCTGAACCGCGTCGATGTG
>JAIRTA010000071.1 GCA_031255175.1 Oscillospiraceae bacterium | reverse complement strand
GGTTTTCTTAATATGTTCCCCGCAGGAGCGGGGGTGATCCTTCCTGGTCTTGATCGGGCCAGGGGACAACCGGATGTTCCCCGCAGGAGCGGGGGTGATCCCGCCTCAAGCCACGCATGGCGATTCAAGTCTGGATGTTCCCCGCAGGAGCGGGGGTGATCCTCAGGTGCTTTTGGATATTGTGGTTCTCCGGGGATGTTCCCCGCAGGAGCGGGGGTGATCCCAACCCCGTGATGTTGCACGGCGGGAAACTCTAATGTTCCCCGCAGGAGCGGGGGTGATCCGGCAGAGCCGAGACCGCCGAAAAACAGCTTTCGATGCTCCCCGCGGGAGCGGGGGTGATCCGTCCCCACTGCTGGGGCGTGGCAGCCGATTTCTATGCTCCCTGTGCGAATAGGATGGCTGTATTGGATATATTTGCTGGAGAGGCTTCGCCGCCGCTTGCAGGTTACAGTTGCGTGTGGTATAGTTAAAAAGCGTAATACCTCATGTCGGAGAGGAGAATGGAAGAATGCCCGCTCAACTGCCAAAGACGTATGACCCCAAAGGGGTGGAGCCTCGCATTTATCAGATGTGGATTGATGGAAATTATTTCCATGCTAAGGTAGACTGGACCAAACGATCCTTTTCCATTGTCATTCCGCCGCCGAATGTCACCGGACAGCTCCATTTGGGTCACGCATTTGACAACACGATTCAAGATATATTGGTGCGCGTGAAACGTATGCAGGGGTACAGCGCCGTCTGGGTGCCGGGGACGGACCATGCGGGCATCGCCACGCAGATTAAGGTGGAGGAAAATTTACGCAAAGAGGGAAAGACCCGTCACGACTTGGGGCGTGAGGCGTTTGTTGAGCTTGTGTGGGAGTGGAAACGCCTTCACGGCGGCCGTATCATCGAGCAGCTCAAAACGCTGGGGTCCTCCTGCGACTGGGAGCGGGAGCGTTTCACGATGGATGAAGGTTGTTCCCGCGCCGTGCGAGAGGTCTTTGTGCGCCTGTATGAGAAGGGGCTCATCTACAAGGGCAGCCGCATCATCAATTGGTGCCCGCACTGCGCGACGGCGATCTCGGACACCGAGGTGGAATACCGTGCGCAACACGGACACTTGTGGAATATCCGTTATAAGGTCTCGGGTTCAGACGAAGTTCTTGTCGTGGCCACGACGCGTCCCGAGACGATGTTGGGAGACACCGCCGTCGCCGTGCACCCGGAGGATGAGCGCTACCGTCATTTGGTGGGCAAAACCTGCGTGCTGCCGCTCGTGGGCCGTGTCATCCCCATAGTGGCGGACAGCTATGTGGACCCGTCCTTCGGCACCGGGTGCGTCAAGATCACGCCATGCCACGATCCGAACGATTTTGAGGTGGCTGCCCGGCACGGGCTTGAACATGTGCTCGTGATGGACGGGGCCGCCCGCATCAATGAAAACGGCGGACAGTACAAAGGATTGACGCGCGAGGAGGCCCGCGAGGCCGTGTTGCGCGACCTCGAGGCCGGCGGCTTTTTGGCGGGTGTGGAGGATCACGACCACAATGTGGGCGTCTGTTACCGGTGCGACACATTGGTGGAGCCGATCATCTCCTCGCAGTGGTTTGTCAAAATGGAGCCGCTGGCGGGGCCCGCGATCGACGTCGTGCGCGACGGACGTATGAAGTTTGTCCCGGAGCGCTTTACCAAGACATATCTCAATTGGATGGAGCATGTGCGCGATTGGTGCATTTCCCGCCAGCTTTGGTGGGGGCACCGCATCCCCGCGTTTTACTGCGACGACTGCGGCCATGTGACAGTCGCCCGCGAGGATCCGACGGCCTGCGAGGCCTGCCACAGCGCACACATTCGGCAGGATGAGGACGTGCTGGACACCTGGTTTTCCTCCGCACTGTGGCCCTTCTCGGTGTTTGGCTGGCCCAATGAGACGCCGGAACTCAAATATTTCTACCCGACCACCGTTGTCACACCCGGTTATGAGATCATCTTCTTCTGGGTGGCCCGGATGATTTTCTCAGGACTTGAGCATATGGGAGACGTGCCGTTCCACACGGCCTACATCCACGGCATCGTGCGCGACGACCAGGGCCGGAAGATGTCCAAGTCGCTCGGCAACGGCATCGACCCGGTGGAGATCATCGACGCCTACGGCGCCGACGCGCTGCGGTTTACAATGGTCACCGGCAATGCGCCCGGCAGTGACATGCGCTTTTACCACGAGCGCTGCGAGGCGATGCGAAACTTTGGCAACAAGCTCTGGAACGCCGCCCGCTTTGTCCTTATGAACCTCCATGTAGACACCTGGGAACTGCCGGAAGAATTGGCGATGGAGGACAAATGGATTCTCTCGAAGTTCAACCGTCTCGTGCCGGACGTGACGGAGAACATCGAAAATTATGAGGTCGGCGTGGCCGCGCAAAAGCTCTACGATTTCTTGTGGGATGACGTCTGCGACTGGTATATTGAGTTGGTCAAGCCTCGTCTGCAAGGGGGGGACGCCGCGCGGCGGTCCTCCGCCGAGCAGGTGTTGGTGGCTGTGCTCACCGGCGCGCTGAAGCTGCTCCATCCGTTCATGCCGTTTATCACGGAAGAGATCTGGCAGGCGCTGCCGCATGAGGGGCCGGCGCTGATGGTGGCCGAATGGCCGCATCCGGACGAGAGGCTGAATTTCCCCGTCGAGGAGGCCGATATGGAGCGCGTGATGGCCGTCATCGGCGCCGTGCGCGCCCGTCGGGCGGAGATGCGCGTGCCGCCGGCCAAGAAGGCGCGGATTCTTGTGGTCACGACATACCGGGCGGCCTTCGAGGAGGGGCGGGCATCCCTCATGAAGCTGGCCGGATGCTCGGAGGTGGAGATCCGCGAGACGCCGCCGGAAGATGTGAAAGGGTTGGTGGCCCTTGTGACGGACAGCGCACAGATCTATCTGCCGCTTGCGGAACTGGTTCGCGTGGCCGACGAACGCGCCCGATTGGAAAAAGAGAGACGGACGGCCGAGACCGAACGGGCGAAACTCTCCGCCAAATTGGCCAACCAGGGGTTTGTAGACAAAGCGCCGGCGGCCGTGGTGGAAGCCGAACGGGCCCGGCTGGACAAACTGGATTCTCTGCTGCGCAAGCTCTCCGACAGCCTGGCGGCGCTCCCGCCGGAGGATGAACCCTCGTAAATGGAAAATAAAGTAAATTTTGCCGAAGAGCCCGCCGGGACGGCGCGTGGGTCCGGGGGAGACGGCTTTGGGGCCGATGCCCCGGCGGTCATGACATATGAGGAGGCGCTGGACTATCTGCATGGGGTCCAGCGCTTCGGTTCCAAACCGGGGCTTCAGCGGGTGGAGGCCCTGTTGGCGGTGCTTGGACATCCGGAACGGTCGCTGCGTTTCGTCCATGTGGCCGGCACCAACGGGAAAGGCTCGACCGCCGCGATGATCGAGAGCATCCTGCGGACGGCCGGATACAGGACGGGTTTTTTTGTGTCGCCCTTTGTGGAGAATTTCCGTGAACGCGTGCAGGTGGACGGCGCGTGGCTGTCGAAGAGCGAATGGGCCGCCCGGCTGTCCGGGGTCCGGGCCGCGGCCGCGGCGGTCACGGCGTCCGGAGGACCGCAGGCGACGGAATTTGAGTTGCTCACCGCGCTGGCGCTGCGCTGTTTTGCCGACCGCGGCTGTGACATCGTTGTGCTGGAGGTGGGCCTCGGCGGGCGCTTTGACGCGACAAACGCGATCCCGCCGTCGGAAGTGGCCGTGATCACGCCGATCTCGCGCGACCACACGGAATATCTGGGTGAGACGCTGGCGTCCATCGCATTTGAAAAGTGCGGCATTGTCAAGCGCGGCTGCCATGTTGTCGCCGGTCTCGGGCAGCCGCTCGAGGCTATGGCGGTCATCCGCGCGTGCTGCGAACAGGCGGAGGCGCCCCTGCGGGTGCCGGATGAGGCGCTGTTGCGCGTGCGGGAGGCCGACTTGGCCGGCACCCGCTTTATGTACCGGGAGCGGGCGCTGTTCGTGCCGCTGATGGGGGCGCATCAAGTGCAAAACGCCCTCGCGGCCTGTGAGGCGGCGCGGGCGTTGGCGGCGCGGGGTTGGGCGGTTTCGGATGAGGCGATAGACCGGGGGCTGTCCGCTGTCCGTTGGGGCGGGCGGTTGGAGATCGTGCGGAAGACACCGTTGTGTGTGATCGACGGCGCCCACAACGCCGCAAAGACAGAGGCGCTGGCCCGGGCGCTCGACACCCTCTTTCACGGGCGCCGGCGGGTGATTGTGATGGGCATGTCGGCGGACAAGGAGACGGCGCTCTGCGCCGGGCACATCGCCGCGCGCAGCGATGTGTTCATCGCCACGCAATACAAGAATCCGCGCGCACTGCCGGCTGAGACGATGGCCCGGCAGGCAGCGCCCCATTGCGCCCGCGTGGAGATACATCCGGACCCGGACATCGCCTGTGCCCGCGCGCTCGCACTGTGCGGCCCGGAGGATCTGCTGCTCGTCTGCGGCTCGCTCTACCTGATCGGCGACGCCAAGCGCAGCCTGACGGCCGCGGAACATAGGACATACGAAGGCGCGTAGCGGGAGAAAATTGTAGACATTGGAGAACAGGAGGCGAATGACAATGGGGAAAATGGAAGGCATCAAAATACAAAATTACGGTTCTCTCAAGTCTATCACGCTGGGGAAACTTTTTAGCAACCAGGACGGAAAACCACTGGGAAATCTGGTCACGATCATCGGCCCAAGCGGCACGGGCAAGAGTACCGTCGCGGATGCGTTTGGGTTTATTGCCGACTGCCTTGAAGTCGGCGTGGAAGAGGCTTGTGACTTGAACCATCGCGGCGGATTTGAACGCCTTGTGTCGCAAAAGTCGACAGAGCCGATTCGGTTTGAATTGTATTACAGAGAGACAAGCAATTCCAGGCCAATCACATATGAAGTGACCATTGATTTAGATGAAAAGAAGCGTCCTTACGTCAAAGAAGAACGGTTGCGTCAACGTCTCAGAAAAATAGGACGGCCGTTGTCTTTTCTGAATTTAGCCAATGGTGTAGGTTATGCGATTGAAGGAGCGAAGGCGCTTCAAGATGAAGAGGGGAATGTGATTGGCGAAGGAAGAAAGGTCTCCGTCAATTTGCCGGACAAGCGAAAGCTCGGCATCGCCACCTATGGCGCCATGGGCGAATATACCCGTATTGTGGATTTTATGAATTTTCTGAGGAGCTGGTATCTGTGCTACTTCTCTCCGGATGCTGCCCGCCAGGAACAATCGGCCGCGCCGCAGCCTTTTCTCAACAGAAAGGGAGACAATTTAAACAACGTGGCGCAGTATATGTACAGAGAGGACCCGAATGCATTTGAAAAGATATTGAAGGAAATACAAACGAAAATCAGAGGAATTAAAGAAATTATACCGAGCAAGACGGATGACAACCGCGTCGTGTTGAAGTTTTTAGAGACGGGATTTTCAGAATCATTTTATTCCACAAAAATGTCGGATGGAACTCTGAAATTGTTCGCCTATTACTTGCTCTTGCATGAGCTCGCGCCGCGCCAATTGATTTTCATAGAGGAGCCTGAAAATGGATTGTATCATCAGTATCTGACAGACCTGGCGTGTGAATTGAGGCAAAGTGTCGGAAAAGGTTTTCAAAAGCAATTGTTTGTAACCACGCACAGTCCATTTTTTGTGAACGCTCTGTCACCGGAGGATGTGTGGGTGTTAGAAAAAGGAGACGACGGTTTTTCCACAGTGAAACGCGCCTCCGAGTACCAGTATGTCAAGGAGATGACAACAGAAGAGATTCCCCTTGGCGATCTGTGGTTCAGCCGGTATTTCGGATAGAAAGGGGGATAAAGTGTGTTCATACAGTTTTTGATTGAAGATCAATCGGGAGAAGTTCTTATCGATATCATTATGGAGAAATATAATGCCGAATCAGCAGAGGAAAATGTTGAATATGATACAAAGTGGTATAAAGGCATTGGTGGATTCCCCAAAGGGTCCAATGCGAAGAATATCAAATCAGAGCAACTTTTGATGGATCTGCCGAAACGGTTGAGGGCAATCAGCAACAGTTGGCGCGGTAAGTATGGAAAAGAGGATGCGGCCATTTTTGTAATACTCGACAATGACATACGCGATACCGCCGACTTTCAAAATCAATTGCAAGCATTGTCAGATAAAAATAACATCACCATTGATCATGTATATTGCATCGCTGTCGAGGAAATGGAGGCGTGGTTACTTGGGGACCGTGAGGCCATACAGGCGGCTTATCCATCCCTATCCGACCGCATCGCATCCAAGCATCCCAATTATCGGCAGGATTCCATCTGTGGGACGTGGGAATTTTTGGCAGACATGTTGACGAAACGAGGGATTGGGGTGTTTAGAAAAAACAATCCATCTCCCCATGACATCGGACAGTGTAAGCGTGAATGGGCCGAGAAAATTGGCGCCCGTTTGACAATCAGAGGCAATGCATCCCCCAGTTTTCAGGTGTTTCTTTCCGAACTCGATAAGCGCACTCAGATATGCGCTTGAGGGCGCAGTTCCGTGCCGAAACGGATGCTGCGCTCGGTGGGCAGGGCGTCGAAGCGGATGACGTAACAGGCCTCTCGGAAACGCAGCTCCGCGATTGTCCCCGCGCCGAAAACGGGGTGCATTATGCGGGCGCCGGCCTCAAAAACCGGTCGTTCGTGTGCCCCTGTTTCTTTTCCACAGGCGATGTGCCGCTGGGCGTCCTCCTCCGGGGCGGCGTCCGGCGGCGTTATAATTTCTAAATTTTCCCATTTCATATCGAAGAGGAAGCGCGAGGGATATTTATAGAGATCATTGCCCGGCCCCCCCGCGGCGTCGGAGAGATAGAGACGGTCCGCGGCCCGGGTCATCGCGACGTAGGCGAGCCGGCGCTCCTCCTCCATAGCCTCGGGGGTGTCGATCCGCCGGCCGGGGAAGATGCCTTCGCTCAGACCGCAGACGAATACATGGGGAAACTCCATGCCCTTTGCGGTGTGGACAGTCATCAGTTTGACGGTCTCCCGCGCCCGCGCGTCCTCCCGGTCGAGGTTTGTGAGCAGCGCGACCCGCGCGAGAAAATCTTCCAGTGTGGCATCCGCGTCCTCCCACAGCGCCGCCACCGCCCGCGTGAGTTCCGCCACATTGTCGAGCCGCTCCTGATCTCCCAGGAGGCGTATGTATTCTTCGTAGCCGCTGCGGACGAGCAGTACCTGGAACACGTCGCCCGGCGCCGCGCCTGCGCGGTGCATCTCCCGGGCGCGCTCGACGGCGCGCACATAGGCCTGGGCCTCCGAACCCCGGAGCCAGTCCGCGTGTAAATTTTCTTTCAGCGCGTCGTAAAGCGGCAGGTTTCGCTGCGCCGCGCACGCCTTCAGAGCGTCCAGCTTCTTTTTCCCGACCCGGCGCGGCGGCGTTTGAACCGTTCGCAGAAACGCGATGTCGTCGCCCGCCGTCACCATCCGCAGATAGCAGACCAGATCTTTGATCTCCCGCCGTCCGTAGAATTCGATACCGCTGAAGATCCGATAGGGAAGGCCGTGTTCGATCAAGCTTTCCTCCAGCGCCCGTGTCAGATGGTGCGCGCGGTACAAGATGGCCACGGAGCCGAGCGGCGCGCCGCCGGCGCGCAGGGCCTCGATCTCGGCGCAGATCCACTCGGCCTCCTCCCGCCCGTTGCGCGCGTGACAGTAGAGCGGCCGCCGGCCGGAGGGCTTCACGGGGACGAGCGCGTGGGGAAGGCGGAGTGTATTTTTCGCGATCAGCGCGCCCGCCGCCGCGAGGATCTCCGGTGTGGAGCGGTAGTTTGTCGTCAGCGCGAGGGTCTTGGCGTTTGGATATACCTTGTCGAAGTCCAAAAAAAGCTCGACATGGGCGTCGCGCCACGAGTAGATTGTCTGATCCGGATCGCCCACGATGAACAGATTGCCGTGTTTTTCGGCCAAAATACGCGCGATTTTATATTGGCGCCCGCTCACGTCCTGGAATTCATCCACCATGACATATTGCATCCGATCCTGCCACTTTCGCCGGATATCGGGGGCGCGTTCAAGCAGATAGAGAGCAAAATTGATGAGGTCGTTGAAGTCGCAGCCAAAACATTTCCGCTGCTCTTGCAGGTAGCGCAAAAAGATCTCCTCGTCCCGGCTGCCGGCCCGCGCCACGGCCGCCGCCAGCGCCTGCCCGTCGGGTGTGTTGAGATGGTCGATGTAACTCTGCGCCAGCAGTTTCTTGGCTTCCAACACCTCGTCGATCGTCCGCCGGACCGTGATTTCCCGCAGCGTCAGCCCCATGTCGCCGAAGATCTTCAGCAACAACTGCTTCTGGTCTTCGACGTCCAAGATGAGAAAGTTCTTCGGGTAGTGCAGCCTGTGGATGTCCTCGCGCAGAAGCTGCACGCAGAAGGAATGAAAAGTGCCGAGAAAGCCAAGATCCAGGTCGCCAAGCACGGCGCGCACCCGGCGCTGCATCTCGTGGGCCGCCCGGTTTGTAAATGTGGCGCAGAGGATGTTGCGCGGCGCGATGCCGAGTGCGGAGACAAGGTGGCAGAAACGGGCCGTCAGCGCCCGCGTTTTGCCTGTGCCTGCCCCGGCGGCCACCCGCACGGCGCCTTCCGTTGTCAAAACGGCCTCCCGCTGCGCTTC
>JAIRTA010000043.1 GCA_031255175.1 Oscillospiraceae bacterium | reverse complement strand
CTACAAGAGCGGCAAAGAGAAGGCCTTCGGCTTCCTGGTGGGCCAAACCATGCGCGCCCTCGGCGGCAAAGCCGACCCGCAACTCGTAAACCGCCTGGTGCGCGAAGCCCTGACGGGGGCCTGACAGGGGCGCCGAATGTGGTAAATTTTGTCATACATGCCCCGGCGTAAACGCGCCCTCTACGCCTACCGCGCGGAAGTGAGGAGATTGTATGCGAGATGCGATAGAAATACAAGATGCGTTTATCACGAAAATCCACATCACTCAGGTGCGGCATCTGCAAGATGTCGATATTGTGTTGTCCGACACCGAACGAAAACACCTGATACTCACCGGAAAGAACGGCAGCGGCAAGACAAGCCTGTTGGAAGCGATGCGGAATGAGATAATGCGGCGGCAACCGAGGCCGCGGCAACAACCGTGGCCGCCGCCTGGACCTGTGCCACCAAACTTGCATGCTCCCATCACGAACCTGCGTGCTTCCATCACGCTTTCCTTACCGAACTCAGGATTAGCCCGTGTTATATGTGCTTACGTTTCCACAAAGCGCAGTGAAAAACAATTGCCAAAAGCCATTGAGCCCCTGGACATTTCCTTTCCAGAAAAGATTAGCATTGCGCAAAATGTGAGCGAGGATTTTTTGAAATATATTGTCTTTCTCGACTATCAACGCAGCGGCGCGGTCGCCGACGGCAATGCGAAACTTGCCAATAGACTCAATATGTGGTTTGATGATTTTCAAGCGGCATTGCAAGAAATCTATGATTGCCGGGAGTTGCAACTGCAATACGACAGGCAAAATCTCACTGTAACTGTCAACATGCCGGGTCGCATGCCCTTTGGGCTTCACGAAATGGCGGACGGGTATGCCGCGCTCCTCGATATATACATGGAATTATTGATGCGTTTTGAGATGCTCAGATCCGTCGTGGAATATGAGACGCCCGCCATCATGCTGGTAGACGAAATAGAAACACATTTGCATGTCGAACTGCAAAAGCGCGTCCTGCCGTTTTTGACGCGGATGTTCCCTGGCACGCAGTTCATTGTGGCGACGCATTCGCCGTTTGTCATCACATCGCTCAAAAACGCCGTCGTGTTCGACTTGGAAAAGAAAGAACGGCTCGAAAATCCCAGTGTCTATTCCTATGAGGCCGTCGTCGAGAGCTATCTCGACGTCGGGCAGTATTCCGATGAGATGAAAAAGGCGTTCAATGGCTACAAAGCGCTGTATGAAAAAGAACGGACAGCGGCGGAAGAAGCCGAATTTCAGCGTCTGATCGAAACGCTCGCGCTTGTCCCTCCCGCGTCGAAGGAACTGTACGTCGCGTTTCGGACGATGGAGGACAGGCGCAAGAGATGATTAAGATACAGAAAAGACCGCTGCCAAGCGATGTTGTGATCAAGCGTGAGAAGGATTACCGCAGCGGGCCCGTCTTCCAAATGCTTGTTGCGGATTGTCACAACAAGTGCTACATATGCGAGGATTCGCTTCACACCTCGCCCAATGTCGAACATCGCATCTCTCACAAACATGCGCCCGCCCTCAAATACGACTGGGAGAATTTGTTTTTGTCGTGTTCGCATTGCAACAACATCAAAGGCGACAAATATGACGGGATGATCGACCCCGCACAATGTGATCCGGAGCAAGTCATTGCGTTGTCGATGGGGCTTGACGACGAACTGCGCGAGGTGGTCATTGTCAGCAAAACAGGCGGGGACGAGGCCGTTGACATCACGGTTGCCTTGCTCAACGCCGTCTACAACGGCACGCATACGGATATGAAAAAATACGCCTGCCAACAGCTGAAAAACAAGATCAGCAATGAGCTGGCATGGTTCCAGCAAAAACTCGATGACTACAAAAACCATCCCGGCGACGACACCAAAGCGGCCGTTGCGGGCAGGATCTCCGAAGATGCGCTGTTCGCGGCCTTCAAGCGCAAGCGCGTGCGCGAGGATCCTCAATTGGCGCCTGTGTTTGGGTTTGGGGGCCGCTGACAACCCTGGCAGGGGCCGTCCGGCCTTCGGCAGACCCCTTTTCACTTTATTGATACGCGAGCCGCATAAAGGCCCCGGCGTCCCTTTGGGGATGCCGGGGCCTTTATGCGGGTTGAAACCCGGAGAAAGAAAAAGAGAGAGTGAGAGGGGTGATCGAGGAGACTCGATTGCGTCGTGTTGTGCCGTGACTTTCTATGCAAACAGGATATCACAAAAGCGAGATTTTGTATACTTGGCAAACCTACAAAGTTGCGCCCTTGCTTTTGTCGTATTTGCCTATCTATTTTCGTAAAAAATCAACTTTTTCGTAAGATAATATACATTCGCCCGAATGTCGCCCTCTGCGCCCGCGGCGGGCGCGGCGGCGGCGGGTATGATTTTCTGGCGGTGGACAGCGCGCGCCGGGTGTGGTACAATGAATAGCATGGACAAACGAGTGATCATTTCCATCCGGGGCAGTCAGAACTCTATGGAGTTCGAAGAGGACGACGGCATCGAGCTTGTCACACTCGGGCGGCTGACGCGTGAGAACGGCGACTATCTGATCTCCTATCAGGAAAGCCCGCTCACGGGACTCGACGGCACGACCACCACGCTGCGGGTGGCCGGCGGGCGGGTCATTTTGTCGCGCACGGGTCCTGTCTGTTCCTACATGGTATTCGAACAGGGCCGGCGGCACCTCTCCCATTACGACACCGAGGAGGGGGTGCTGACCATCGGCGTGAACGCCCACCGCGTGAGGACCATGCTGGACGACGCCGGCGGGCAGATTGAGGTGGACTACGAGATCGAGATCGACGAGGCCCTCACCGGCGAGAACCGCATCCGCGTGGTGGTCTCGGAACCCGGCAGGCATTGACAATTGACAATTGACAGTTGACAATTTGGATCGTTGATCTTTTGCGCGGACTTGGCGTGTGTTGAGGGCCGGGCATTGGTATGGGGAGAGATGGAGTATGTCAAATTTGCCGGAGGCGGCCAGGGCGCAGCTCGCGGCGTTGGTGACGGCCGCCTATGAGACGGCGGTGGCCGAGGGCGCGCTGCCGACCGGCGCCGCCGCGCCCGAAGTGGAGACGCCGCGGGACGCCGCCCACGGGGACTGGGCCACGGGCTTCGCCCTGGCGGCGGCCCGGACGCTACGCCGCCCGCCGCGCGCCATTGCGGAGGCGGTGGTCGCCCGGATGGAGATGTCCGGCTCTTATTTTTCGTCCGTCGAAGTGGCCGGCGCGGGCTTTATCAACGCCCGGCTGTCCGACGCGTGGTACGACGCCGTGCTCGCCCACATCGCCGCGGAGGGCGACGCGTACGGCCGGCAGGAGGACGCCGGCCAAGGCCGGCGGGTGCTGGTGGAATTTGTTTCGGCCAACCCCACCGGGCCCATGACCATCGGCAACGCGCGCGGCGGCGTGCTGGGCGACACCCTCGCCGCCGTGCTGGACGCGGCGGGCTGCGCGGTCTCCCGTGAGTTTTATCTAAACGACGCCGGCCACCAAGTCGAGCTGTTCGGCGCCTCGCTGGAGGCGCGCTATCTGCAGGCGCGCCGCGGGCCGGACGCCTGCCCCTTCCCCGAAGACGGCTACCACGGCGACGACATCCGCGTCATCGCGGAGGCGTTTGCCGGGGAACACGGCGACGCCTATGTGGACGCGCCGCCGCGCGCGCGCCGCGACGCGCTCATCGCCTTCGGGCTCCCGAAGAACATCGAGCGGATGCGGACGGACCTCGCCCGCTACCGCATTCGTTACGACCGCTGGTTCCCCGAGAGCGAGCTGCACGCGAGCGGCTACGTGCGGGAGACGATCGACCTGCTCACCGCCCGCGGGCACACCTATCAAAAGGACGGCGCGCTCTGGTTTCGCGCCACGGCGTTCGGCTGCGACAAAGACGACGTGCTGCAAAAGTCAAACGGCTTTTACACCTATTACGCCGTCGACATCGCCTACCACCGGGACAAATTTGAAAAACGCGGCTTTGACCTGGCGATCGACGTGCTGGGCGCGGACCACCACGGGCACACCCTGCGCTTTCAGGCGGGCATGGCGGCGCTCGGCATCGACCCCGCGCGGCTGCGCTTCGTGCTGATGCAGCTCGTGCGGCTGACGCGCGACGGCGAGGTGGTGCGCGTGTCCAAACGCACCGGCCGGGCCATCACCCTCTCCGACCTGCTCGACGAGATCCCGGTGGACGCCGCGCGCTTCTTCTTCAACCAGCGCCAGTCGAACACACACCTGGAGTTCGACATGGACCTCGCCGTGCGGACAGACGCCGAAAACCCCGTCTACTATGTCCAATACGCCCACGCGCGCATCAGCAGCCTGCTGAAACTGCTGGCGGGCGAGGGCCTCACGCCGGCCCCGCCGGATATCCCGGTCGCGGCGTGTTTCACGGCCCCGGAGGAGCGGGAGCTGCTGCGCAAGCTGGCCGACTACCCGGAGGAGATCCGGCAGGCCGCGCGGGCCTTCGAGCCGGCCGCCATCAACCGCTACGCCGTCGAACTGGCCGGCTGTTTTCACCGTTTTTACAACGCCTGCCGCATCCGCGGCGCCGAGACGGAGACGGCGCGCGCGCGCCTGGCGGCGGCGGCGGCGGCCAGGCAGGTGCTGAAAAACGCCCTGACGCTGCTCGGCATCTCCGCGCCCGAGAGCATGTGACCCGCACCCCAAACGCAAAGGCGCGGACGGCGCCGGGAGGAGAACGACTATGAAGCACTTGCGCACGGCGGTTTTTCTGGCCGCGTTTTTGTGTGCCGCGCTGCGGTGCGCGCCCGCCGCGGAGGCCGTGACCGGCGCGGACCGGCTGGAGACGCTGAACCGGCTCTCCGAGATCATCGCCCTGCACGCGCTGGACAGCGAGTCGGAGTGGCCGCTGGGCGACGCGCTGGCCGCGCTGATCGACGAGAACCCGGCCCTGTTTGACAAGCTCGTGGCGGCCATGTACGAGGACCTGGACGAATACTCCCATTACCTGACCCGCGAGGAGTTCGAACGGCAGTACCCGACGGGGCAGCCGTTTGTGGGCGTGGGGATCCAGGTCGACGCGGCCCGCGGCCCCGGCCTCTATATAGATATGGTCCGGGCGGACGGACCGGCCGCCGAGGCCGGACTCCGGGCGGCCGACCATATTGTGCGGATCGACGGCGTCGACGTCTCGCTCTTCCCGTGGCAGGCCGCCGCGGAGCTGCTGCGCGGCGAGGAGGGGACGCCGGTCACGCTCGGCGTGCGCCGGGCCGACGAGACGGAGGAGCGCGCCTTTACGGTGGTCCGCGCCGCGTTGCAGGCCTCCAACGTCTCTTACACGGACCTGGGCGACGGTGTGGGTTATTTTTCCATATCCGGGTTCGGCACATTGGAAGATTTCGCGTCCTTCACCGCCACCTACCGGCGGATCCCGTACGAGGGGATCCGTTCCGTCATCATCGACCTGCGGGACAACGGCGGGGGCGACACCGAAGTGATGTACAACATGCTCAACGCGATGATCCCGACGCAGGGGGAGATCCTGTTTGCCGTCGAGGGGAAAAACCGGCTCCCCGAGCTGTTCACGTCCACCGGCGCCGGCCAGTGGACGCCCAACCGGGTGGTGGTGCTGGTGAACGAATTCACGGCCAGCGCCGCCGAGATCTTTGCCGGTTCGCTGCAAGATCTGGAGCTCGCGACCCTCGTGGGCGCGCGGACGTACGGCAAGGGGCGCGGGCAGTATGTCTTCAACCTGCGCGACGATTCCGTGGCCATTGTCACGGCGTTGCGCGCCCTGCTGCCGAAGCGCATGGCATACGACGGGGAGGGCGTCGCGCCCGACATCCCCGTGCCGGGGCGGCAGTGCCGGCCCTACGAGGAGACGTTCGCGCCCCTGTCCGCCGACGCGGCGGTGCTGCCCACCGCCCGCTCCGCCCGGGTGCTGGGGGTGGAACAGCGCCTCGCGCTGCTGGGATTTTTTCACGGGACGCCGGATGAGACGTTCGACGATTACACCCGCTGGGCCCTGGGGCTCTTTCAAAAGCAGCACCGGCTGACGGCGCTCTCTTACGCCGGCGTGGACACGCTGCGGGCGCTGCTGACGGAGACCGAGCGGCAGCTCGAACGCGGCCGCCCCTTCGACGCCCCCTACGAGGAGGCCCTGGAACTGGCCCGCGCGGCGGCGGAAAAACCGCTGGTAGCGCCGCTGCCTCCCCTGTGGCCGGGGGAATCGGACAATTGACAATTGACAGTTGACAGTTGACAATTTTTTCTTCGGGGCGTTATGCATTCCATATGTTTCCAGTCTACATAATACTGTGGGATAACTTGGGGGATAATGTGTATAACTCCTGCAATCAGCGGCCCGGCGGTGTGAAACAGAAAATTACCGGATATGCACGGGAGATGGCAGATCTCCGTATATCCGTTGCGGCTCTAAGGAAAATGGGGTTTCCCGGATGGAAGGTGCGCAATGGGTCCCATTGAAAGGGCTTTTGGGACGTTATGCGTCCGCAAAGGTGCGCGGCGGACCCTCTGTAATAAAATTGTAAGAAAAACATCGGGCCCGTCGTAAGAACTGTGCGGTATTGTGGGGCGGGGCCGGCCTCCGGAGGGGCGTCTATGCACTATCTGGACAACGCCGCGACCACAAAGCCCTGCCCGTCCGCGCTGCGGGCGGCGCTCTCGTGTATGGAGACGGACTGGGCCAACCCCGCCTCCCTGCACGAGGCCGGACGGACGGCGCGGCGGCGGCTGGAGACGGCGCGCGCGCAGGTGGCCGACGCGCTGGCGACGCCGCCGGAGACCGTGATCTTCACGTCCGGCGGCACCGAGTCGGTGCATCTCGCCCTGCGCGGCGCGGCTCTCGCGCAACGCCGCCGGGGGCGGCACATCGTCACGACGGCGCTGGAGCACCCGGCGGTGCTGAAGACGCTGGAGGCGCTGGGCGGCGAGGGCTTTGACGTCACCGTCCTGCCGCCGGTGTCGGGGCGGATCTCCGCCGACGCGCTGGCCGGCGCGCTGCGGCCGGACACGGTGCTGGTGTCGGTGGGGCTCGTGGCGGGGGAATTCGGCACCGTCGGCCCGGTGACCGAGGCCGCCGCGCGGATCCGGGCGCTCTCGCCCGACGTTTTGATTCACACGGACGCGGTGCAGGGCTTTCTCAAAGTGGAGAGCCGGCCGCACGTGCTGGGCGTGGACATGCTCAGCCTGTCCGCCCACAAGATCGGCGGGCTCAAGGGCGCGGGCGCGCTGTGGCGCCGGCCGGGGGTGCGTCTCGCGCCGGCGGTCCGGGGCGGCGGCCAGGAGGCGGGGCTTCGCGCCGGCACGGAGGCGATGCCGGCGCTGTGCGCCTTCGGCGCGGCGGCGGAGGCGCGCGCGCGGACGTGGCGGGCGGACGCGGCCCGCATGAACGCCCTGAAGGAGTCATTGACCGCGCAGCTCGCGGCCCTGCCGGGGGCCCGGCTGCTGCCCGGGCGCGACGCGCCCCACATCTTGAGCTTCTCCCTGCCCGGGTACCCCGGCGAGGTCATGCTGCGCTTTTTGTCGGACCGCGGCGTGTATGTGTCAACGGGGTCGGCCTGCCACCGGGGGCGCCGGAGCGAGGGCCTGCGCGCCCTGGATCTGCCCGGCCCGGTGGCCGCGGGCGTGCTGCGGGTGAGCCTCTCGCCGGAGAGCACGCCGGCGGACGCAGAGGCCCTGCTGTCCGGCCTGCGCGCCGGCATGGCATCTCTGGTACACGGCATATAAGATTCTGTAATATATTACAACTTTCCCAACCAGTGAGACTATACCGCCGATTTTCTTGGTCTCCCGCGCTTGCGCTTTTGTGCTGGCTCTGGCTTGGGAAGCAGGCCCAACTCGGTGAGCACCTCCACATGAGA
>JAIRTA010000081.1 GCA_031255175.1 Oscillospiraceae bacterium | reverse complement strand
GATTATGACTTTGAACGGGAAAAAGCGTTTGTCTACAAGGGGCTTAGCAAAGAGCAAATCGCGGAGCATATCGCCAAATTTGTGTCCGGCCTGTGGCAGATTCACGCCTTCGGCGAGGGGAACACCCGCACAACGGCGGTGTTCATCATCAAATATTTGCGGACATTCGGCTTTGCCGTCAGCAATGACTTGTTTGCCGGCCATTCGTGGTATTTCCGCAATGCCTTGGTTCGGGCAAATTACAACAACTACAAAAACAACATCTACGCAACGCTCGCCTATCTGAACCGCTTTTTCGGCAACTTACTTTTGGGCGAGAGCCATCCGCTTAAAAATGAGGGCAGGGTCAAGCGCGTCGGTCCAAACAAGACGGGGCATTGGGACGTGATTTGGTGAGTCGTTTTGTCCTGTTTTATCCCGCGTTATCCTTGTTTTGGGCGACGAGATTAAATTTTTGCAGTTTATGACGGTGACGGCGAGCCGCACGGGTCAGCTCCTCAACGTGGCGTCCCTGGCGCGGGACGTCGCCGTGTTTTCGGTGCTGGATGCGATCCCAAACGTCAAGCGGGGTTCGGGCGGAGTGGTGTGCCTCTACGACAGCCTCACGACGCTCCAAGGGGATGACAGATCGATTCCGGTCGCCATGCTGTAAAGGCCGGCGGCCGCCTCAGAAGAGAAACAGTACGACAAAGAAGAACAACGCAAACAGGGCGGCGTTTAGGAGCTTGATGACGGGAAGACGCCGCCTCACCAGATTGGAGATGTCAAAGACCTCGCGGCCTTTGTGGACGAGAAGCAGCAAAACCAGCGGCGGCGTGACAAAGGCCAGACCGTACAGGACAAAATACAGCACGGCCCGCAGGTCCGGGGCGGCCACGGTTTTGAGCGTGTAAAGAATGGTGGCGAGATAGATCTGTCCGGTGCACAGGAACTCCCCCACCGTGATGACGGCCCCGAGCAGGAAGCACACGAGCATCAGCAGCCTGGCGTCCTCCCGTTCCATGAGCTGTCGGATCCACCGGTGGCCGAATTTTCGAAGCCCGAGCGGGAGCTGCATCTTGACCCGGTCATACGCGCCCCGTTTTACGGCAAAATAGTCGCGCAGGTTCATGGCGGCCAAAAAGGCCGATACGGCGCACAGGATGATTTTGAGAGCCAGGTTCAATGTGCGGAACCAATCCCCGCCCACCGCGGCCAACAGCTGATACAACAGTGTCCCGAGGAGCAGGTAAGTCACAAATTTGCCGACCAAAAAGGAGAGCCCCAGCTTCAGCACGTTCCGCCGTTTCGCGATGACGATGGACAGAAAAAAGAGCAGCATAGACAGCGAGCAGGGGTTGAGGCCGTTTAAGAAACCCGTCGAGAACACGCCCATCGCCCGGTAGGCCGACAGGGGGTCTTCGTCCGGGCCGGCCGCCGCGCCCTCCGCCCTGTCCGGCCGAAGGCCTTCGCCGCGCCGAATCTTCGTCAGAAGTTCGGCGCGGATGTCGTCTCCCTGCAAAAAGCTCTCCCCAATGAACGCGATGGGGGCCGTCTGCTGCGACGCGGGGACGTCGTACGCGCGAAAATAGGCGTGAATGCGCTCCAAATTGTCGCGTTCGCCCGCGTTCAAATGCCGAACCACCAGTTCGGAGTAGACGGGGCCGTCGGGGCCGTCCACAACGTATCCGTCCTCCAGCCCCTCCAAAAAGAGGTCCGCCTCCGCGCAGGGTTCGCAGAGCGGGACATAAAAATAGGTGACCAGAGACGGGCCGCCGGCGCCCGGCGTGCCGGCAGGCGTCGTGGGCGTCGCGGCGGGCGGCGTGTTGTCTTGGACCGGTGCGGGCGTGGATGCCGGCGCGTTCGCCGGTGCGTTCGTATCGGGGGTGGGGGAGACAGGGACGGCGGCCGGCGGCGGGACCGGGAAGACGGGGGGCGTCTCCGGCGCTGTCGGGGTTTCGTCCGGCGTCCGGTTCGGGGGCGTCGGGACCGCCTCCGGATCGCCTTCGGCGGGTGTGTTTGCGGGGGGAGAGGCCGGATCCTCCGCCGGCGGGGGCGCCGCCGTGGGCGACAGGCCGGCGCCCGCGGCCAGGGCCTGGCGCGCGCGGTTCAGTTCGGACGCCAGCCGCTGGTCGATTTCCTGCGCCCCGACGAGGCACAGGTCTCCCAAAAAGACGTACTGGTCGGAGGCGTAGCGGTCATCCTCAGACAGGCCGTACCGGTCGGCGTATTCCGCAAAGCGGTCCGTTCCCTCCAGGGAGAAGAGATTGATCATCGTCAAGTCGACGACTTGATCGACCGCCTCCCGGTCGTTCAGCGCGCCGTATCGGAGCTTGTCTGTAAAAGCCGTTTCAAAATCCTCCACGCAGGACGCGCAGGAGGTGAGGTAAAAATACGCGAGCGGAACCTTGGGCGCTTCGGGGGCGGCCAACACCGCGAGCGGTGCGGCCCACGCCGCCAGCACGGCGCACAGTGCGCACAGTCCGGTACGAAGTTTCTGTCTCATAGCGGTCCACATCTCCACGCAGGCCCATCCCGGCGAACGGACGCCCCGGCCGGCCCGCTGTATATTGTAGAAAGCACGTCGCGCCCCCACGCAATACATTATAGCGAACACGCTGCGCCTTGTCAGCAGGGCAGGCGAATATTTTTGAATTTCGTCAATTTGCCCCCCGCATCTGTGGGGAATCGATAAAGTTTTGAGAGGAAATTTACGATATAATATGAAAGAAAGACAGCGCAATGGACGAAATCACACTGGTTTGTTGAGGTAAAACATGAATATGAAACGCATGAAATTGGGAACGCGCATTGTATTTGGCTTCGGCAGCATCGTGGTGCTGATGCTGGTGATGGCCGTGATTTCGATGTTCGGAAATCTCTATACGCTGTCAAATATAGACAGCATCAACGCTTACAGTGATCTGCAAACCGCCGCCAACGACGTGTTGGATATATACAATGAAACGCGCATGAGCGCCCGGATCTTATACCAGGAATCCGCGGACGAAGCCTTCGCGGATTTTCAAAAACAGGCGTTGTATGTGGACAACCGCTTAAAGGTCCTGCTTGACACGATCCGGAACAATCCGGCCTTTGTGGAGTTCCAAACCGAGGCGGACCAATTTGCGTCGCTGTACCAAGACTGGAGCGACCACATGTACACACTCCGGGACGCCTGGCAGGCCGCGGACGCGGGCGGACCGGAAGAAAACGAAGCCGTCGCCGACATTGTGCGAGAGACCAGGAATCTGGACTTGCGCACCCGCGAGATGATCGCCAACATTGTCTTGAATGTGGGCGACCGAATGGCCCGCAACCTGACGGATACGGCGGCCTCGGGCAGCGCCTCGCTCACGCTCGTGTCGCTCACGTCCGGGACGGCGCTGCTGCTGGCCGTCGTGCTGGCACTGCGGATTGCCTCGTCGATCCGAAAGCCGCTGAGCCGCATCCAGCGGGTGCTCACGCAGATGGGCCGCGACGGCGATTTTCAACTGCCCGCGGGGACGGAGAGCGCCATCCGCGCGGACGCCTCGGGGCGGGACGAGGTGGCCGCCTGCACAAGGGCGGCGCTCATGCTGCAAGAGAAGCTGAGTACGATGAGCCGGGCGCTCGTCTCCGTCGCCGACGGGGACCTGACCACGGAAGTGACGCTTCAGTCGGAGCGCGACAGCATGGGGCATACGCTCTCGCAGATGCTCTCGAATTTGAACCAAAAATTTTCCACCATCCTGCAAACCTCGCGCCAGGTGTACGGCAGCGCGCAGGAGCTGGACCAGGCGTCCCGGCAGCTCCACACCGCGGCCGGGCAGCAGGACTCCGAAGTGGGGCAGTTGTCGGATTCCATTGCCCGCGTCGCGGAAAAAACGCGCGACAACACAAGCCTTGCGGATGAGGCCGCCGGTTTGGCGCAGACAATACAGATGAACGCACACACGGGTTCCGAGCAAATGGACCAGATGATGAACGCCGTCAAAGAGATCGACGAGGCGAGTTTGGCCATCTCCAAAATCATCAAGGTGATCGACGATATTGCGTTCCAGACGAACATTTTGGCGCTGAACGCGTCGGTGGAGGCGGCCCGCGCCGGGCAGCACGGCAAGGGGTTCGCGGTGGTGGCGGAGGAAGTCCGCACGCTCGCGGCCAAGAGCGCGGGCGCGGCCAAAGACACGGCGGATCTGATAGAAAATTCGATTCAAAAGGCCACATTTGGGGCGGACATCGCGAAAAAAACGGCGCAGTCGCTGGCCTCCATCGTCGAGGGCATCCAAAAAAGCAGCCAGATTGTAAGCGGCATCGCGGAGGCGTCCGTCCAGCAATCCGAGGCGATTTCTCAGATACGCGAGGGTGTGGAGAAGGTCTCGTCTGTCGTGCGTGAGACCAGCGGCATGGCCGGGCACTCCGCCTCGGCCTCCAAAACCATCGCGGAACAGGCCGCGCTTTTGGAGAATCTGGTTGCGCAATTCCAGCTGGCGGACAGGGCGACTCCGCGTTTGGCGGGACACATCTGAGAAACACCGGAAAGGATAGACGTCACAATGAAAAAATGGATGCGTGTTTTGATGCTTTTCGCATTGTGCGCGGGCCTCTTGACGGCGGCGCTGGCGGGCTGCTCCGGCCGGCCCGCATACAAAGACGGCATATACCAAGCGGAGGCCGAGGAATTCCACAACGGCTGGAAGGAAACCGTCGAGATCACCGTCAAGGACGGCCAGATCGACAAAATATCCTGGGACGCGATCTCCGACAACCCCGACATCCCCATCAACAAGAAGCAGTATTCCAAGAGCGGGCTCTACGGCATGCTGGCGGGCGGCGCCCAGAACGAATGGTGCGACCAGGCCAAAGCGGCGGAGGACTACATTGTACAATACGGAGTCGATTCCTTTGACATAGATAAGGAGGGGCATACAGACGCCATCTCGGGCTGCACGGTCACGGTGGACACACTCGCGCTTCTGGCGCAAGACTGTCTGCGCCAAGCCCGCCGGTAATTCGGCCATCATAATAGACATCAACGGTTTGGGGGCAGACGCACGTCTGCCCCCAAACCGTTGATGCGCGGGCAATGTCACATTTGGACATTGAATAGGTTGCGCAGTTGATTGATCAGGTCTTCACTGTTGGCGTTGATGAGTACGGCCTCGTTGATGCGCGACAGGGTTTGGAGTTCGCCGCCCGCCGTGCTGTCGCCGTCCAGGTTGTAGGCGATGCTGTAAATCGGTATTTGCAGCCCGCCTACGATGGGTGTGATCCGGTCGAGGTGATAGCCTTCGTTTTGCTGGCCGTCGCTCAAGACAAATAACATCGGTTTCGCGTCGGGGAGCTCCTGTTGTTTTTTCAGCAGCATATCGAGCCCCACCAAGACGGCGTCGTACGTCGCGGTGCCTCCGCCGGCAAAAAGTGATTTGACGCTCCCGGAGAAGTAAGCCCTTTGTATGTCGTCAAATTCCGCGATCTCCAGGTTGATGTAGACGCTGCTCGCGTAGGTCACGAGACCGACGTAATGATTGGACCCGATAAACTTGGATGTGCTGACCAACGCGTCTTTCAATTCGTTCAACGGCAGCCCGTCCATGCTGCCGGAGATATCCGCGACAAAGACAGCGACAATAGGGCGCCCGCCGTCTTTGTTTTGCTTCCATAGCTTTTGCGCGGAAATGAAGCCCGCGCCGTCCAGCCCGGGGGATTGTTCTTTGTAGTCGTTGTGCAGATTGAAACCCTTTTCGTTCCCGAGTTGTTGGCTCTTGGCCGACAGACAATAGTCCACAAACAGCTTGGCGGCGTCCTGCCGCTCTTGCGGCACATAGTCGAAGGTATACACGGGGTGATCATGCCTGATGCCCTGCGGCGAATAGACGTAATTTCTCAGCTCCGGCGTGTTGTGATACGCCTGCTCTTCCATGACCATAGCTTTGATGATGCCCTTGCTCGCCTGGTCTCTCAGCACCGCCGTGGTGTAAGCCACCGGCGGCGATTTTCGTTGATATTCCAAAAGCTTTTCCGACGCCGCGGAGGAGAGCGGATTGCCCGGATCGAACGCGCGCAGCATGGCGGTGAATATATTCAGCCCGGTGCTGCTCGTGAACGGATTGGTGTAGGCAAAGGTCAAGTCGCCGGCCAGGCTGGCTTCCAACACTTTGTCCACAGAGACATCCCCGTACTTGGCGGTAAACGCCGCGTGGGTTTCTTTTTCCATCAATATGCCGGCGGTGTTGCCCAGAATGCGGTCGGCCAGCGTGACGACGCCAAAACCGTGCGCTTTGAGCATCTCTCCCCAGGCGTAATTAGACGGGGCGTAGACGTCGGGTTTGTAGCCGCCGTCCGTCATATAGGTGACAACTTCGCCGGAGGTGATCTTACGCACGGAAACGCTGACGGTCTTGCCGCCCACGGTATGGTTTTCTCGGTTGAATCTTTCGGCCACGACGTTCATCCAGTCGTCGGGCGCCGAAGCGCTCATTTCGGTGGCGGCCGCGACTTCGATGTCGATCTGTCCGGTGCCTTCAACCACAATCGGGAACGTGTCGATGTCCGCCAAAACGCTGACGGGATCGGCCTCCGACGTATAGATGTCGAGCGGCGCCGCGACGCTGTCCGGCTCGATAGATTTTACAAAAACTTCCAATTCTTTCACGGCGTCGTCGTAACTGAGGGCATTTTCGCGGCCCGTATGGGCGCCGCGCATGTTGCAGCCGGAGAGAGAGGCAAGTGAGAACAGCGCCGCCAGCAGCACGCAAACAATGTGTTTCCGCCCCTTACACACGCTAAATCTCCTCCTTTTTGAGAGAGTCACGGATGACCTGCATCCACGCTTGCAGCGTGATTTCGCTGTTGTCATTTTGTTCGCTGACAAGATCGGCCAGGTCCGCCAGGAATTTTTTGATGTTGTCAAGTTCGGTTCGATTGCCGGCCAATACGGCCTCAATGAGCTCCAAATGTGTGGAGTATTTGTCATCTTGCGCAAAGACGTCGTCGTCCTCCAGGTCCGACACGATGCCGCGGTTGATGACCTTGCGAAAGTTTTTGCAGATAAACTGTTCCACTTCGTCAAGAAGCCCCTCCGTCGCGCGCAGGTAGTCCGCCTCGTTGAGATCCAACAGGTCTTTGAGTTTGGCCTGACGCCTGTCCATGGCGTCCATTTGGGCTTCGCATTTGGCGAGCGCGCCGGCGAGGTCCGGCCTTTGTTCCTTCAACCGCCCCAGCCGCCGTCTGATGTCGTCCGGGTCGTAAGAACCGGCGGAGTAAGACAGCGTCGGCCTGGATTCGGCTTTTTGGTCCTCCGCTTTTTGTCGAATCGCGGCCCGGGCCGCCAGATGCGCCTTGGCGGCCGGCACAAAACCAATGCCCAGGACAACGGCCCCGGCGCAGATGATCAAAAAAGACAAGACGGAAAGGGCGGAAAAAAACCGAATCCCCATCTGGATGATAATCGCGGCTTCGGCCACGACGGTCAGCAGCGCCAAACCCGCGCCCAGGATGATCAGGCCGAGACCGATTTTTTTCATAACAATTCCCCTTATTGCGGACCGCGCGCGGCCGGTGCGCCGTTTGCCGGCAATATTCAGGTGTCGCGGCGCGCCAAAAGCCGGGTCTTGAGTTGGTTTTCGATGTCAACAAGCTGCTGTTCGGCCTCGCGGCGGCGTTGCTTGCCCTCCCGCTGAATGGACAGAACCTCGTCGAGCGTTGTGATGATGCTCTCGTTTGTGTGAACGAGGGTCTCAATGTCCACAATGCCGCGCTCAAATTCGCGGGCGGCCTCGACGGTATTCATCTTCAATTTGTCTGCGTTCTCGCGCAGCAATTGGTTTGTGATGTCGCTGACCTGCCGCTGCGCCTGGATGGCGCGTTTACTGTGTTCCAGCCCCAGGGCCAGCAAGATTTGGTTTTTCCACAATGGGATCGTGTTGGCGATACTTGTTTGGATTTTATCGGCCATAATGACGTTGGTATTTTGTACCATGCGAATTTGCGGCGCCATCTGGATGCAGATGGTGCGGGTGAGTTCGAGGTCGTAAATGCGCTTTTCAAACCTGTTGCACTGTTCCGCCAGGTCGCTGGCGCGCTGCGCGTCCTCTTGCAGGCCGCTCTCGGCCGCAACCCGCTGTAACTCGCGCAGTTCGCCGCTTTCCACTTCGGCCAGCCTTTGTTTGCCGGCCAGAATGTACATGGTGAGCTCCTTGAAATATTGCAGATTGTTTTCAAAAAGTTTGTCCAGCACACCCACATCGGCAAGCAACGTCATGCGATGCCCCTTCAGCGTGTCGCTGATCTTGTCTATGTTCTTGCTGACGTCTGTATACTGAGCGCGCAGTTCTTCCAGGTGGTTTTTGCCCTTCTGGAGCAGACGCGCCAATCCCTTCTTCTCGTCTTCGGGTTTGAAGCCTTTGATCTGAACGACAAGGCCCGTAATCATGTCGCCGACCGCGTCCAAATCCTTGCCTTTGACGCCCTGAAGGGCGGACTCAGAGAACTGAGATGATTTGGCCTGGGCGGATTCTCCGTAGCGAGCGATGACCGTGGTGTCGTGAATGTTGATCTTGGCGGCAAAGTCGTCGATTTTCTTCCGTTCCTCCGGCGTCAGTTTCGACGCCTGCTGTTCGATCGCAGCCAAGTCCGTGATTGGCGCGGCGGCGGCCGACGCGGGGTTTGCCTCCGGGGCGGCGGTGTCCAATGTAAGTTCAATGTCAGCCACGGGTACTTCCTCCTCATTTAGCACGCTGTATTCGCGAGACTTTTTGTGGCCGGGTCCCCGCGCGGCTTGCCGCGCGGGGCGGTAAACATGGCGGAATCAATCGCCGGCCGGCGGCGGGCGAGACGTTTGACACTTGAACCCTGTCTCCACCGACCGCAAATCGGAGCCGCATGGAGACAGTGTAACATATTTTCGGGCAAAATACCATAGCCGCGATGAAAATTTTGGATGCCCGAACCGCGGATACCCCAGCCCCGGCGTCCGCCTATCCCCCGTGCCATCAACCGGCTGCGGCACAGGCCATCTCGAGATTGGTATATAAATAGAGACATATTACTTTTATATTAGACTTTAGGATGAAAATACAAAATTAAGTCTTGACATGAAGACTCATTTGTGATAATATATATAAATAGTTCGAGTGCCAATATTGTCTATGCGAGGTGTGCGTTTATGGCAACGAGTTACAACAAACTTTGGAAACTGCTGATAGATCGCAATATGCTGAAGGGGGAACTGTCCCGCCGGTCCGGCGTCAGCAAGGCCACACTGGCCAAGATGAGATCCGGAAGCAGCGTCAGCGTTCACTTGCTTGACAATATTTGCCGTGCTCTCGGGTGCGATTACGGCGACATTATGGAGCATGTACCGGACAAACGCGACGGCACGGCAACTGCGGCCGATGAGGAGAACGAGGGTAACGGCCCGAACGCAATGTGAAAGAGGGTGCGCGGCAATGCTGCAGAAACCGCCGTATACGATCACGGAGAAAACCGCCGACTACTTGGCGAAAATCGTTGAAACCGTGACAAGGCTGGAGTTTGGCACGGGCTTCAAGCGCGATATAAAACTGCATCGCGAGAACCGCCTGCGGACGATTCACTCGTCCCTTGCCATAGAGGGGAATTCACTGTCCCTCGGCGAGGTCGCCGCGGTGGTGGAGGGGAAAATAGTTGCGGGCAGGCAGGCCGAGATGAAAGAAGTCAAAAACGCTTACGAGGCCTACGACAAGATCATGACTTTCGACCCCTATGCCGTCGAAGATTTTCTAAACGCGCACAAGCTGATGACCGATGGGCTTGTCAAAGAGGCCGGCAGGTTCCGAAGCGGTGATGTGGGCGTGTTCGACGGCGACAAAGCCGTTCATATCGGCGCGCGTCCGCAGTTTGTCCCCGGCCTTATGGAAGATCTCTTTGCCTGGGCGAGAGAGTCGGAATTGCACCCCGTGCTCAAAAGCGCGATTTTGCACTACGAGATCGAAACAATTCACCCATTCGCGGACGGAAACGGGCGCATGGGCCGGCTGTGGCAAACCTGTTTGCTTGCGAAATGGAACGCAATATTTGCGTGGATACCGATGGAGTCCGTGCTGTACGAGAATCGCCCCCGGTATTATCAAGCGATTGAGAGCGCGAGAAAAGCGAACGATTCCGGTGTTTTTATCGAATTTACGCTGTCCGCCATCTACGACATAATTGTGGAACAGGAGAAGCACCAAGTCGAGCACGAAGAAAAGCACCAAGTCGAGTTGTCCGGCACGCAGTGCGAAGTGCTGAAGATCCTCAGCGAAAAAGCGCGGACGCGCAAAGAGATTTTTGAGGCGATCGGGCTGCGCGGCGACACGCGCGCCTTCAAACGGCACATAGAGCCGCTGCTGGCGGCCGGGCTTATAGCGATGACCGTTCCGAGCAAGCCCAACAGCAGATTGCAAAGGTACCGGCTCACAGAGAGCGGCCGGGAGAAAATCGAGGCAGCCCCGTGAGCCGCCGCCGGCACAGCCGAATGAACGTTGCGCGGGTCTGTCCGGCATGGTGTGATCTGCGCGAATTGGAATATTTTGGAGAAAAATAAAACCGGCGCCGTCGCATTTTGTGTTTTCCCAAAATGCGGCGGCGCCGAATGTTGTCCCACTTTTTTGTAAGCTCCGTGCAATGGCCGAGACAGAAAGCCCGTCAGCAGTGTTTGACGCGGTCTTTTTCTTCGGCGCGTTTGGCGTTGTTGAAGCGGTTCAGCGTGCCGACGAGGTAGCCGGTGATCCGGCGGATACGCTCAAACGGGACGCCGTCGTCCTCGTGGCGGCCGCAGCCGGGGCATTGGCTGCCGATGATGCCGGAGAAGCCGCACACCGGGTCGCGGTCCACCGGGTGGTTGATGGAGCCATACCCCACGCCGGCGGCCTGCATGGCGCGCACGACCTGTTCGAAGGCCTCGAGGTTTTGCAGCGGGTCGCCGTCCATCTCCACATAGGTGATGTGCCCGGCGTTGGTGAGCGCGTGGTAGGGGGCCTCCAGGCGGATCTTTTCGAACGCGGTCACCGGGAAGTAGACCGGCACATGGAAGCTGTTTGTGTAGTAGTCGCGGTCCGTCACGCCCTCAATGGGGCCGAAGCGGGCGCGGTCCAGCTTGACAAAACGCCCGGAGAGGCCCTCGGCCGGCGTGGCGATCAGGGTGAAGTTCATCTGCCGGCGGCGGCTCTCCTCGTCCAGCCGGGCGCGCATGCTGCCGATGATCTCAAGGCCCAGGTTCTGCGCCTTTTCAGACTCCCCGTGGTGTACGCCGATGAGCGCCTTCAAGGCCTCCGCCAGCCCGATGAAGCCGACGGTCAGCGTGCCGTGCCGCAATATCTGGCCCACCTCGTCGTCCCAGTCGAGCGCCTCCGAGCCGAGCCACACGCCCTCACCCATGAGAAATGGGAAATTGCGCACTTTTTTGCGGGCTTGGATGAGGAAGCGCTCATAGAGCTGGTCGATGCACAGGTTCAGCTTGCGTTCCAGGTCCTCAAAAAAGGCCGGCACATCCCCCTTGGCCTTGATGGCCAGGCGGGGCAGGTTGATGCTTGTAAACGAGAGGTTGCCGCGGCCGTTGGAGATCTCGCTTTCCGGGTCGTATGCGTTGGCGATCACCCGGGTGCGGCAGCCCATGTAGGCGATCTCGGTCTCCGGCCGGCCCTCTTTGTAGTAGGCGGCGTTGAAGGGTGCGTCTTGAAAAGAGAAGTTGGGGAACAGGCGCGAGGCGCTGACGCGGCAGGCCAGCTTAAACAGGTCGTAGTTCGGGTCGCCCGGGTTGAAGCTGACGCCGGCTTTGACCCGGAAGATCTGGATCGGGAAGATCGGGGTCTCCCCATGTCCCAGCCCGGCCTGTGTGGCGAGCAGGACGTTTTTGATCACCATGCGCCCCTCCGGGGAGGTGTCCAGGCCGTAGTTGATGGAGGAGAAGGGCGTTTGGGCGCCGGCGCGGGAATGCATCGTGTTGAGGTTGTGGATGAAGGCGACCATAGCCTTGTAGGTGACGTGGTCCGCCTCCTTCAACGCGCGGGCCTCGGCAAAGTCCTGCACGCGGTTCAGGGTGTCCGCGTCCACCTCGGGCAGCCAGTGGGCGTGCTCGGCGGCGCGGTAGCCGCCGCCCGCCATAGTGGGGTACAGGCCCGTCTCGGCGCGGATCGCATCCATCGCGGCGCGCACGCGCGTCTCCGCGTCCTCGAGTTCGGTGAGCATCACCAGCGCCCGGACCAGGTTCTCCCGGTAGAGATGGACATAGGTCTTGGCCACGCCCAGCGCCATGCCGTAGTCGAAGTTGACCACACTTTGGCCGCCGTGCTGGTCGTTTTGGTTTGACTGAATGGCGATGCAGCACAGCGCCGTGTAAGACGAGATGTGGTTCGGCTCGCGGAGCGTGCCGTGGCCGGTGGAGAACCCGCCCTGAAACAGCTTTACGATGTCGATCTGACAGCAGGTGGTGGTCAGCGTCAGAAAGTCGAGGTCGTGGATGTGAATGTCGCCCTCGCGGTGGGCGGCGGAGTGTTCCGGTTTTAAGACAAACATCTCATAGAACTGCTTGGCGCCCTCGGAGCCGTACTTCAGCATGGCGCCCATAGCGGTGTCGCCGTCGATGTTGGCGTTTTCCCGCTTGATGTCGGAGTCGGAGGCGTCCCGGAAGGTGATGTCCTCATAGATCTTCATCAGCCGGGTGTTCATCTCGCGCACGCGTGAGCGCTCGGCGCGGTAGAGGATGTAGGCTTTGGCGGTTTGGACATAGCCGTTTTCGATGAGCACCCGCTCCACCGTGTCTTGGATATGCTCGACGTCGGGGGCCTGCGGGCCCTCTTCATTCAGCAGGGCGGCCACTTCGCAGGCCAGCCGCTCGGCTTCCTCCAAACGGGCGTTGCGGTGGGTGGCCACAAAGGCGCGCGAGATGGCGGAGGAGATTTTGTCCAAGTCGAAAGAGGTCATGCGGCCGTCGCGTTTGCGGATCTCACGGATGGTGATGGTCTGCGTTTTCATGGAGGTCACTCCTGTCATGGGGTGTTTCTACATACTATATATTGCGCCGCCCGTAAATCAGACGTACATATATAGTACCCCAATCCCGTCTCCCTGTCAAGAGTCCCGGGTGGAAAATATCCGGAATTTTTAAGGATTTTTGGAGAAGGCCGCGCCGCCCCGTCACGCGCCGCTCCGTCACGCGCCACGGTGGAAAAAGTCACAGTAGGCGCGCAGCACGCAGTCGCCGCAGCGGGGCCGCCGCGCGACGCAGGTGTCCCGCCCGTGCCACACCAGCCGGTGGCAGAAGGCCGACTGCGATTCTTTCGGGATCAGCGGGTCGAGCGCCCGTTCCACTTTGTGTGGCTCCTTCTCGCGGCAGAGCCCCAATAGGTTGGCGATGCGCAGGCAATGCGTGTCCACCACGATGCCGCCCTTGCCGTATACGTCGCCCAGGATGAGGTTGGCGGTCTTGCGCCCCACGCCGGGCAGGCGCAGCAGGTCGTTCATGGTGTCCGGCACGCGCCCGCCGAACTCCGACAGCAGCATACGGGCCGCCGCGCGGATGTCCCGGGCCTTGAGACGGAAAAATCCGCAGGGCCGCACGGCCTCCTCCAGCGCGGGCAGATCCGCCTCGGCGAAAGACCGGAGCGTCGGGTAGTCGCGAAACAGCGTCTGCGTGACGATGTTGACCCGCGCGTCCGTGCACTGAGCGGCCAGCCGCACGGAAAACAGCAGTTCGTAGTCCTTCTCATACGCGAGCGCGCAAAGGGCGTCCGGGTAGCGCGCCTCCAGCGCGCGCGCGACGTGGCCGGCTTTTGCAGACAAAGTCATGGTGTACCCCCTCTTCGGTTGTGTCTGTCCCCATTATGCGCGCTTCGATTTTGTCTTGTCAAGAGACGGCGGCCGGTATAGCCGATTCCCCGGCGGGCCATGCTATGGTTCGGGTGTCGGAAGCGTCTCGAAGGCCGGGTCGGGTTTTCGGCGGATGCCGCGCCCACGGGTACAGGCAGAGCGGCCGGCGCGGCGCCGGCGCGCGGAAAGCGTCGGAGGTGGGCGTCGCATGTCGGCTGCGGATCTGGGAATCAAAGTGGAGGAGGCGCGGTTGGGGCGGTACGCCGAAAACGCGGCGCGCACGCTGCCGCTCAAAGGCTCGGCGCGCGGCGCGCGGCTGGCCGGGCGGCTCGGCCGGCAGCTTCGGACCATCCGGTCGGCGGCGCTGAGACTGTCGGCCCGGTCGGCCGGGCAGCCGCATGTGCCGAAGGCGGTTGAGTGGCTGTTGGACAACCGCTATCTCATGGAGCGCGCCGCGCGGGAGGCCATACCGGCGCTGCGGAGCGCCGGGCGGTTTCCGGCGGACCGGCGGACCGGGCTGCCGGCGGCGTACACGCTCGCGGCCGGCCTGGCGCGCGCGGGGCAAAACGCCGTCACCGGCGCGCGGGTCGGGCGCTATCTCGCGGGTGCGCAGGCGGTGCGGCCGCTCTCGGAAAAGGAACTGTGGCTCTTTGTTCCGCTGCTCAAGGCGGCGCTGATCGAGTCCGTGGCCGAGTTGTGCGGCGAGATGCTGCGCGCGCCCAACGCCGACCCGACGCGCGCCGCGGCCGCGGACGCGCGCCTGCGCGTATGGGTCGGGCAGGCGGTCACCTCGCTGCGGACGCTGACCGACGATGACCTGAGCGAATGTCTGCAAAAGGCCAGCACCGTCGAAAAGCTGCTGCGCCAAGACCCGGCGGAAATATACGGGGTCATGGACGAGGCGTCGCGCGCCGAATACCGCCGGGCGCTCGCCTGCCTGGCGCGCCGCGCGCGCCTTTCCGAGAGGCAGGCCGCCGAGGCCGTGCTGAAATTGGCGCGCCGCGCGCCGGACAGCCGGCGCCGCCATGTGGGGTACTACATCTTGGAGCGGCCGCTGGGGCGCAGGCGCCGCCGGCCGGCCGGGGCGCTGTATTTCGGCGCGTTTTTTGTCCTCACGGCGGCGCTGACGGCGCTGGTGGGCGTGCTGTCCGGCGCGTTGTGGCCCGCGGCGCTGCTGCTGCTCCCTGTCTCGGATCTCGTGAAGTCGGTGACGGATTTTGTGGCGCTGCGCGTAACCCCGCCCCGCCGCGTCCCCAGGCTGGAGCTGCCCCGCGGCCTTCCGGCGCACGGGAGCGCGCTGTGCGTGGTCTCGGTGCTGCTGACCGACAGCGGCCGGGCGCGGCAATTATGTAAAATATTGGAAAGCTATAAACTCGCGAACCGGGACGCGGGCGAACGGCTCCTGTTTGGATTGCTGGCCGATCTGCCGGACGCGCCGGAGAAGCGGCGGCCGGGGGACGAAACGGTCCTCCGGGCGGCGCAGGAGGCGATTTTCGCGCTCAACAGGAGGTACGGCGGCGGCTTCTATCTCTTCCTGCGCGACCGCCAGTTTCATGTCCGCGACGGGGTGTACATGGGCTGGGAGCGAAAGCGCGGCGCGCTGCTGGAACTGATGCGCCTGCTGCGCGGCCGCCCGACGGGCCTGCGCGCGGCGACGGGCGACGTGAGGCCGCTGCGGAAGATCCGCTACGTCATCACGCTGGACGCCGACACCCGACTGACCGCCGGCGCGGCGCGCGAGATGGTCGGGGCCATGCTGCACCCGCTGGCGGCGCCGCAGATCGACCCGGCGCGCCGGGTGGTGACCGAGGGCCACGCGGTCCTCCAGCCGCGGCTCGCCGTGGATCTCGAGACGGCGGGGCGGACGCTCTTCGCGCGGATCTTTGTCGGGCAGGGGGGGATCGACCCCTACGGCGGCGTCTCGTCCGACGTATATCAAGATCTCTTCGGCCGCGGTCTTTTCATGGGCAAGGGGATCTTCGACACAGACGCCTATCTCACCTGCCTGGACGGGCGTTTTCCCGAAAATTTGATCCTCTCCCACGACTTGTTGGAGGGCTGCTATCTGCGCGCGGGGATGCTTGGGGACGTGGAGCTGACGGACGGCTGCCCCACGCGGGCGGGGGCGTGGTTCGACCGCCTGCATCGCTGGACGCGCGGAGACTGGCAGATCGTCGGATGGCTCGGCCGCCGCGTGAGGGACGGCGCGGGCGGGCGGAGCCGCAACCCGCTGGACATGCTCTCGAAATGGAAAATATTGGATAATCTGCGCCGCAGTCTCTCCCCCGCGTGTCTGCTTCTCGCGCTGACGCTGGGGCTGGCCGCGCCCGCCCGCCCGCTGTGGACCGTCGGGGGGCTGGCCGTGCTGTGCGCGGCCTCCCATTTGCTGCTCTCGGTCGCCGAGCGCGTCGTGCGCGGCGGCGGGCGGGTCCGGTATCATTCCGACATCATCACGGGCGTGGCCGCCGCCGCGCTGCAATGCGGTCTCACGCTGCTGCTGCTGCCCCACACGGCCTCCGTCTGCCTGAGAGCGGCGGTGACGGCGCTGTACCGGGTGTGCGTCAGCCGCCGCCGCCTGCTGCGCTGGAGGACGGCCGCCGAATCGGAACGGGCCGCGGCGGGCGGTTTTCTGCGCGAGGGGCGAAAGATGGGTTTCACCGTCGCCTGGGGGGCGATGTGCGCGACGTTCTCGGCCGCCGGCTGGGCGGCGGGCCTCCTCTGGACGCTCTCACCGGCGGTGGTCGCCCTCATGGGGCGGCCCCGCCGCTGTCCCCGCCGTCTGCCGGGGGCGGACCGGGCGTTTCTGATGCGGCAGGCGGCGCTCATCTGGCAATATTTTGAGGATTTTCTCACGCCGGAGGACCACCATCTGCCGCCGGACAACTGGCAGGAGCAGCCGGCCGCCGGGCTTGCGCACCGCACGTCGCCCACCAACGTCGGGCTGGGTCTGCTCTGCGTATTGGCCGCCCTCGACCTCGGCTTCGTGGGCGCCGACCGCGCGCTGCGGCTGATCGACCGGATGCTGACGACGCTGGAAGATCTGCCGAAATGGCACGGGCATCTCTACAACTGGATCGACACCCGCACGCTGGCGGTCCTGCGCCCCCGGTACGTCTCCACCGTGGACTCGGGGAACCTCGCCTGCTGCCTGATCGCCCTGCGGGAGGGCCTGGACGAGCTGCGCGACGCGGCGGCGGGGGATCTGGCCGCGCGGGCGGACAAGCTCGCCCGGGCCATGCGTTTTCAGCCGCTCTACGACGCGCGGCGGCGCCTGTTTGCCATCGGGGCGGACGCGGAGACGGGGCGGCTCTCCGAGAGCCACTACGACCTGCTGGCCTCGGAGGCGCGGCAGACAAGCTACCTCGCCGTCGCGCGGGGGGAGGTGGAGCGCCGGCACTGGCGGCGGTTGGGGCGGGCGCTGGTCATGGACGACCGTTACCGCGGCATGGCCTCCTGGACGGGCACGATGTTCGAATATCTGATGCCGCACTTGCTGATGCCCTGCTTCGAAAATTCGCTGCTGTTTGAAAGCGCCCGCTTTTGCGTCTACTGTCACCGCAAGCGGGGCCGCGGCCGGGGCGTGCCGTGGGGCATCTCGGAGAGCTGTTTCTATGCCTTCGACAGCGCGCTGCAATATCGCTACAAGGCCCACGGTGTGCCGCGTCTGGCGTTCAAGCGGGGGCTGGGCCGGGAATATGTGGTGTCGTCGTACGCGTCTTATTTGGCGCTGCTCATCCAGCCGCAGGCGGCGGTGCGAAACCTGCGCGCCCTGCGCGCGCTGGGGATGGAGGGGCGCTACGGGCTGTTTGAGGCGGCCGATTTTACACCGGCCCGCCGGACGGGGCGGGGGGCTTTTGAGGTGGTGCGCTGCTTCATGTCGCACCACCTGGGGATGAGCCTGCTGGCCGTGGACAACGCGCTGCGCGACGGGGTGATGCAGCGGCGCTTCATGCGGGACCCGGAGATGGGCGCTTTCGCCGAGCTGCTCCAGGAGAAAGTGCCCGTCGGCGCCGTGTCGGTGCGCCCCTTCGGGCGGGAGGTGCCCGAAAAGCCGGTCCGCGCCGCGCCGGACGGGTGGCGCCGCGCCGGCCCCATCGGAGAGACGGCCGTCTGCCACGTGCTCGCCAACGACTCTTACACCCTGCTCTGCACGGAGAGCGGGGCCACCTCGTCCCGCGGGGCCGGGCGGCAGCTCACGCGTTTCGACCCGCGGGGCCGGGACGCCGGCGCGTCCGGTTTGGTCCTCCGGCTGGACGACGGCCGGTGCGCCCTCGGCCTGCCGGCCGGCCCCGGCGAGGCGCCGGAGAGCGGCTATGTCTTCGACGCGACCCGCGCGCGGTGGTGGGTGCGGGCGGACGGATGGGATGTGCGCTGGGAGGCGCGCGTGCCCGGCAATGAGGTGGGGGAGTGGCGCGCCGCCGCCATAAAAAACACCGCGCGGGAAGAAAAGACGTGCACGCTGGCGTGTTACTGGGAGCCCGTGCTGGCCGAGCGGGCGGACTACGAGGCCCACCCGGCGTTTTCCAAATTGTTTTTGGAGACATATATCGACGCGCGGACGGTCACGGTGCGTCGCCGGCCGCGCGTCGCCGGCCGCGAGGCGTGGCTGGCGTTCGCCTGCGACCACCCCGCCGTGGCGTATGACACATCGCGCGAGCGGGCGCTGGGGCGCGGCGGGGCGGCCGCGCTGGCCGCGGCGGTGCGCCGCCCGTCGGGGCACAGCCGGGGCGCGGTGCTGGACCCCTGCGTCCTGGCCCGCGTGCCGCTGTCGCTGGGGCCCGGGGAGACGGCCGTCGTGCGCTTTGCGCTCACCGTGGCGGATACGGAGCGGGACGCGGCCGCCGCCGCGTCCCGCCTGGCGGGGCTGTCCGCCCCGGCGGAAAAGCCCGGGGGCCTGCCGGACATGCTGCGACGGCTCGGGCTGACGGGCGCCGAGGCGCTGGAGGCCTTTGACATGCTGAGCGGGCTGTTGTTCGGGCCGGGCGCGGACCCGGACGCCGCCCGGCAAAACCGTCTGGACCGGAGCGCGCTGTGGAAGTTCGGCCTCTCGGGGGACCTGCCGCTGATCCTGTGCCCGGACCCGGAGGCCATGCCCGCCGAACGGCTGGGGCGGCTCATCCGCCAGCACAGGATGCTCTCTCTGTGCGGGGCCGCCTGCGACCTCGCCATACTGACGGGGGACGGCGCCGACTACCGCGGCCCGACGCGCGGTCTGGTGATGGAGACGCTGAAGCACATCGGCGCGGAGGGCGCGCTGGGGGCGCGGGGCGGCGTGCATCTGATCGACCGGGGCGTCTGCGCGCCGGAGGAGACGCGGCTGCTGCGCGCGGCGGCGCGCCGGATCTGCGGGGAACCCGCCGCCGTCCCGCCGTCCCCGGCCCCGCCGGAGGCCGCCGCCCCGACGAAGACAGCCGCGCCCACGCGCCGCCGGCTGCCGGACGGCGCCTTCCAGTTCGACACGGTGCGGGGGCTCCCGCCCTGCGCGTGGAGCCACGTGTTGGCCAACCCCTCCTTCGGCGCCCTGGTGACCGACGCCGGGACAGGCTATCTCTGGCGGCGCAACGCCCGGGAGAACCAGCTGACGCCGTGGGTGAACGACCCGCTGGCCGTGCGCGGCGGCGAACGGATCGCCGTCCGGCTGGGGGAGAAGGCGGTGTCGCTGTTCGCGGACGGCGACGGGTGCCCGGTGACGGTCACCTACGGCTTCGGCTATGCCCGTTGGGAGAAGACGGTCGGTACAGCGCGGGTGACCACGGAGATGTTTGTGCCGCCGCATCGGATGGCCCGCGTGCTCACGGTGCGCGTGGAGGGGGCGGCCGGCGCCGGGCTGCGCTACGAGAGCGCGCTCAGAATGGGGCCGGACGACGCGGCGCAAGACCAGATTTTGCCGGAGTGGGCGGACGGCATGGTCACGGCCCGGTCGTACTATCGCGCGGCTTACAACCCGCAGACCTACGCCGTCCTGGCGTCGTCGCCGCTGGAGGCGGTGGACTGCCGGGCGGGCGCCTTCTCCTGCGAGATCCCCTGGCCGTCCGGCGCCCAAGTGCTCGTGTTGGTGTGCGGCTGCGCAGGCAACGAGCCCGGGCTGCGACTGCTCCGGGCGCTCGCCGACGAGGCCGGGGCCGCGCGGGCGCGCGAGGAGACGGCGGCCTGGTGGCGCGCGCGGGTGTGCCCGGTGCGGGCGGAGACGCCGGACGCGGCGCTGAACCACTATTTGAACGGCTGGGCACTCTACCAGGTGCAGGCCGTGCGGCTGCACGCCCGCACCTCGCTGTACCAGTGCGGCGGCGCCTTCGGGTTTCGCGACCAGCTTCAAGACGCGTGCGCGCTCGTCTACGGGGACCCGGCCGCGGCGAGGCGGCAGATCCTGCGCGCCTGCGCCCATCAGTTTGAGGAGGGCGACGTGCAGCACTGGTGGCATCCGGCCGCGCGGCAGCCCGGCCTGGGCGAGAAGGGCGTGCGGACCAGGTGCAGCGACGATCTCCTGTGGCTGCCCTACGCGGTGTGCGAATATGTGGAGAAGACGGGGGACGGCGCGCTGCTGGCCCAGCCGGTGCCCTATCTCTCGTCGCCGCCGCTCGCGGAGGGGGAGCACGAACGCTACGAGACGCCCGCGGTCTCCTCTCTCCGGGAATCCGTATACGCGCACTGCCTGCGGGCGGCCGACCGGGTGCTTGCGCGGGGCACGGGCGCGCACGGCCTGCTGCTGATGGGCGGCGGGGACTGGAACGACGGGTTCAACCGCGTGGGCGCGGCGGGGCGGGGTGAGAGCGTGTGGCTGACATGGTTTGCCTCCCACACGTTTGCCAGGTTCCCGGCGCTGTGTGAGCGCGGGGACGACGCCGGGTCGGGCGCGCGTCTGCGGCGCGCGTCCACGGTGCTGGCCGCGGCGGCGGAGGCGGCCTGGGACGGGGCCTGGTACCGGCGCGGCTATTACGACGACGGCGCCACGCTGGGCGCCGCCGGGGACGGTGCCTGCCGGATCGATTCGGTGGCCCAGAGCTTCGCAATGCTGGCCGCCGGGCCCGCGGACGCGGAGGCGCTCCGGCGGCGGCGCGCGGCGCTGCAGAGCGCGTGGACACAGCTGGTCGACCGGGAGAAGGGCGTCGTGCGTCTGCTGACGCCGCCCTTCGGGCCCGGCGGGGCCGACCCGGGGTATATCAAGGGCTATGTGCCCGGCGTGCGGGAAAACGGCGGGCAGTACACCCACGCCGCCGTGTGGCTGGCTATGGGATTTTTGCTGGACGGGCAGACGGAGCGCGGGTGGGAGATCCTGCGGCTCCTGCTGCCGGAGACGCGCGACCCGGCCGTATACCGCGTGGAGCCGCATGTGCTGGCCGCCGACGTGTACGACAACGAGGCGCACGCCGGGCGGGGCGGCTGGAACGCCTACACGGGCGCCGCCGCCTGGTATTACCGCGTGGCCGTGGAGCATCTTCTGGGGGTGCGCTGGCGCGGCGGCGCGCCCGTCGCCGTCCGACCCCGCCGGCCCGCCGGCTGGCACGAGGGCGCGGTTTGGGCGGCGGGAAAACGATGGAGCCTCGGCGGGGAGGCGGATACGGAGGTTCGCGCGGAGAACCCGGAAGAGGATCCGCCGGGAAAAAGTATTTCCTTTCCCGGCCAAGTGTAGTATAATGCTCATGAAATATGAGGGCCGAAAGGCATATGCGTTCGGCGCGGGGGAGATGACGGAATGGCCGAGGCTGTCCGCCTGACCGTGCGGCCCGGAGTGACGCTCACGGCGCTGCAAACAGAACAATTCAAAACAGACGTGTTGTCGCTGTCGCTGCTGCGGCCGCTCTCGCGCGAAGAGGCCGGGCTGTCGGCGCTGCTGCCCCAGGTGCTGTGCCGGGGGAGCCGGACATACCCCGACATGACGCGCCTGGCCGCCCGGCTGGAGGCGCTGTACGGCGCCCGGCTGGAGCCGGCCGTGCGCAAGAAGGGGGAGGTGCAGTGCGTCGGGCTGACGGCCGACTTTGTAGACGGCGCGTACCTGCCCGCCAGGCCCGACCAGCTGCGCGACATGGCGGCGCTGATGGGGGAGATTTTGCTGGACCCGGCCGGGGGCGGCGAATTTTTACCCGCGTATGTGACGGGGGAGCGGGCGGTGCTGGCCGACCGGATCCGGGCCGAGCGGAACCACAAGCCGACCTATGCCGTCCGCCGGATGCTGGCGCTCATGTGCGCCGGGGAGGCGTACGGCGCGCATGAACTGGGTGAGGCGCACGCGGTGGAGGCGCTCGAGCCGGAGGCGCTGTGGGCGCACTACCGGGCGGTGCTGGCCCGGTCCCGGGTCGCGCTCTTTTACGCCGGGCCGCGCCCGCCGGACGAGGCGGCCGACATCTGGCGCGGCGCGCTGGACGCGCTGCCGCGGGCCGCGTCTTTCGACAGGGCGGACACGCGCGTCGTGCGCACCGCCGCGGCGCGCAGGGAACACGAAGAGAACATGGACATCGCGCAGGGCACGCTGATTTTGGGGATGCGCCTCGGCGTGGCCGCGGGGGACGCGCAATACCCGGCGGCGCTGCTGGCCGCGGCGGTGTACGGAGGGACAACCACATCCAAACTCTTCCTCAGCGTGCGGGAGAGGCTGTCGCTGGCCTACTACGCCTCGGCCTGGCTGGAGGGTCACAAGGGGATCCTTGTGGTCTCATCGGGCATTGAGGCGAAAAACCGCGCGGCCGCGGAGGCGGAGATCCTGCGCCAGTGGACGGCCGTGGCGGAGGGGACGATCTCCGACGAGGAGTTGGAGGCGGCCCGTCTCTCGCTGATCCATCGGCTGCGCGCCGCCGCGGACCGGCCGGACCGGCTGGAGGACCACTTTTTGGGGCAGGCGGCCGCCGGGCGCACGGAGGGCCCGGACGCGCTGGCCGAGCGTCTGCGCGGCGTCAGCCGGGCGGAGGTCGCGGCCGTGGCGGCGGGCGGCGCCTGGGATACGGTGTATTTTCTGCGGGGGGAGGAGACACATGAATAAGCTCGACTTTCCGGGCGTGCGGGAGACGCTGATCTGCGGCGAGGGCCCCGGCGGACTGCCGATCTTCATTGTCCCCAAGCCCGGGTACCGCAAAACTTACGCAATGCTGGCCGTGCAGTACGGGTCGGTGGATACGCGCTTCGCCGTGGATGGGGCGTGGCGGGACACCCCGGCGGGGGTGGCGCATTTTTTGGAACACAAGATGTTCGACATGCCGGACGGCGAGGACGCCCTGCAGGCGTTCGCGCGGGCCGGCGCGTCGCCCAACGCCTTCACGAGTCACGCCATGACGGCCTATCACTTTGCCTGCACCGACCGCTTCGAAGAAAATTTGCGCACGCTGCTGCGTTTTGTGTCCACACCCTATTTCACGAAAGAGAGCGTGGACAAGGAGCAGGGCATCATCGGGCAGGAGATCCGCATGATGGAGGACAATCCGCGCAGCCGGGTATACGAGGGCCTGCTGGCGGCCCTCTACGGCGCGCACCCGATCCGCCTGCCGATCGCCGGGACGGTGGCGTCTATCGCCGAGATCGGCGCCGACACGCTCCGCGACTGTCACGCGGCTTTCTATTGTTCCGCGCGCATGTGCCTCTGCGTGGCCGGGGATGTGGACCCGGCGCGGGTGGAGGACGTCGCCGGCGCGGTGTGGCCGGCGGCGCGGGGCCCCGCCGTGACCCGTGACTACGGGGCGCCGAACCGGGAGGCCTCGCGTAAGACAGCCTCCCGCGCTATGGAGGTGGCCCGGCCGATCTTTGCCCTGGGCGCGCTGTGCGCGCCGCCGGCGCCCGGCACGGAGACGCTGCGCTTCGAACTGCTGGGGGAACTGGCGATGGAGGCGCTCACCGGGCCGGCGTCGCCGCTGTACAAGGCGCTCTACGAAAAGAGACTCATCAACCGCGACTATGGGTACGGCCTCTTCCGCGCGCCCGGAGCCGCGTGTTTGGTCGCCGTGGGGGAGAGCCCGGAGCCGGACGCCGTGCGCGAGGCGCTCTTCGACGAGGTGGCGCGGCTCGGGCGGGACGGAATCGACGCGGCGCGCTTCGAACGGCTCAAGCGCGCGGCGCTGGGCGCCCGGCTGCGTCTGATGGACGTGCCGGAGGCGCTGTGCCGCTTGCAGGCGGACGCCCATTTCGCGCATGCGCGGTATTTCGACGCGCTGTCTCTGTTTGACGCGCTGACGCCGGAGGCGGCGTACGCGTTTTTGAACGAGGCGTTTGCCCCGGCGCGCGCCGCCCTGTCCGTCGTCTCGCCGAAGGCGGACCGCGGCGGGTGAGGCCCCGGGCGCGGCGCAAAAGCCCGGCGCGCCGCCGCCGGGGATTTGACAAAGGTTTGGCAAGGATTTGACGATGTTTTGACGAGGAGGAGAACGCTATGACAGACAACCCCATCGGTTTCCCCGGGCTGGGGCTTCAGTTCAACCCGAGCCCCGTCGCGTTCACGGTGTTCGGCCGCAACATCTACTGGTACGGCATCATCATCGCGGTGAGTTTTCTGCTGGCGGCTTACTACACGGTGCGCCGCGCCCCCCGCGTGGGGATCAAACAGGACGACTTCATCGACGCGCTGCTGTTTGCCGTGCCGGTGGCCATTGTCTTTTCGCGCCTCTACTACGTCGTATTCAACCTGCGGGAGTTCACCTACGACCCGGTCACGAATCCATACCCGCAGAAGGTCTACGAGATCTGGAAGGGCGGCATCGCCATCTACGGCGCGGTCATCGGCGCGGCGCTGACGGCGTATATCTTCTGCCGCGTGAGAAAGCTGCGGTTTTCCGCGCTGATGGACCTGGCGTCCATCGGACTTCTCATCGGCCAGTGCATCGGGCGCTGGGGCAACTTTGTCAACCGCGAGGCGCATGGCACGCGGACGGATCTGCCGTGGAGAATGGAAATATTTGTAAATCGTGTCGGCGATGAGATCATCAACAACCGGGTCGCGGTGCACCCGACGTTTCTGTACGAATCCCTGTGGACGCTGCTGGGCTTCGTGCTGTTACATAAGGCGTTCGCGAAGCGGAAGTTCGCCGGGCAGATCTTCCTCATGTATGTGGCCTGGTACGGCCTGGGCCGCGGTCTGATCGAGGGCCTGCGGACAGACAGCCTGTATTTCTTCGAAACCTCCCTGCGCATCTCGCAGGTTCTGGGGTTTGTTTCCTGCGCGGCGGCTGTGGCGCTGCTCATCTACAATTGGCGTTTCCGCACGCACGACCCGGCCACGCTGGCGCCCCTGGGCGCGCCGGCGCCCGCCGGCGTGACGCCGGAGGCCGAAGAAGCTGAAGAAGCCGCGTTCGGCGCGGCCGGCCCGGAGGACGAAGGGGCGGAGACTGAGGCGGCCGCGGAGAACGCCGCCGAGGCGCCGGATGGGCCGGATACGGATAGGCCGGACGCCGGCGAAGAGACCGAAAAATCTGAAGAAACCGAAGCGGTGCCGAGGCCGGCGCCGGAGGAGGAGACATTGTGACGCTGATCGACGGAAGGGCCGTGGCCGCCCGGCACAAGGCGGAGATCGCGCGGGAGACGCGCGCGTTGGTCGCGCGGGGGGTCACGCCGGGGCTCGCGGTCATCATTGTGGGGGACGACCCCGCGTCCCGTGTCTATGTGAACAACAAAAAAAAGGACTGCGCCCACTGCGGCCTTCTTTCGGAGGAATACGCGCTGCCGGACGACTGCGCGCAGGAGGAGCTGCTGACGCTCATTCACACCCTAAACCGGCGCGCGGACATCCACGGCATCCTGGTACAGCTTCCGCTGCCGGCGCATCTGGACGAGAAGGCGGTGCTGCCGGCCATCGACCCGGCCAAGGATGTGGACGCCTTCCACCCCTACAACGTGGGGCGCATCATGATCGGCGACTTCGATCTTGTGCCCTGTACGCCGGCGGGCGTCATGGCGCTGCTCGACGCCTACGGCATCGAGGTGCGGGGGCGGTCCTGCGTGGTGGTCGGGCGTTCGAACATTGTCGGCAAGCCCCAGGCCATGCTTTTGCTGCACCGCCACGGGACGGTGACGCTCTGCCACTCCCGCACCGAAAACCTGGCCGATGTCACGCGGAGGGCCGACATCCTGGTGGCCGCCGTCGGCAAGGCCGGGCTCATCACCGGCGATATGGTCAAAGAGGGGGCCGTTGTCATCGACGTGGCGATGAACCGGGGGCCGGACGGACGGCTCGTCGGCGACGTGCGCTTCGACGAGGCGGCGGCCAGGGCCTCCCACATCACGCCGGTGCCGGGCGGCGTGGGTCCGATGACGCGCGTCATGCTGCTGCGCAACACCTTGACGGCCGCCAGGCGGCAGTGCTTTCCCGACGAGGTATGCCCGTGAACCATGACGAAACTGCCGCGAAGCGGCAAAAAACAAGAATTTTTGCTGTGGGCGCAGCCCACGTTTAGAAAAGGCGGGACAGGACTATGGGGTATAAGACGGACATTGAGATTGCCCAGGCCGCCGAGAAGCGGCCGATCGCCGACATTGCCGCGTCGCTGGGGCTCGCCCCGGGCGAATGGGAGCCCTGGGGTTGGGACAAGGCCAAGTTGAGCCTGTCTCTGCTCACCTCGCGCCCGCCGCGGCCGGGCGCCAAGCTGATCCTGGTCACGGCCGTTTCGCCCACCGCGGCGGGGGAGGGCAAGACAACCGTCAGCGTGGGGCTGGCCGACGCGTTCGCCCGGCTGGGCAAGCGCACGGTGTTGGCGATTCGCGAGCCGTCGCTCGGCCCGGTGTTCGGCGTCAAGGGCGGGGCGGCCGGCGGCGGGTACGCCCAAGTGGTGCCTATGGAGGCGCTGAACCTCCATTTCACCGGCGATCTTCACGCCGTCACGGCGGCCAACAACCTGTTGGCCGCGCTCATCGACAACCACCTCCAGCAGGGCAACGCCCTGGGGCTGGACCCGAGGCGCGTCACCTGGCGGCGCTGTCAGGACGTCAACGACCGGGCGCTGCGCCATGTGACGGTCGGCCTGCGCGGGCCGGCAAACGGCGTGCCCCGCGAGGACGGATTTGACATCACGGCGGCCAGCGAGATCATGGCCACGCTGTGCCTTGCCGGCGACCTGCCCGACCTCAAGGCGCGCCTGCGCCGGCTGGTCGTGGGGCGCTCCTACGAGGGCGGGCTGATCACCTGCGGCGATTTGAAGGCAGAGGGGGCCCTGGCCGTCCTGCTGGCCGACGCGGTAAAGCCCAACCTGGTGCAGACGCTGGCGCACACGCCGGTGCTTGTGCACGGCGGGCCGTTTGCGAACATCGCCCACGGTTGCAACAGCGTCATCGCCACGCGCATGGCGCTGGGGCTGGGCGATGTGGTGGTCACGGAGGCGGGTTTCGGCGCCGACCTCGGCGCGGAAAAATTCATCGACATCAAGTGCCGGCAGGCCGGGCTGGTCCCGTCGGCCTGTGTGGTGGTGGTGACGCTGCGCGCGCTCAAGCACCACGGCGGCGCGGCGCGGGGGGCCTGCGACAGGCCGGATGCGGCGGCGCTGGCGCGGGGGCTGCCCAACCTGCTGGCCCATGTGGAGAACGTGACGGACCGCTACGGGCTGCCGGCCGTGGTGGCGCTCAACCGCTTTCCGGCGGATACGGACGAGGAGATCGCCTGGCTCCAGGCGGCCTGCGAGGGCCGCGGCTTCTCGGTGGTGCCGGCCGACGTGTGGGCGCGCGGCGGCGCCGGCGGCGAAGCGCTGGCGGAGCGGGTGCTGGCGGCGACGGAGGCGGGCGCCTCCGGGTTTCGCTTTGTCTACCCCGACGAGGACTCATTGGTGCAAAAGATCGAGACGCTCGTACAGAAGGTATACGGCGGCGACGGCATCGAGATCGAGACGTCGGCCCGCCGCGCGCTGGACCGGCTGGAGGCCGAGGGGTACGGGCGCCTGCCCGTCTGCGTGGCGAAGACGCAGTATTCGCTGTCTGACGACCCCAAGAGGCTGGGCCGGCCCACGGGATTTCATGTGAAGGTCACCGGCGTCAAACTGTCGGCCGGCGCCGGCTTTGTCGTCGTGTACACCGGAGAGATCATGACGATGCCGGGCCTGCCGAAGCGGCCGGCGGCCGAGGACATTGACGTCGGCCCGGACGGCGTCATCAGCGGACTGTTTTGACCGGAATTGACACCAAAATCAAACCCCAGAGAGAGGAAAGGGGAGGAGCGGCATGAGCGGACGGACGCGATATTTTATGGTGGTGGCCGACGGAATGGCGGACACGCCGCTGGCGGAACTGGGGGGGCTGACGCCCCTGCGGTACCGGCCGCGGCCGCAAATGGCGGAATTGGCCGGGCAGGGCGGGCTCTTTCGGGTCCGCACGATCCCAAGCGGGTTCTCGGCCGGGACGGAGACCGCCATGCCGCTGATCACCGGGTACGACACTTCGGTGCTGACGGGCCGCGGGCCCGTGGAGGCCGCCGGTATGGGCATCGCGCTGCCGGCGGGGCAGTTTGCGATGCGCGCCAACCTCGTGCGTATGGCGGAGGACGGAACGTTGACGGAGGCCTGCCCGGACCTGTCGGATGAGGAGGGCCTCGCGGCGGGGCGGCTTTTGGCGGCGGACGCCGCGCTGGCCGGCGAGTTGGCGCGCGTCGGGTGGACGTTCCACCCGCAGCCGGGGTTCCGCCAGATGATCACAGGCCCCCTGCCGCCGCCCGCCGGGATGACGCCGCCCCACAACGTGCAGGGCGACGGCATCGACGGCCACTGGCCCACGGACGCGCTGGCGCCGGTGGTGCGCCGCGCGCGGGCGCTCCTGCGGGAGCGGGGCATGGCGCTCTGGCCCTGGGGGCCGGGCGCTTGGCCGCACTACGAACCCTTCGCGGACAAATTCGGCCTGCACGGCGCGGTGATCTCCGCGGTGCCGGTGGTGCGCGGCATGGCGCTGCTGGCCGGCCTCGAGGCGCCGGTGGTGCCCGGCGCCACCGGTACGCTGGAGACGGACTGGCGGGCCAAGGTAGACGCGGCGCTGGCTGCCGCCGCGCGCGTCCCGTTTGTGATGCTGCATCTGGAGGCCCCGGACGATTGCAGCCACGCGCGGAGCGTGGAGGCCGAACTGCGGGCGATCGCCATGATAGATGAGGCGCTGGCCCGGCTGCGCGCGGGCGTCGGAGGGCCGTACCGTCTGCTGTTGCTGCCCGACCACGTCACATCCACCGAAACAGGCCGTCACGGCGCCGAACCGGTGCCCTGGTGCGTCTACGACAGCGAACGCCCGGCCGGTATCCCCACCCCGTTTGTAGAGATAGACGAAGGCCCCGTCTTCGCCGCCGACATACCGCTCCGCACCCTGCTGGGGCAGAGCTGAGGAGAGATCCGGGAGAAACAAAATCGTAACACAGGCAGAGGCGGATACCACCCGCCCGTAATAGCCTATACACCAAGGCCGCGGCTGGGGCGCATCCCCCTCCGCCCCTATTGTCGTGCAGCCATTTTTATGCTACAATTAAAGACACAGAAGAGGGTGACTCGCTTGAACGAGGGGCAAAACGTGCTCAAAAGCATACTCCCACCCACAGACGACGGCGAACAACTCTCCGACGCCATCACGTCCGTCTTCGTGGAACTCTCGAAACTGGAAGACATCCTGCAAAAGCCCATAGAGCAGATGACAGCGCTGGAACAATGGTTCAGGTGTCAGAAGTGCGTCTGACGATGAGCGAGTCGATTTTTTTGTCAGATGAAACAAAAAACGCAGCGAATACTGGGTGTATTCGCGAGGCTTTTTGTGAAATATGGCGAGAAAATCGCCACTCAGCGGCGGGCGGGCTTTTGACACCTGAACCATAAAGGGCGGGAGTCCTGCAATACGCCGACAAACCGGACCGGCGCGACATCGTGGACCGCATCGCCGAGGCGAAAGGGGAGATCAAGATGGCACTGAACACGCTCATACACGTCAGCCAAGACGAACGCGAACGCGCAATCAACCGCAGCCGTCGCATGTGGCAGACCGACATGGAATCTAACCTAAACACCTCCCACGAAGCCGGCCGCATCGAAGGCCGTGCCGAAGGCCGCCAAGAGGGCATGCGCTTGGGTGAAGAAAAGGGCCGTCGGGTGGGCATGAGCCTGGGCGAAAAGAAAGGCCGCAGAGAGGGTATGCGTTTGGGTGAAGAACGGGGCCGCCGGGACATAGTCCAGCGGATGCGTGCCAAAGGTATGGACAACGCCGCCATCGCAGACCTCACCGGATATCCGGTAGAAGAGATACAACAATACAATTAACCAGCAGAAAACACAACGCAACCGCACGGGCGGATGCCATCCGCCCGCGGCGCACACCCGCAAAACAGGAAATAACTCTCAGTCGTCAATCACACAATAACCGGGCGGACACGATTGTGTCCGCCCGGTTATTGTGTGCG
>JAIRTA010000059.1 GCA_031255175.1 Oscillospiraceae bacterium | reverse complement strand
TGCAAGCATTGGCCTCAAAAAGAGAGGCCAATGGAATTTGCAGAAGCGGTTGCCAGTTTTGTGCAGTCGGTTTAGAGTATGTCCAACTGTTTATGACAAGAATCATCACGTTAAATTCCAGTTTGTCGGTATGGCGTGGCGTGCTGTTATTTCTTCGCCGTTTGATTACCCGTTTTATCGGGTTTGTCTTTTTTTATGCGGCCACCTATGTTGAATATGCGAAGTCCAAATTTGCGCTTATACTCTACCTCTTTAGGAAACAGCTTATCCTTTTTCAGCATGGCAAACCCTCCAAATCATAAGGCGCCTACCTTAATTATAATTTGCTATATACTCGGGTTTCGCAGGAAGCGACAGGAAGCAAACGCCTGAAACCTGAAACGGTGTGACTTTTGTGCAAACCGCAAAATGTTCTCACTCCGGCGCATTTGTTGTCTCCGCGAAAGAACTGTCAAGTGCTGTGCCACTTTGGGTGATGGCCGGGTGTTTCATCGCGTACATATGCTTGTCCGCGGTATCCATCAGGCCGTCGATGTCGCGTGCGTCGTGGGGGAAGTGTGAAACGCCGTAGCTGACCCCCAAAAACGGCACTTTGCTCTGCGGCAGGCGGGACGGCAGGCCGGAGACGCTTTTTAGGAATTCGTCCGGATTTTTACCCGTAAACAGGCAGACGAATTCGTCCCCGCCCACGCGGTAAAATCCGCCCTTTTCGCCCAGCCGCTTTTTGACCTCCTGCGCGAAGAAATACAGGTACTCGTCCCCCACGGCGTGTCCATAGGTGTCGTTGATGGTTTTGAAGTGGTTCAGGTCGAAATAGATCAGGTGGAACGGGATCTCCCGCGTCACAAGGCTGTTCAAATCGGAGGTCAGGACCACCCGGCTCCGAAGCTGTGTCAGGCCGTCGTAATAGACCAATGTCTCCAACGAGTGGATCTGCGCCGCGTTTGTGACGATCTGATGGATGTTTTCGTAGTTGAGGAAGATGCCCACCGCCAGCAGGAGCAGGGCCGCCACCCGCGCGGCGGTGAAGTCTTCGTAGAGCATCGCGTTGTTGAGGGCAAAGAGGGCGACAAACCAGCACAGGCTTGTCCACATCAGCGAAGCGCTGTGTTTTGGCGGAATATTTCTGACAATGTGCAGGAAAGTGCGTTTGACGAAGCGGTAAAACGGGGTATATGTCACCAGATACAGCGCCGACTGGATCAGAAATCCGTTGCGCGCCACATCTTCCCGCGGGAAGAGCCGCGAGATGTGTACGGACAGGGAGAACATCAAAAACGTATACACCCAGGCGGAACAGCCGATGCTCACCAATTTTTGCGGCGTGAGATCGTAGAGCAGCAGTACGGGATAAAACAGCAGGCAGCCAAAGAAAATGAACAGACCGTTGCCCTCGCCGATCCCGAAAAACTGACTGAGCAGCCAAAATGCGCCGGTGAACAGGAGGATAGCGACGCAGCCGAGGATGGTGTACGTCACGGCCTTTCCATACCGCCGCGTGGAACAGTGGTCGATGATCAGCAAATTGACAATCAACATCTCTATGGGTATGAGGAGCTGAAAAAGCGTATCGATGGCGCGTTCACCCCCGTTTCCGCTGTGATGCTTATAATATAGCATATTTTATTTGAAGTTTCAACCACCTCGTTGGGCAGATCAAAAAGGGTATATCTGCACACCCTTGTAAGCTTCTTCCATATCGAATCTGGCGGAATTTCTTACAAAAGGCTTGCATTCTCCGTGACAACGGTATATAGTAGATAAAAGATTGGCCCGCGCCGGGCGCGGCGGAGGCCTGCGGCCGGGTGGTCGATCGGGCTCCGGCAATATTTTTGTGTACCCGCGGAGCGGTAACATTTGCAGATATGGCAAATGTTGCGGTTTGGGGTATAGGTTAAGGGAGGAAAACCATGCTTTTGTCTTGGATCCACACTGGAGCGTTGTGGGCGGCGGCGGACGGCGCCGCGTCGGGAGACGCGGGAACCGGCAATCTGCTCTCCATGCTCATGCTGCCGCTTCTCGCCGTTGTCTTCTATTTTCTGATCATCCGGCCCGAGAGCAAACGGAAAAAAGCGGCGGCCAAGCTGCGCAACGAGCTCGTCGTGGGTGACGAGATCACCACGATCGGCGGCATGGTGGGGCGCGTTGTCTCCATCAAAGACGACTCCATCACAATGGAGACCGGCGCGGACAAGGTCAAGATCAAGGTCATGCGCTGGGCCATCTCATCCAAGGGAGCGCAGCCCTCCGAGTGAGTTGCGCGCCACGGGCCCCGCATTTTGCGCATATGCCGCTCTCCCTCCGCATAGGATGAGACGACAAGCTCACCGGAAGGAGGGGGCGCGATGCCAAACCAAAAGGCGCATGGGCGCCGGGCGGCGCGCGCGAAGGTCCCGCGTGACGGCGCGGCGTCCAAAGACAGCACGGCCAAAAGGCTGTTTGTTCGTCTGGGCGTTGCTATGGCCGTGTCGTTGACGTTCATCTGCGCGGGGGCGCTGCTGATCTCCGCCGAGGTGCTGCCGCCCTTTGTGCTTGGGGCGGGGCCGGTGGGAGCCGGAGGTCTGGGCGCGCTGGTGTTTGGGGGTTCCGGGGCCCGCCTGGTCGGCGTGAGACCGCCGGTCGCAGGCTTACTGTTGGGCGCGCTGTTTTTTGCCGCGTTCTACCTGCTTGGCGCGGTGCTGCTGTGGCGTTTGCACCCCGGTCCCGGCGCGGGCACATTGTTGCTGGCCGCGCTGGCCGGCGGCGGTTTCGGCGGTTTGCTGACCGCGCCCAAACAAAGGCGCCGCCGCCGCTGACGGCGGCCGCCCTCTTGCCTTTCTCGCGATCTTTCGGTATAATGGTTTCGACGGGCACAGCGCCCGCGGTCACTTGCGCCGCGCGGGGCGGCTCTCAAACCGAGACGTGTTACACAGTTTACACAGGAGGAATATCGTCATGAAACACATCAGAACCATCAGCGGGGCCACGCTGAAGCAGAGCGCCTCCGGCGGCGGCTGCGGCGAATGCCAGACCTCTTGCCAGTCGGCCTGCAAGACGTCCTGCACCGTGGCCAACCAACGCTGTGAGCAAAAGAAAAAAGACTGAGACCCCGACTTGCAGCCGGACGTCTCAAAAACACCCCCGCCGCCAAGCGGGGGTGTTGTCGCGGTTTGCGCGCGGGATCAAAACGTCGGGGGTGAACGGAAGATGATTCATACGTTCTCCGGGTGGGGACATCATGTGGTGCTCGATGTGGAGAGCGGGGCCGTCCATTTGGCGGACGAGCTCTCGCTGGCTCTGCTGCCGCACATCCGGCTGCCGATGGCGCCGGACTGCCCGCCGGCGGTGGCGCGCGCCGCGGGGGCCGACCCGGCGGAGGCGGACGAGGCCTGGCGCGAGCTGTACACGCTGTACAAACAGGGGCTGCTGTTTGCACCGGCCGCCGAGTTGACGCCGCCCACGGGGCGTTTGAAGGCGCTGTGCCTGCATGTGTCGCACGACTGCGACCTGCGCTGCGGCTACTGTTTCGCGCACGCCGGCGACTACGGCGGCGCGCGCGTCACGATGGATTTCGACACGGCGCGAACGGCCGTCGATCTGCTTGTGCGCCTCTCGGGCGCGCGCCGGAATTTGGAGATAGACTTCTTTGGCGGAGAACCGTTGCTGGCGCTCGACACGGTGCGCCGCACAGTGGAGTACGCCCGCGCGCACGAGGCCGAATGGGGCGGCAAGCACTTTCGCTTTACACTGACAACGAACGGGCTGGGGCTCGACGACGAGACCATAGACTTCTTAAACCGGGAGATGGACAATGTCGTGCTGTCTCTCGACGGGCGCCCCGGCGTCCACGACGCGCTGCGCAGGACGGCGGCGGGGGAGGGCAGCTACGAAAAGGTGCTGCCGGGGATCCGGGCGCTGGTCGAGCGGAGAGACAGGGACTATTACGTGCGCGGCACCTTTACCGCCCGAAACCCGGACTTTGCCGACGACGCGCTGTATCTCGCCTCGCTGGGGTTCAAACATCTCTCGATGGAGCCGGTTGTGCTGCCGGAGGGGCACCCGCTGGCGCTCCGCGAGGAGCATCTGCCCGCCGTCTTCGCGGCTTACGATCGGCTGGCCGGGGCGCTCAGAGGGGAGAGCGGCGTCTCGTTCTTCCACTTCCGGGTCGATCTCACACAGGGCCCCTGTGTGTACAAGCGCCTGCGCGGCTGCGGCGCCGGCTTTGAGTACGCCGCCGTCACGCCGGAGGGCGATCTTTACCCCTGCCACCAGTTTGTCGGGCGTGAGGCGTACCGGATGGGCTCTGTCCGCGAGGGGCGACTCGACCCCGCCGTGGCCGCCCGGTTTGCCGCCCTCACGGTGTCAAACAAACCGTCTTGCCGCGACTGTTGGGCCAAGTATTTTTGCAGCGGCGGCTGCGCGGCGGCCGCGCTCAACATGACCGGCGCTCTCGACGGCCGCTATGCTCTCGGCTGCGAGATGCAGAAGAAGCGCCTCGAATGCGCGATCCTGACAGCGGTTGACAGGATGGCCGGCGAGGCGCCGGCCGAAGCGCGGCCGTAACCGAAAACAGCCGCTCCGGCTTGGGCCGGCGCAGTGCGCGAAACAGACGGCGGCCGGCCCCAACGCGGCTCTTCCTATGGGCTGCAACGGGCCGGCCGCCGTTCTTGTTACGCAGTTTACATAATATTATTGACATAATATTTCGTGCATCTCGCCAAAAACGCGGCGGGGGGCTTTTTGTTCCTTGCTATTTCGGCGTCCATGCTTTATAGTATTATTGCTGTCGGTTATGTCAAGCGCGCGTCAAAAACATGTCAGGGAGTCCGGGCCGCCGGATTCCGGAGACGGGAGTGTGGACCTGTGGAGAACAGCAAGTTGGGTTTCATCGGCGCGGGGCACATGGCTTCGGCCATTGTGCGGATCCTTCTCGACAAAAATCTGATTCCTCCGGAGAATATCCTGATGTTCGACCCGGACGAGGCCCGGCTGGCTCCGCACACCGCGCGCGGCGTACGGGCGGCCGCGTCCAACCGGGCGCTGGCGGAGGAAAGCCTGCTCATCATCCTCGCTGTCAAGCCCCAGGTGATGGAGACCGTTCTCGCGGAGGTGGCGCCGGTCTCGGCTGAAAAAAACTTCCTTTCCATTGCGGCGGGTCTTTCTACGCACTATCTTCGTGCGCGGCTGGACCCGTCGGCCCATGTGGTGCGCGTGATGCCCAATACGCCGCTGTCCCTTGGGTTCGGCGCCACCGTGATCGCCCGGAGCGAGGACCTGCCCAAAGAACTGCTGCACACGGCGCAAGATCTGTTCTCCGCCGCGGGTGTTGTGACGGTGCTCGACGAGGACAAACTCAACGAGGTCATCGGCGTCTCCAGCACGAGCCCCGCGTTTTTCTTCCGCATGGCCGGCGTCATGCGCCGGGCCGCGGAGGCACAGGGGATCGACCCGGATACGGCGCTGACGCTGATTGCCCGAACAATGGAAGGTTCGGCCCAAATGCTGCTGACGGGCCGCGCGCCGGAGACGCTGGTCTCCGAGGTCGCGTCGCCCGGCGGCACCACCCGGGCGGCGCTCGCCGTGTTGGACGACTCCGACTTCGACGACGCGCTGCACCGGGCAATGCTGCGCTGCACCGAGCGCGCGTACGAACTGAGCCAGTGAACGCGGCGGCGCGTCCTTCGGGGGCGGCATAGCGGTATCTCCTCTCTCATATACAATAGGGAGAGGGGTGTCCACAAATGAAGCAAACGCTCCTGAAATGGGCGCGGCCCGAGGCCCGCAGCTGGCCCGCGCTGATCGTTTTGTCGGCCTTGTTTTTGTGCGGCGCCGTGGCCGGCTGTCTCGTCGCCTTCCGGGCGGATGAGGCGGCGGCGGAGACGATGCGAGAATTCCTGCGCGGACCGTTGCTCGCGCAGGACGAGCCGGGTACGGGCATCCTGCTGGGGCGGGCGTTGTACAACGCGTTTAAGTACCACGTCGCCGTCTTTCTGCTGGGTTTTACCATGCTGGGTGTGGGGCTCATCCCCTTGGTGGCGGCGGTGCGGGGGTTTTTCCTCTCCTTTGCCGTGGCGGCCTTTGTGCAGGCCTTCGGCCCCGGCGGGCTGTGGCTGGCCGCGGGCGCTTTCGGCGCACAGGCGCTGCTGACGCTGCCGTGTCTGTTTCTCGTCTCCCTGCGGGGCATCGCCGCCTCGGCCGCGCTGTTGTCCGCCGCTACGGGCCCGTCCCGCCGGCCGCCGGCGCCCGGCCGTTTCGGCGCCGCCTGTTTCCTCCCGTTTGCGCTGTGCTCGGTGGTGCTGTGCCTGTCGGCGCTCTTCGAGACGTTTCTTACACCGCATCTGCTCCGGTTCATCGCCGGATATTTTCTGCCCCTGTGAGGGCAAAACCCCGCCGCCCGCGCGGCGGTCCTTCTCGGAATGGGAATTGCGGATCTTGTTTTTGGAGTATAGAGTTTTGGAGTAAGCGTTTTGGAGTAACAGAAGAGAAATGAAGACGATCGACGGTCAGACACCGGCGTCGATGGTCGCTGGCGAGAGAAGGACAATCGGAATGAGAGAACTGATACAAAGATACGAGTCGTACCTTCGCGACGAACGCAAAGTGGCGCAAAATACACTGTCCTCCTACGTGCGGGACGTTGTGCAATTTGAAAAATACACGGCGGAGAATCTGGATCTGCCGCTCCCACAGGTGACGCGGCCCGTGGTGCTTGCCTACATAGAGTGGCTGACGGCTCACGGCCGGTCGGTGTCCACCGTCAAGCGCAGCGCCGCGTCGCTGGGGAGTTTTTACGGCTTTTTGTCCCTGCGCGGGCTGGTCAAAGAGAACCCGGCCAAGAACGTCGCCCCTGCCCAGCCCAACCGCCGGCTCCCGCAGGTGCTGACGGGCAAGGAGGTCGAACTGCTGCTCCTGCAGCCGCGCACAAACGACCTGAAGGGCTACCGCGACAAGGCCATGCTGGAGCTCCTGTACGCGACGGGCATCCGCGTCAGCGAGCTGGTCGCGCTCAACGTGAGCGACGTCAACCTGAGCGCCGGGTTCATCAAGTGCGTAAACGGGCGGCGTGAGCGCGTCGTCCCGCTCTATCCGGCGGCGATCCGCGCGCTCTCCGACTACACGCTGCTGGCCCGCGGCAAGATGATCAACCGGGTCTCCGAACAGGCGCTCTTTGTCAACGTCGGCGGGGAGCGTATGTCCCGCCAAGGCTTTTGGAAGATCGTCAAGCAGTACCAGGAGAAGGCGCACATCACCAAACAGATCACGCCGCACACGCTGCGGCATTCCTTCGCCACGCATCTGCTGGAAAACGGCGCCGACCTGCACTCGATCCAAGAGATGCTGGGGCACGCCGATATTTCCTCCACGCAGGTGTACGCCCACCTGATCAAGCACCGCCTGAAGGACGTTTACAACCGCGCCCACCCGAGAGCGTGACGGACAGTGAACAACTGAACAGTGAACAGATAACAGATAACAGTCGACGGAGACTGTTATCTGTTATCTGAAAAGGGGTATTCCTTTGAGAATGCGGAAAAAGAAGAACCTGAAGTCGCGCTGGGCAACGGTGTCGTCGGGGCGGCTGGCGGAGGACCCGGCCCAGTACCGGGGCCGCTGGCTGTCGCTCTATCCGCCGGCGAAGGCGCTGTTTGTGGAACTCGGCTGCGGCAAGGGGCGCTTTTTGTGCGAATGGGCCGGCAGGCGGCCGGATATCCTGTTTGTCGGGTTGGAACGGACGCCGGAGGCCCTGCTGATGACAATGGAGAAGGCCGCGGCGCGCGGGCTTCACAACATCCGGTTCATCAGCGGGGACGCCGCCGCGATCTGCGATCTCTTCGCGCCCGGAGAGATCGACAGGCTTTTTGTCAATTTCTGCGACCCGTGGCCCTCCAACAAGCGGGCCAAACGGCGTCTCACGCACCGGAATTTTCTCCGGCTTTACCGCGTTGTCCTGCGGCCGGAGGGCGAACTGCACTTTAAGACGGACAACCGCCCGCTCTTCGACTTCTCGGTTTCGGAGGTCGAGGCCGTCGGCGCCCAACTGCTGCGGCACAGCGTCAACTGGCACGACGACCCCGACTATCCGGGCGAAGACGTCATGACCGAATATGAGGAAAAATTTTCCTCACAGGGTGTGCCCATCTGCCGCTGCGTCTGCCGGCTGGCGGACGGGACGACACCTGAAGATTCTGAAAATACGGCCGGTACGGCGTAACGCCGTATCGGACATTCCGAACGGACCCACTATATCTTGTGTAAAACACAATATATAGTGGGTCCGTCTGTCGGTGCGGCCGTTTGCGCGAACGGCGCGGACGGATTTTTTGCGTGTCCCGGCGGGAAATGTACATGGTCGGCCGGCCCCTGGCATACATATGTTGTGAGGGCCGGAAGCGGCGCGGCGACCGGCCCTTCCGCGGCGATATGGAGGGGGAGGTCTCGGCCTGTGAAAGGGAATATCGAAGAGCGCGCCTGCCGCGTGGCGGCATACATCATAGAAAATAGGGCGACGGTGAGAAGCGCCGCCCAAAAATTCGGCATCTCCAAAAGCAGTGTGCACAAGGACTTGTCCGAGCGCCTGCAACAGTACAACCGCACGCTCTACCTCCGCGTGCGGGACGTGATGGAGACCAACAAAGCGGAACGTCATCTCCGCGGCGGCCTTGCCACCCGCCGGAAATGGCAGAACGCGAAGTGGGCGCCTCCGATTACGAAGTAATTGCCGTTACGTGCCGGCAGTATGTGCCGCCATCAACGGCACATACTCGCTGTCCCAGATAAACATCTTAACAAACGCGCCGCCTAAATCGTCGCGAACGTCAAATTCTGCCGCAAACGACACGTCCGCGCCTTTCGCGACAGACACGCTGTTTATCGATTTGACATCCATAAGCCGCCCGTCCCCGCTATAAAGTGCAAAGATCACGTTCGGTACCATCTCATCGTCGTAGTTGTGGATCGTGGATGAAACGCCGTATTTAGTGCCGCCGGCCGTGTCAAGCGCGAGCGGCGTGGCCGTCAAGCCGGAACCTTGCGGCACCGTTTCTATAAACTGAAAATCTTTGATCTGCATAGCGCCATTAGGAAATATAAAACACAGATCGAGATCGCCCCATAGTTTGGGAATCTCAAACTCCCTGGTGACCCATAGGCCCCAGCCGCCCGTCGAAGTGAACTGAAATGTCGCGAGCACTGCGCCGTCAGGACCGCCAAGACGCATTTCCACCGGCATACTTTCGCCCGCAGTGGAACCCGTGAACCTGATCGTTTGAGAGCCGTTCATTCCGAACTTAAACCCACTGTATATCAGACCCGATCCCAGCCAAAAGCCGCCCATACCCCCTTGTTCTTCGTGGCTGTCGCCAACCTGCCCGTCAAAAGACGCGGCTGCCGTCACGCTGTACGGGTCGCGGACGGCGTATCCGGACTGCATGAACAGGAAGTCCCGCAGTACAAATGGGCCGCCTTCCGGAAATTCGAAGCTTATGCTTTGATCACCCACAATTTTTGGAAGCGCAAACGTCATCCCTACAAACGCTTCCTTATCCCCCGTTGCCGGGAATAGGAACGTGCCGAGCACCGGCCCGCCATCTCCGACCAAATGAAGCCTTATGGGCACGGGTTGTGTCCCCGTGTTGGAGCCGAATATCCGGATCGCTTCTGCGCCGTTGCTGCCGAAGCCGAAATAGTGATATGTCACGCTGTCGCCTGTGCCGAAGCCTTCTACTCCGTCGCCATCCCATGTTTCCGTGACGCTGCCGCCTATTTTTTCATGATAGCTGCTCGCCACAGTGGAGACATATGGATCGCGGAACGAAGGCTTGGATGTCGCTTTCTCGAATACAAACGACTTCATCTGGAAACCTCCGTTGGGCAATCGGAACGTTATATTTTGAACGTCTTTGAGCAAGGGGATCACAAATGTCCTCTCCGCATACACGTTCCAGGAACCTCCTGTTTGTGCGAGCATAAGAGTAGTAAACAACGGGCCGTTCGGTCCTTCGAGATACATCTCAATCGGAGTGATTGCGGCCGGGCTGCATACCGACATCTTAATCCGCACCGCGCCCTCTTCTCCAAAATCAAGACGTTCATAAGTCACACTGTCGCCCGGCATGAAGCCTCCCAGCCCGTCGCCCTCCGGCCATACGGTGCTGCTTGTGGTGCTGTCATATGCTGTGGCCAGGATGGATTCCATATACGGATCGCGCGCGGGAGGCAGCATGAACACAAAGGACTCGATTCTTATTGTCTCATTCGGGAACACAAAGCTCACATTGCTGTTCCCCTGAAGCATTGGGATAGCGAACGTCCTTTCCGCAAACGTATTATGATCACCTGTTTTTTCAAACCAGAGCGTGGCCAGCAGTTCGCCGCTCGGGTCGCCGAGGTGCAACTCTATCGGCACCGCGTCGGTTCCTGCCTCTCCGGGAGTGGCCGCCGTTATCTTCAGCGCTTGCGTACCTGCCTTTCCAAACGCAAAAAGACCATAGGTCAGGCTATTGCCCGCGGCGATGCCGCCCAGCGCCCCGTCTGCTTCCACGACGATGGAGTCGCCTTGCTTGTTGGCGTAGTCAGCGGCCGGCGTAACAGTGTAAGGGCTGCGCGTGGGCAAGATGTTTTGCAAACTAATTGTGATGGTAAATTCGTCGTAAATGCCGCTACCGTCGGCTGCCGTCGCACGCACTGTCACCTGCCCGTTATACTCGGCCTGAAGCAGTCCACTGCTGCTGTTGATTGTCGCGGCAGATGGATCTTCGGCGCTCTCTACGGACCAAACTATCCGTCTGAGCGAAGCGTCCGCGGGCGCCACGTCCGCGCTCATTTGTAGTGTTCCGTGGCGGACTTCTATGAAGTTTGACGGCGCTGAAACCGTGATTTTATTGACAGGCGTGAAAGCTTTCTGCCCCGATATGATCACAATCGCACTGCCAGATATCCCCGAACCGTCCTCGGCGATTGCGGTGACTTTAACTTGACCGTTCTTGAGCGCTTCCAATACTCCGTTCTTATTTATCACAGCCTTGTCTGTCGGGGTGCCGTCAGGTTCTGTGACGATGTAAGATACAGATTCGCAGTCCGCATTTGATGGCTGTATGTCCGCTACCATTGCGAGTGTTCCCCGCAATGACGTTATGGCGTCGATCCCGTCGATCCCTGAAAGCGTGACGTCTGTAACCGCCTGCTCGCGCACGGAATTAACTGTGACGAGGTCTGCGCTGAGCCCATCGCCTTCGGCCGTTATCGTAATCTGGCCGGGGCGCCCGTCCGACTGTACGATCGCGACCACTTTCCCCGAAAAGGCTTTGCGTATCGGGGACTGGTATGAATCATAATCAACCGTGTTTCCGTTGTCTGTTCCCACAAGTCTGCCCGCCCCGGTTACCTTGAACGTCACTTCCGCTTCGCTGTCGGCGACGAAGTTGCCCGAAGCGTCCGTTATGCTCGCTGTCACAAATACCAGATCTTTACCATCCGCTGTGATTGATGCGCGATCGGCCGAAAGCGCCACGGAAGCGGGTGGTCCAAACGACGATATTTCATCCGTAGCTACGACGTTTCCGTCCTCGTCATAGGCTTTGAGCATGACAACGCCCGGCGAGTAAGGGACCTCCCACTCGGCGTGAAGCACGGAGCTTGAAGCGTGCTCCACAGTTCTTGTCCCAAGCGAAATGCCGTCTTTGAAGAGCTCCATTTTGTCCTGCGTTGAGTATGCCCACACTTTTATCGTGTCTCCCAAGCTGTCGGACCAGTAGGGAAGCAGGTGAGCCATCGGTTTGTCAGACCAGACCGACTGATAGAAATAAAATGCGTCCGTCGGAAGGCCGGCCGTGTCCACAGTACCAAAATGCGAAACTTTCGTCGCCGACTCTCCTATGTAGTCGATGCCCGTCCAAACAAACTGCCCAAGAATAAACTTGCGGTCGCGGTCTACCGCCCACCGGCTCTCCAAATCGCCGCTCGTCCCGGCGATGCTGTAATTTGAACGCTGGCCGTCGGCCGCAATGTAAACCCCGCGGCTGCGCCGGGCGGATGATGTTTCACTGCCAAACAGAACTTTATCAGGATGGTCCGCGTGGTCGGTGTCATACGCCGCCTCGGAATAGTTATAACCTATCACATCAAGCTCCGCGAAGTTCATGGCGCGCACGGTCTCATCGCGAACAATGTCCATAGAGCAAGTTGCGAGGGTCGGGTAGGCGTTGCCGCGCGGATCTTCGCTCTCAACCCACGACACGAGGTTTCTCGTCGTCTGTTGGCCGGCCGCGACCGTTTGATCGCCTATCTCGTTGCCGATACTCCACATGATCATGGAGGGGTGGTTGCGGTCACGGCGCACCCAATTGCGCACATCGACCTCGGACCACTTGGCTTGCGCGCTCGCGTTCGGGATAAGGCTCAGATCTGCCGTGGACGTCACGTCAAAGAAGCGGGCATAGTCTTTACTTTTTTTGGCCCATGTCCATACGTCGAACGCCTCGCTGAAAAGCAGTATACCAAGCCTGTCGCATATATCCACAAACTGCGGCGCCGGCATATTGTGCGATGTGCGTATTGCGTTCACGCCCATGTCTTTCATAATCTGAAGATTGCGCTCAAGCGCCCGATAGTTCATGGTGGAGCCGAGCGCTCCCAAGTCATGGTGCATACACACGCCCTTCAGCTTCATGTACTGACCATTTAAGAAGAAACCCTCGTTCGGATCCAGCCTGATCGTGCGAAAGCCGAAAGCGGACAGGTATGTGTCCAGCAGGGTCCCGTTTGCGTCCTTGACTTCCGTCTTCATTGTGTATAAATATGTATCGTCCAAATTCCATAGATGCGGGGACAAAACGTTCAGCACCTGCTGGTCTGTGACGATCGTTCCTGCCGCCACTTGGAACGCTGCTGACATATTCGTCGCAACAGGGCTGCCTGACGCATCCAGCACCGTCTGCGCCACCTGCACGTCTCTGGGGCTATCCGATGCGTTACGAACCTCCGTGTCCACCGTGACCGCGCTTCCGTTCGTCGAGATGTACGTACCGTTAAAATTAACCTTCACCGGGTCTGTAACGGTCAGATAGACGTCGCGGTAAATGCCTGCCCCGGAATACCACCGTGTATTCGGATCTTCGTAGTTGATTTTCACCGCGACAACATTGGGCACGTTGCCGTAATTCAGGTGTGGGGTTATGTCGAACTCAAAGGTATTGTATCCATTGGGCCAATTGCCGATCTGCACCCCATTGACGAACACCGTTGAATCCATATACACGCCGTCAAAACGCATAGCAACATTCTTTCCCCGTGTGCCGCCTGGAAGATAGAATGTTTTGCGGTACCAGCCGATATCTGTTTTATAGAGACCGGCGATGCTGTTGTCTTTGATCTGTTTAATCAACCAATCGTGCGGCAGAGTCACCTCGTCCCACTTCGTGTCGTCGTAATCCACAGCCGACAGCGCCGCGTCTGTGCCGCTGTTATCGATTTGAAACCGCCAGCCGTCGTTAAACAATCTGCTGCGCTCGCCGCCAATCTGAGCGTCGCGAACGGTCCGCTCAATCGTGGAGGCCGCAAAACAAGGCCCCACAGCTTGGACAACCAACACAAGCGCCAAGACGGCAGAAATCGTTGCCCGAAAAATCCTGTTGTACTTCACAAAAAACGCCTCCTGTCAAATTTTACAAGAACTGCGCCCTTGTTGAAAAACTGCGTTTTTCAACAACACGGGGGAATGGCCCGGGGCGCTGAGGCGCCCCGTGGGGTGCGGATTGCGGAAATGAACTCCGCGAATCGAGGGTTCCTGATGAAAAGTCGTCAACGAACTCGTCGTCGATGACAGGAACAAAGCCGTCCTCTATGACACGCAGTTCGGAGATGCCGACATTGGAGCCGCTCTTGGGTGTCAAGGTAAAACGGAGAGCATACGCGCGCATCTTGGTTAAACACGTTGGCATAGTAAACAATATCCTCTGTGTGCCGGAGAATATATACGCGTCCATGCCCGAGGCTGTGGGGCCGGTGACTGTCGGGTTCGGCATCGGGATCCGGTTTGAACCGTTATCTACTACTCGGCCGACAACACAGACTCCGGATCTTTGACGCCACCGTCATTGTCATTCCCTTTCTTTTGTAGGATTTTCTGTAGAGCGCCCTTGGCGACGTGTCACACCGTAGAGGGGGACTGTCCGCACACAGCCCCGCCGATGGCTGCCTTGTCTGCACACAAAGCGGCCGCTTTTCCAGGCGGAAACGACGCAAAAGTGCTTGGAACACGGCGGTTTCGGTATCGTGAGACACCCTCAGAGTCCGCTTGATAACCTATACCTTTTCAAAGTGTCTCTCAGATCCATTTGTAGCCGTTTTGCATTGTATATATGCACAAAAACTCAACCGAACAAACCTTGACTTCAAGGACAATATGTTGTAAAATAGACACGTCGAAGCTTCGACATGCCTTTCCACAAAAAGGTATACTTTGTTGGATTTGCTGAAATTTCTATGTTTTTCATATAAAATCCGTCTGTTACATTTTTTCACATGCATCCACAGCGGCGCGACGTGTCTTAGCCCATCTTTCGGGGAAAAAGCCACTTGTGACTGATTCCCCATCTCGCGGGACGGACGTTGGTGACCTGGCGAGAGATATGCCCTTTGCTGCGAGGAAGCTTTATCCGCTGAGGATTTGATCCCTCATGCGTTGCCGCCCCCAATCCTTGAACTCTGCGCTTAAGACTCCACATTCTCTCCTACCGGTTGCTTCATCGAAGAATGTCAAATTATTGTATTATAAAATTTATTTAAAGTCAACAGACTATTTGGGCCAGCTTTCAAAAAATATCGCATTTTTTCAAACTTTGCCTTGACCGGTGTCCGTGGCATCTGCGCAGACGTCGCGGCAGACGGACGGTAGCGTTTTGGTGTAAATTATCACACTTGGAGAAACTTTGGAGGCATAACTGCGCGAACTGCGGTCAAAATAGAGATGCGCGGATACGGCGCAGATCCTATCAAAATCGAGGAGATGTCTACTATCATGGCGAGCAAGTCTCTTGTTCCGAACGCGAAGGAAGCGTTGAATCGCTTCAAGGTCGAGGCGGCCTCCGATGTGGGCGTGACGCTGAAGCAGGGCTACAACGGTGACCTGACCGCCCAACAGGCCGGCAGCATCGGCGGGCAGATGGTCAAGAAGATGATCGAAGCCTACGAGAACGGACTGAAATAACCACGCCGCGTCAAAAAGAGGCCCCAAACGGGGCCTCTTTTTTGCCTGCGTACGCGTGCGCTTCGTCAGAACGAATAAATAGAAAAAATATCAAATAATACACCACACGTATCGCAAAAGCCTAAAGACACACAGACCCGATTGTGCTATAATGTAGAGGCGATTGTGGCTGTCGATTCGTTTGATCTAACAGACGACGACAAGAGCCAAAACGGCCGTGCCGCTTGTTTGCGTCGTCGGTGCAGTGACCACACAAACGCGACCGTCCCGTTCTCGACCATGATCATTTGCTTGAGAGCAACGCCAAGTACGAAGTTCAATCAAAAAACATAAAATTATGCAAAATCCAACAAAGTATACCTTATTACGCGCCCCGGATGTTGTTCCGGCCGGCGTCGCCGGCGTTTCGGACGGTGTTTTGGACGGCGTTCCGGATGACATTGCGGATCGCAACCCAGGCGGCGCTCCGGACGGTGTTCCCGTGCCGGACCATGAGGGCAATTCGATGGCGTCAGGGAGGGATTTCTATGAGCAATGCGCCATGAGCAGTGTGCAAGTACGCAATATGCAGATAGACAAAAGGGTAATAAGAAAGGGGTATATCGATGTTCAAATGGGTTAAGAAAGGCCTTGCCGTTCTCATCGCCGTCACATTGGTGTTTGGTGCGGTTCCGCAGGGGATTCTCGCGGCTGCGGATCAAAACGTGGAGGAGAAAGTCAATCAGACGCTTTCCGCGCTTTCGCTTGCGGATCGCGTATCGCTCATGTACGGCGGCTCGGCCGCCGCCGGCGCGGGCGCCACACAGATTGTGAGCGGGCTGGACAGGATGAACATGTCCGACGGACCCAATGGCGTGAACGCCGGCGGGACGGGTACGTCGTTCAGTTCCGGGCTAATCGTGTCGGCCACATGGAATCCGGATCACGCCCGTGAGGTGGGCAGGATCATCGGCGCGGAGGCGAAAGCCAAGAACGTGCAGATCATGCTCGGTCCGGGCGTGAACATCATCCGTGATCTCGCGGGCGGGCGGACGTTTGAATACTATAGTGAAGACCCCGTGTTGACGGGGAAGATCGGGGCGGCCTACGTCGAGGGGATGCAGTCCCAAGAGGTTTCCGCGACGGTGAAGCATCTGTTCGCCAACAACCAGGAGTCGAACCGCAACTGGTCGACGTCAAACCTGAGCGAACGCGCCATCCACGAAATCTATTTGCCGCCGTACAAGGCGGCCATCACGCAGGGCGGCGCCTGGAGCATGATGACCGGCGCGAACCGTGTAAACGGCGTGTTTACGTCAGACAACCGCTATATCCTGACGAACATGATGAAGTACGACTACGGCCTGGAGGGCATCATCATGACGGACTGGTGCGGCGTCCGTTCCAATGTCATCTCGGCCAAGGCGGGCCTTGACGTCTCCATGCCGCGTGCGGGCCCATACGCCGGACTCCTGGATGCGGTGCGCAGCGGTCTTCTGCCCAGTCAGGTCGTTGATACCTCCGCTCAGCGTGTTGCGCGTCTCGCCTACTACACCAAAACGACGACGAACGCGAACGGCTTCCGGGCCTCCGATCGTAGCCCCGGCGAATCTTATAACGTCGGCTCCCACGCAAACGAATCGGTCGAACTCGCCAAAGAAGGCGAAGTGTTGCTGAAAAACGACGGACTGCTGCCCTTTACCAAGACCAGCCCGACGATTGCGCTGCTCGGCAAGTATGTGGCGTATAATTTTGAACAGTCCGGTCTTGGCGGCAGCAGCAGCGTGATTCCGCCCACGCAGGTGCATAGCGGCGCGGCGCTTCGGAATCTCTACAACAATCACATTGCGGGCGGTGCTACATTCCTGGAGCCGACATACAGCGAAGCGAACGAAAATGATATTGACACTTCCGTGGCCGCGGCCGTAGAAGCCGCCAAACAGGCCGATTACGTTGTCATTTTCGCGGGCATTAACAAGAGCAGACCGGAACATCAGGAGGGGAACGCCCCCGATACGGAGGGCAACGACCGCGTGGAACTCGACTTCCCGGCGGCGCAGCTTCGTCTCATTCAGGCCGTCTCCGCGGTCGCCGGTCAAAAGACGGTTGTCGTGCTGAATGGGTCGGTGTTTGAGGTTGTCGACTGGGTGGACGACGTGAACGCCGTCCTCACGACATTCTACCCCGGACAAAATGGCGCAACGGCGACCGCCGATATCCTGGTCGGGTTTGTGAATCCGTCCGGGAAACTGCCGTTCACCTGGCCGAAACGCTATGAAGACACACAAGGGTATGTCCCGAATGTACCGGAGGGCGGGAATCAGGAGACGGTCAAGAACGTGGAAGCCAACTACGCCGAGGGCGTGTTTGAGGGGTATCGCTACTACGATCTGCGTCTTCACGACAACGATCCGGCAAACGACATCCAGCCGCAGTTTGCCTTTGGCCACGGCCTTTCGTACGCGACGTATAACTGGTCTGGCGTCACGTTGAGTGCCAGTGAAATGGGGCCGGAGGGCACGCTTACCGCCAGCGTTACGCTGACCAACACAAATGGCGTTGCCGGCAAACAGGTTGTTCAGCTCTATGTCCGCGATCCGGTTTCGTCGGTTCCGCGGCCGTGGAAAGAACTCAAAAATTTCCAGAAAAAGTCAATTGTCGCAAACGGCAGCCAGACGTTCACCTTTGAGATTGACAAGGACGATTTGAGTTTTTGGGACGTCAACACCCACTCCATGAAAGCGGAGGCCGGGACGTTTAACATCCTCATCGGCGACGCGTCGGACAGCATTCGCGCGGAAGCGACCATTACGCTGACCGCGGATTCCGCGCCGGATCCCAACTATACAGTCGTCCAGGCGGAGGACTACGACGCGCAGAGCGGCGTGACGATCGGAGAAGCGTTTGAGGTCGATTCTGCGGTCAGCCACGCGCCGAATCAGTATGTCATGCTCGGCGGCGTCGGCGCTTTCGCGACATGGTCGTTGACTGCACCGGAAGCGGGGAAGTATTCGCTGATTTTCCGCTACAGCAACGACGCGTTCAGCGGCAATATCAATGGCACGACAGAGGGACACAACCGGCTGACCGAACTTGTCGTAAATGGCGAACCAAGCGGCGTCTACGATTTCCAGAATACGCGCCGCGCCGACGTCTGGAATTATGACTCCATTGACGTGGTGTTGGACGCGGGCGTGAACACGGTCACGCTTCGGGGTACGGACCGCTCCGCCGGCGTTCGCGTCGACAAGCTGATCGCTCAGAAAATCGAACAACGCTGGCCGGACCCCGTCGCGTCCGCAGACATGGGCGGCGGCCTGACGCCGACCGATGACAATGTCTTTGAGGCGGAGACCGCAACCCTGCTGACCGGCGCCGTCGTAGATACCGCCGCGGCGGGGTATTCCGGCGAGGGCTATGTGAATTTACGCGGCGTCGGATCATCCGCAACGATCCCCGTCTATGCGCCCACGAGCGTCCGGTTCCGGATTCAGGTGACCTATTCCAACGGGTTGGATTCGCCTGTGCCGTGCGACCTGTACGTCAATGGGGTCAAAAAGTACACCTACACCTTTGGCCCGACCGGGAGCGACAGCACCTGGCGGTACGAGCAGACCGACGAGATCACGATGCTGACGGGGACCAATACGCTCCTGTTTGACGCCCTGTCGGGCGCCGTCAACCTGGACAAGATCGAGATCATCGGTGGTATGGGCTACCTCGACACTGAGGCACCCGTCGTGAATGGCACATCGCCGGGAGACGGCGGACGGTGGCTCAACGATGTTTCGGCGTATTATTCCGAAGCCGTCGAAGCCGGCCCCGGCAGCGTGACGATCACGGACGCCGACGCGAACGTGATCCCGTCGAGCTTCACGGTGTCGGGTGTCAAGCTGGCGGTGACGCCGGACGCCGCCCATCTGCAGAGCGGCATGACCTACACGGTCACAATCGACCCGAACGCGGCGCTGGATACGTCCGGCAACGGACTGGCCGAACCATATGCGTTCACATTCCTTGTGCCGCCGGCGAATTACAACGACCCGTCGATCGTGTACAGCGGGACGTGGACAGATACCGGCGCGGCGAAAAGCGCCGGCACCGACGCGTCGCTGAATTTCTGGTATTACGGGAACGAGGCCGTCCTGCGCGCCGCGCAGGATGACGAGGCGGTCGTCAACGTCTGGTTTGACGACGTACTCACGCCGGAATCCGTGACGCTGACGGACACCGACGGCAAAACCGCTGCGTTCTACAACGCGGCCGATCAGGCGTATGGCCTGCACTATGTAAAAGTGGATGTGACGTCGGGTACGCTCAACTTTGTGGGCGCGAACGTCAACGCCGCACTTGTGGAACAACCGTACTCAAAGGCGGGCTGGCAGGTGACGGGCGTTCGGGACAATTACCCCAGCACGGACGGCCTGAACCGCATCGTCGACGACAACCGCGCTTCGCGCTGGACGTCGGGCGCCGCGCAGTCAAGCGCCAACCGGGACTGGTTTGCCATTGAGTTCGCCGAGCCGCTTGATATCAACGCACTGCTGCTGACGTGCCGTACGAGCAATGTCGGCAGCACCATCTTGGACTACACACGGGCATACGAGTGCTTTGTCTCCGACGACGGCATCGAGTGGATCGGCCCGGTCGCCGCGGGCCCCGGATCGCCGATGTTTACCAACATCGTTTTCCCGACGCAAACGACCCGGTTCATCAAAGTCGTCCAGACAGGCAACACGAGCAGTTGGTGGAGCGTCTACGAGGCTTACGGCTTCAAACTGCCGGAGGAAGTGCTGCCCAAGCTGCCGCCGCCAACCGCGCCGACCGGCCTCGCGGCGACGCGGATCAACCGCCAGATCAAACTCACCTGGAACGCGGCGGACAATGTATCCGGCGTAAGATACTACGAGGTTCTCCGTGACGGCGAGCCGGTCGCGCGGACGTCCGGAACGGGTTATGTTGATATGATTGACGAAGGCGACGCAACAGAGCATGTCTATACGGTAGTACTCATTGACATCCTGGGCGGGCGTTCCAATCCGTCGAACGCCGTGACCGCGTCGTCCGATCCGCTGGCGGTGAATATTCCGCGCGCGGGCTGGCAGGCGTCCGCGTCCCATGCGCATTCGTCGACTCCGCCGCAGAACGCCATCGACGCCGACGAGGGTTCACGCATGACAACCGGCACCGGGATCGCGCCCGGCATGTGGATCACAGTGGATATGGGACTCGCGTACAAGTTTAACGCGATCACCATCAAGAGCAATGTGACGGACTATCCGACGGCCTACGAGATCGTGTCGTCCAACGACGGCGCCACCTGGTCGGAGCCGCTGGCTTCGGGCGCGGGCGTACCAAACGCGATCAACGTCATTCTCACCGAGCCGGCGACAGCCCGTTATATCAGAATCAATCAAACGGGCGCCGCGCGCGGCGACTGGTGGTCCATCTTCGACATCAACGTGGCGTTTTACGATACGCTGGATTGCCCGCAGCAACTCACCGCAGCCGGGTACAACGGGTTCATCCGGCTGGATTGGTTCCCGCCGGTGGAGGGATTTTTTACGGCGCATCACTACGACGTCTACCGCGACGGCGTGCTCATCCAGGGCAATTGGACGTCGGCGCGCTATGTGGACGTGAACGTGCGTCCAAACAAACTGTACACGTATGAGATTGTCGCGATTGCAGCCGATGGTGAAAACTCGCCCAAATCCGCGGCGGCGAGTGCCCGCTACCAGGCGGCCAAGACGGAGATACCCAAAGCCAACTGGTCGGCGGCCGCAAGCGTATCGCACACGTCGCACCCGCCGGATCTTGTGTACGACAACATCGATGTAATACCGAATCGGACAAAGTGGTCGAGCGGCGCGATGCAGGACGGTACGCAAGTCTTCTATCTGCACCTGAATGATGTGTACCCCGTTGACACCCTCCGGATTTCGAGCGACACCGCCGACTATGGGCGGGAATACACCATCAAGGCGCTGGTCGGCGGCGAGTGGGAGACGCTTGTCACAGACGCGGCCGGGCAAGCCGGCGTGCAGGAGTTCACCTTTGACACGGTGTACACAAACGAATTCCAAATCTGCAACACCGGCGTGAACAGCGGGCAGTATTGGTCGATTTACGAATTGTACGTTCTCAACGCAGCCGCCCCTGCCTCTATCTGGTCCATTGACGATGTGACGGTTTCATCCGACGAGGTTTTGGTGGCGATCAGCCGTGGTGCGTCCCAGGGCGCCGCCAGCGTGATCCTGGCCGCGTATTCCGCGGACGGCAGGCTGCTTGCGGTTCAGACTGAGGCTGTCACCAGAGACGGCGTCTATGTGTTTGACGCCCCGCCGGCGAATGCGGCGACCGTCAAGGTGTTCCTGTGGGATAGCGCGCACGCTCCGCTTGACGCGGCGTGGAGCCGACAGTTTTAGACGGGTCGTCCTTATGGGATGAGTCATCGAGCGGGAGGGCGGTCATGAATTGGCCGCCCTCCCGCTCGATGGACACCCTTGCTTTTTGGCTGACAGTGCCTGCTGCCAAGCTTATCGCCATACCGTGCACGCCATCAAAAAGAAGCCCCTTTCGGGGCCTCTTTTTTGCCTGCAACACAAAACTATATCAGGTTCACCGGGATGAAGCTGTCGGTCGCGCTGATGGGCGTGACCCGTTCGCACATGCAGAGGATGCCGCCTGCGCCGCGTTCTGCGCCCGCTTTGGCGAGAACGTCAAACTTCTTGACCTCACGACGGTCGGGATTCGCGGATTTTTTGATTTCGAGCGGGTGAACCGAGGTCCCGCGCTCAACAAATATATCGATCTCCTTCGCGTTTGAATCGCGGTAATAGCTCAGGTTGGCTTTTGTTTTGGCGTAGGCGTAGTGCTTCAGGAGTTCCGTAAAGACGTAATTTTCAAAAAAATGACCGCTTGCCGCGCCGTTCATCAGGGTTTCCGGTGAGAGCCACATTGACAGATACGCGGCAAGCCCCGTGTCGAGAAAGTACAGCTTCGGAGTCTTGCTCAGACGTTTCAGCGCGTTGTTTGCGTATGGACGGAGCAAACAGATGATTCCCATGCCCTCCAGAAGGCGAAGCCACATTTTGGAAGTCGGTTCGGAAATGTCCGCTGCTTCCGCAAGTGTTTTGTATGAGACTTGCTCGCCGACGAGTGAGGCGCACGCGGTGAGGAATTTGCCGAACGCGCTCACATTCGCGATCCCGCCCAGTTCCGCCGCGTCGCGCATCAAATATGTGTTGACGTAGGAGGAAAAATATTCCTGCCGCTGTTCCGCGTCCGCGCCGACGAGCTGCGGCATACCTCCGCGCCAGATGTGGCGGAAGACGTCTGTAATGTCGGTGGGTTTCGCGGTTCGCTGCCGGGCGTGCAGCGTGTCGAAAGAGAAGTCGAGCTCATGAGAAAAATGCACGCCGTCTATCTCGCGTTTTGTGAGGCTGTACAGTTCCAGCGTGCCTATGCGCCCGGCCAGTGACTCCCGTACGTTTTTCATCATCTGAAACTGCTGTGAACCTGTCAGCCAAAACGCCCCGCGCGCGTCGCCGCTGTCGCACAGGATCTTGATCCGCGTGAACAACTGCGGGGCGTATTGCACCTCGTCAATGATCATCGGGGGTTTGTACGTCTGAAAGAACAACTCCGGTTCCGTCTGCGCTATGGTCCGCGCCATCATGTCGTCGAGGCTGACATATGTGCGGTTCTGCCCCTCGGCGAGCCGTTTCAGCATGGTTGTCTTGCCGACCTGCCGCGCCCCGGTGACCAGAACGACCTTAAAAAAATCGTTCATCTTGAGGAACTTCCGTTCCAGAGCCCGCTCAATGTAAGCCATAGTACACCCCCGGACGATGTGAGAAATTATGATAAAATAAGATTGATCTTATTTTATCATAATTTTGCTCACTGTCAAGCGTTTCTGTCACCGGAGGATGATGACCCTGACGCAGCCGGCTTCGGCGAGTGGTTTGTCGTAGTAGGCATCGACCTGCGTGAGGGGGTGGCTCAGGGCCTGGGTGAGGGTGCCGAACAGATACGAGCCCTTGTTTGAGACGTAGACGGATACGTCGTCGGCTATGCGGTGGCGCGCGCCGGCGGCGGTGCTAAGGTATTGCCGGGAGAGATCGGAGACGGCCCCGTCCACGGTGAGGAGCTTTTGGATGTCGTCCAATGTCCCGTCGGCGGCAAAGGAGAAGCGGCAGGGGCCGGAATTTATCGGGAAGATCGTCTTCAGCGTGGCGGCGGCGCGCCGGCCGGCGATGTCGTATTGGTATGTGGCGCTGATGTTCAGCCCCACCCCCGGCGCCTCCGTCTTGGAGATCAGCAAACCGTAGGAGAGATGGTCGTCGGTGGCGGTGTCCAGCACGAGCCGGTCCACCCGCCCCTGCGCGTCAACGCCCAGGTAATACACCTGCCCCGACGTCAGCCGGACGCCGTCCAGCCGCTGCGGCAGCACAATGCGCCCTGTTTTGTTGGCGCGCTCCATGACAATGAGATCGGGCGAAAGCGTCCGGTTCCCCAACCGGCCGGCGGCCAGATCAAACAGGCCGGGCGTGCCGCTGTTGTACCGCATCAGCGTCTGTATCTTCGGCGTTCCGTCCTCGTAGCGGACCTGCACCGCGAGGCCCACGCTGTCGGACCAGTCGCGCTCCGCGAGTACCTCCCGGCTCTCCCCGGTGTCGAGCAGCATGGTGACGAAGCGGCGCTGCGACACAACGCCCGCGGCGTCTGTCACGGAGCGCGTCTCCGCCGCCGTGACGATCCCGATGTAACGCTGGTCGTCGGCGCCGCCGGGGATGACGTCGGCCACGCCCTCGCGGCCCATCAGCAGCGTCACGGTCTCGCCGGGCCGGAAGGAACCGGTGACGGAGAGCAGCGCCTTGGCCTCGTCTGTCTCCAATGTGTACGTCGCGCCGTCCACAACGACCTGGGCCGGTGCGTCCCGGTTGGGCAGCGCCTTCTCGTAGAGGCCCGTCACCCGCGCGGAGTAGGCCCGCGCGACCTGGTAGCCGGGCACGTGGTAGAGGATGTCGTAGGGCCGCAGCGCGGAGGGCGCGGCGCTCGCGCCGTCCTTTTTGAGCGAGAGCGCGGCCGGGTCCAGCCCCAGGGCCCGCAGGCCGGCGTCCGGGCTTGTGCCCAGCGTGACGGGGCCCTCAAATTTGTCCGCCAGCATCTCGTCCAGCACCACGCTCTGATAGCCGAGGGTGATGATCAATTTGCCCCCCTGCTTTTGCGGCGTGTCCAGCAGCGTGTAAAGCAGCGTCATGGCGTCGCCCCGCGTGATCACATGGCCGCGCGTGGCGTCGATCTTCGCCGTCAGTTCCAGGCGGTCGGCGAGAGAGAGCTGTGTTTGCGGGTAGGGGCCGGTCAAGTCGCTCGCCGTGTAGCCGAGCAGGCGCAGCGCCACGGTGACCGCTTCCTCCACCGTGAGCGTGCGGTCCGGCCCGAACGTACCGTTCGGGTAGCCGCGCATGTACCCGGCGAGGGAGACGGCGCGGATGTAGGAGGCCGCCCAGTGGGTGTGGGGCACGTCTTTGAACGGGGAGGTCAGCGAACTGGACGCCACCTGATCCCGCATCGGCGAGAGTGCGACGCACATTTTGGAGAACTGGGCGCGCGTTAAGCTGTCGCCGAGGCCGAAGTCCCCGTTCGGGTAGCCGTGCATGACACCCAGCAGAGACATGATCTGCCGGATATCCGACTCCGGCTGCTCCGGCGGCGCGGCCGCGGCCGTGACGCCGCCCGCCAGCACCGCCGCCGCCAGACAAAGGGCCAATATTCTTCTTCGACTCTTCTTCATAAACAGATCCCCCTGTTTCTTTCCGTTTCTTTCATTCGTATCGCAGCGCGTCGATGGGGTTTAACTTGGAGGCCTTGGAGGCCGGGAAATATCCAAAGAGAATGCCGATGCCGGCCGAGACGGAAAAGGCCATCAGGATGGCGGTGGGGGTGGGCACCACGGTAAAGCCCAAGAGGCGGCCGACTAAGTAAGCCCCCGTTATGCCGAGCAGGATCCCCAATGTGCCGCCCAGCGCGCTTGTGACCGCCGCCTCGATGATGAACTGGCCGCGGATGTCGCGGCGTTTGGCACCCAGCGACTTGCGGATGCCGATCTCCCGCGTGCGCTCCGTCACCGACACCAGCATGATGTTCATAATACCGATGCCGCCGACCAGCAGCGAGATCGCCGCGATGCCGACCAAGATGGAACTCATCATCCCAAGCAATTCGTTCACCTGTGTCAGCATCTCGTTCATGCTGGCGACGCGGTAGGCGTCGTCGCTTTGGTAGACCTGGTAGAGCTTGCTTCTCAGCAGCGCGGCCGCCGAGTCCACCTGGTTGCCGTCCGAGGCCGAGAGGTAATAGACGCCGCTCATCTGGCGGAACATGCGCAGCGCCAGCGTGTAGGGGATGAATACGCAGTCGTCGTCTCCGCCCTGAAGACCGCCCCCCGTCTCTTTGAGGACGCCGACGACGTTGAAGATGTCTCCGCCGAGGCGCACCTGCCGGCCGACGGGGTCATCCGCGCCAAAGAGCTCCGTGGCGACGTAGCTTCCGATCACGCAGACCTTTTGGCGCCGCTCCATATCGATATAACCCAAAAAACGCCCGTTTTCCACCTCTTTGTTGCGGATCTTATCGTAGTCCTCGCCCGTGCCGTTCAGCGTGGTCGTGAGGCTTTTGGTGCCGTTTTTCACCGTCACGGGGGAGGCGATAAAAGGGGAGACAAAACGAAGCTGGTCGGGGTAGGCGTCCACCCACTCGTAGAGATCTTCGGCCGAGACGGTGCGGTTTGAGGACCGGCCGAAGATGTTGACCGTGATCAGGTGCGCGCCGAAGCTCTCGAAGGTGGAGGACATCTCGCCGGAAAAACTGTTCATGATGCTGACGAGCACGATGACGGAAGCCACGCCGATGATGATGCCCAGCATCGTGAGAAAGGAGCGAAGCTTGCTGGTGCGGATGCTCTTCAGCGCCAGCAAAAAATATTGTTTGATATTCATCTGGTCCCTCCCTTGGTCCCCTCCCTGTGCAGTCGGGGGCGGCGCGCCGGCGCCGGACGGGTTTCCGGCGTTCGAACCGTATGCGGCCTGAAATTTCGCCCCAAAATCCGGTGTCAGGCGGGCGCGGCCGACGGTTCGTCGGAGATGATCTTCCCGTCGCTGATATTGACGACGCGCCGGGCCATCGAGGCGATTTTGCTGTCGTGAGTGATGAGCACGATCGTGTTGCCCTGCTCGTTCAATTGTGTCAAAAATTGGAGCACGTCGAGGCCCGTTCTCGAATCCAGCGCGCCTGTGGGCTCGTCGGCCAGGATGACGGAAGGGTCACTCACCAGCGCCCGGGCGATCGATACGCGCTGCTGCTGGCCGCCGGAGAGCTGGGAGGGCAGGTGGTGCAAGCGGTCCAACAGTCCGACGCGCGCAAGCGCTCCCTCCGCCTTCTCCCGCCGCTGCCGCGCGGAATATCCGCCGTATTGGAGCGGCAGTTCCACATTTTCGAGCACGTTCAGCTTGGCGATGAGATTGTACTGCTGAAAGACAAATCCGAGGCGCCGGTTGCGGATGTCGGCCAGCTTGTTGTCCGACAGCGCCCCTACGTCGTCCCCGTCCAGCAGGTAACGGCCCGCAGTCGGCACGTCGAGGCAGCCGATGATGTTCATCAGCGTCGATTTGCCGGAGCCGGACTGGCCGACAATCGCCACATACTCGCCCTTTTGGATTGTGAGGGAGATGCCATCGACCGCGCGGACTTCGTTCTCCCCGGTGTTGTATATTTTGTAAATATCTTCCAGTCTTATCATGGGCGTTAACCTCGGCCCGCGGAGAACGTGGCACCGCCGGCCGGCATCGACCTGGCGGCGCCGCCCATACCGCCGCCCATACCGCCCATGCCGAAGAAGCCGTTGTTTGCGTTGGAGATGTTGACCTGTATCGCGACCACATCGTCCTCGCGCAGGCCGTCCGTGATCTCGATCCACGTCTCGTCGTTGATCCCCGTGCGCACCTGGATATACGCGTAGCCGGCCGGAGCCGCCGCCTGGTTGGCCGAAGGCCTCTCGGCGCCGCCGTCCGCGGAGATCTCCGCGCCGCCTGCATTTTCAGCCGGCGGCGTGTCTGCCCGGTCCGCCGCGCCGGCGTTTCGGGCCGTGCCGCCAAAGCCGCCGGGCGGTGGTTCGCCCCGCGCGCCCTCCGCGCCGCCGAAGTTGCCCCGACCGGGCGGCGTGCCTTCGCCGGCCGCGCCGCCGAAAGAACCGTCAAAAGAAGCTCCGCCGTTTGCGCCCGCGGACGACAGCGCGTGTTCCCGCCGGGCGTCCTCCTCCGTCTGGCCCTCCGCGAGCTTCAGCAGCACGAAGTTGCCGCGGATCACGGCGGCGGCGGGTACGCGCAATACATTTTCCGCCGACTCAAACAAGATGGCACCGGTTACGTTCATCCCCGGCAGCAGACCCTTGTGGTCTTTGACGACCACCTTCACAGGGTAGGTGGTGACGCCGTTTTGCGTGACCCCCAGCATACTGATGCTGTCGACCGCGCCCATAAAGACGCTGCCCGGCAGCGCGTCGGCGGTCACCTCCACCGTCTGGCCCACCTCGACGCGGCTGATGTCCAGTTCGTCGACGCTGATGTCGAAGGTCACCTGCGACATATCGGCGATGATCGCCATTACGGTGCGCGTATTCGTCGCGTCCAGCGTGTCGCCCGCCTTTGACGTCTTTTTGAGTATGGTTCCGCCGATGGGGGCGGTGATCACATAGTCGTCGAGCTGCGCCTCCGCGTTTTCCAGGGTGAGCTGCGCGTCTTTGACGCCCAAAGAGGCCGAGCGGATTTGCAGTTCCGTGGAACTGCCGGCGTCAAAGGTGACGACAGCCAGCCGCTGGCCGGCGGAGACGCGGTCGCCCTGCCGCACGGTGAGACCTTGGATCTTGCCGCCGGACCGGGCCGTCACCGTCTTGGTGTCGAGGTAGCCGACCGTCCCGGCGTCGTTGCAGGCGACGCTGCCCACCAGCGCCGTCGCGCGGTCCCCCTCGCCGACGGCGCCGGGGTTTTCAAGCAGGATCTCCACATTGCGCACCGGCGCGCCGGTGGCGGAGACGGATACGGCGTCGTACACGCGGCGCACCGAGCCGGCAATGGCGATGTCGCTGTCTTCGAGATACGCCGTGGCGGCGGCGCCCACCGACAGTGTGGCGGCGGCGTCTTCATTGAAAGGCAGGGTGAGCAGCAGATGGTCGCTGTCCACAATATCGGCCACGCGGCCGCCGGTCTGAATGTTGTCGCCGTCCTCCACATAGAGCGTCGTGATGATGCCGCCGATGGAGGCGGTGACATTCGGGTAATCGACCTTGGTGCCGTTTAGCGTCTGCTCGTACGAGAGCTCGGCCCGCTCCAGCGACGTCCGGGCCCTGTCGATGTTGTTGATCGCGTTCTCCGGGTCGATCCGGTACAAGATGTCTCCCTTTTCGACCTCTTGCCCCTCCTCAAAAGGAGATTCCAAGATCTCCCCCTGCACGAGGGCAATGACCTCGTATTGGTTGTTCGGCGCGATGGCGCCCGGCCCGCTGATCGACACGGAGATGTTGCCGCGCGTGACCGTGCTGTCTATGTACCGCGTGCCGCCCTCTTCCACCGGGCGGTGACGCCACAAGTATAGGAGCACAAGCGCGGCGACCACCACTGCCACGATGATGAGGATCTTTTTAAGACGCTTGCCGGTCTTCCTGCGTCCGGCCTTTTTTTCGACCGGCGTCGCGGCGCCGGACTCAGGTATGCGCTCTGGTGCGGGAACTGACGGATTCACAAAACTCCCCCTCAGCACGAATTCTCGCCTTTGATTATAAAGAAAAAAAAGAAACAGTGTTTGGACAAAATGTAAATTTTATGAGAAATATCACAGGCAAGTATCGCAGGCAGATTGACAGACGGCCGGGGATGTAGTACAATTTGGGGAGTCCGGTCTTCGCGTCAAAACGCTCAAAAAGCGAAATCTGTTTTGCAGCTGTTTGGGCGAATTGTCATTCGGTCCGCGGTCTGCCGGGCGCCATTTGAAGACAGAGAGGAAAGACACGATGAAAAAGTTTAAAGTCTCCATTTTCGGCATCTTCCTGTTCCTGTTGGCCGCGGGCCTCCTCACATGCGCGGTTCTCTTTGCCAACGAGCTGGTCAAAAGTCTGGATGAAGCCAAGGCCAGCGGCGTGGACCTGGCCCCCTACGCGATGAACATCTTAAACGACTTCATGCAGAGCTCCATCATTTACGTCATCTATGCCGTGGCTCTCGCCGCGCTGGGCTGGCTGATCCAGAAGCAGAAGCTCATGGCCCTTGCCGCCGTGCCCGCCCCCGTGCAGCCGAACGTCGTTGAGGCGCCCCCGGAACTGATCGAGACACAGGGCGAGTGGCAGATAGACCCGGAACCCGCCGTACTGCCGGACGAGCTGAACGCGAACGAGGACAAATTTGACCGTTGAATGCCGCTGAATTCCATTGAATGTAATTAAGTTCCATTAAGTGCCATTGCGTGAGAGTTTCACAGGTGCGTGAGAATTTCATGGGCCCGCTATGTGTTGTGGTTTATACAATAATATAGCGGGCCTTTCTGTCGTTGAAGCATAAAATTTCAGGCGTCCGCCAGCTGTTCGACCGTCAGCGCGTGAAAGTCAACGCCGCCGTCTTCGGTACAAACGGCCAGCTTGTGGGTGGCGTCGACGTCGCGGCGGAAAAAGCGCGGCGTGTCGCCGAGGCCCTCACAGCGGACGCCGCCGTCGGGGGAGAGGTGAAAACAGATCGAGCGCAGGGGGGTGGAGAGCCCCGTGCCCAGGTACTTGACATAGGCCTCTTTTAATGTCCAGTAGTCGTAAAAGAGCACCCGCCGCGCCTCGTCGCTCCGCGCGGTCCGCAGCACCGCGCGCTCCTTTTCGTGGAAGACGAGCCGGTCGATGTCCGGCGCCACCGGGGTCAGGTGCTGCACATCGACGCCGATCTCCCGGTCGCTCCACCCGCAGATGATCCAGTCTCCGGAGTGGGAGAGATTGAAATACCGGCCCCGGCCCGCGAAATACGGCTTGCCGTAGCGGTTGCAGGTAAACATGAGCGCCTCGCCGCGGGGAAGGCCCGCGCGGGCGGCCAGGTAGCGCACCAGGACGGCGCCCAGCAGGCACCGCGCGCGGTCGGCCTCAAACCGAAAGGCCTCAATCCGTTTGCGCCGCGCCGCCGACACGCGCGACAACAATGCCCCATACTGCGCTTCGGGCAGGGGGGCCGTCAGATTCAGCAGATAAATTTCCGCCATGAACGCCCTCTTTTCCAAAAAACACTAAAAACGCGGCTTTGTCCCATCGATGATATGAGTAAGGGGACCGCACCATTTTGGGAAGGTCTTTAATGAATACATAAGGAGTGACCACGGTTGTCTTACACATGGAGTCAGGACCTGGAGACAGGGTACGCGCTGATCGACACACAGCACAAAGAATTGATCAATGCCATCAACAACCTGTTGGCGGCGTGCTCCGGCGGCAAAGGCCGCGCGGCGCTGAACGAGACGATGGATTTTCTGTCGCAATACACAGCCAAGCATTTTGCGGATGAGGAGAAGCTGCAAGTGCAGCACCGCTACCCGGACTACACAAACCACAAGCGGCTCCACGACGGGTTCAAACTGGCGGTGGCCGACTTGAGCCGGCAGCTCAAATCGGAGGGCCCCACCATCGCGATGGTGGGAAAGGTGAACGCCCGCATCGGCGACTGGCTGGTGAGTCACATCAAACGTGAGGACAAAAAAGTCGCGGCGCATCTTCGCGGGGAAGTGTTAATGGCGGCGCGCGTATAAGTTGCCCCCGTGGCAGTCGATGGCCACGACGACGGGAAGGTCCTCAACGAGCAGGCGGCGGACGGCCTCCGTGCCGAGATCCCGGTAGGCGATGACCTCCGCCTGTTTGACACAGCGGCTCATCAGCGCGGCGGCGCCGCCGACGGCGGCGAAATAGACGCCGCCGCAGGCCCGTATGGCCTCGATAACCTCGGGGCTGCGCAGGCCTTTGCCGATCATGACCTTCAGGCCGCGCCGGATCAGCGCGGGCGCGTAAGCGTCCATGCGTCCGCTGGTGGTGGGCCCGATGGAACCGATCACCCGGCCCGGCGGAGCGGGGCAGGGGCCGGCGTAGTAGATGATCTGGCCCTCCGGCTCAAAAGGGAGGGCCTCTCCCCGCGCGAGGGCCTCCGCCATCCGCCTGTGAGCGGCGTCTCTGCCCGTATAGACGACGCCGCTCACCGTTGCCATATCCCCGCTGCGCAGCCGCGAAATCACCTCATCCGAAAGCGGCGCGTCGATGTGCTGCCACATATGTTTCCTCCGTTTGTTTTGGCTGTTTGTATACCTGAGAGCGGTAACATTTACCACACCTGCGGCAAATGTTACCGCTCTCAGGTATATTTTATCACCTACTTGATCCCTTCGTCAACAGGTGCCGCCGTGTTTTGGGTTTTGCGCTGTGTTACCTCGTCCGGCGCGAGTATCAGTAAATTCGCCATCGCTTTGTCCACATATAAGGCCCACACCCATTGTCACACAGTGGGTATGGGCTGCGTTTCTATCTTATCGCCGGATATATTTTGTATTCCGTGCCAAGCCAATTTTCTCAATCGCGCCTGACTTCAGCATTGACGCGATCACCATTTCAACGGTGGTTGGACTCACGTCCGGTAGGAGATAACAGACCTCCCGCTTGCTTATCGGGAGCAGACTGTTCAGCACAGTCGCTTCAATGCGTGCCCGTTTGGTGACCTTGCCGCTGTTTACGGCCGCGAATCGCTTATCGAGTTCTTTGTAGCACAAAAGAAGCGTTGTGACGAAGTTCTCAATGAACGGGAAATAGCTGTTTTCGCCTGTATGCCATCCGTTGGAACTCTCTTTTAGCGCTCTGTAGTAGGCTTCTTTATTTACGTTGATTTGTTCCTCAAACGAAATATACCGACCTGCGTCAAACCCATTTTTATATAGGAGCAGCAGTGACAGCAGACGTGAAACACGTCCATTGCCGTCCGAAAATGGGTGTATGCAGAGAAAGTCGAGGACAAAGCACGGGATCAAAAGCAGACTGTTTACGGTTGGGTTATCACGTGCGTCCATGTACGCAAGGATCAGCTGCTCCATTGTTTCAGCGGTTTCGGCGGCGGGTGTGGGCGTAAAACGAACCCGCCGCGCTCCGTGCGCGTCGATCTCCATAATCACATTGTCGCTGCTTTTGTAGCGGCCGCCGCCTGTCGGTAAGTACGACAGCATAATCTCATGCAGCCGCAGAATATCGCGTTCGCGAATATCAAGCATGGCGCGGTCGGCGTGGACAAGCGCGAGCGCGTCGCGGTATCCGGCAATTTCCGCCTCGTTGTGATTTTGCGGCGCGGCACTGTGGTTCACAATCTCGTTTATGCGTTGTTCACTCGTAACAATGCCCTCGATTTCGTTCGAGCCTTTGACGCTTTCTACTTTCGCAATGCTTTCCAGTTGCGTGAAAATGTCGGGATAGTTTGCCCTGAGTGCGTTCTCGCGACCGCGCATGTCGTTGATCGCGCCGACAACGTTGACGAGCCCCGCGGGGAGCATGCCGTGTTCGAGAAAGGAATAATCAAAATATCTCATATGCATACCGCCTTTGTCAGATGCGCTTTTGGTATCTGCATATAACATAATCGATTATATGCAGATTGTCAAGCCAAAAAACAAAGTATCTGCATATTTTACAACAAATAATATGCAGATAACCATAAATTTCCACATGCAAAACCCCCGGCGGCGGCTTCTTACGCCTCTGTTTTGTCGTCCGGGTTGACGTGGACCATGCAGTGTTTGACGGAAGGAAACTCCGCCTCGATGGTGTCGTAGACGCGCTGGGCGATGTCGTGGGCCTCGTGCAGGGAGACCGCGCCGTCCACAGAGGACGGTGCCGGCCGCCGGGTCTGAGAAATTCCCGGCCGCTGTGGTAACATGTTACCACGAATTCGTTACCACGAAGAAAAAATAAACGACTGACAAAAAATGGAAAAAGCCTGAACCGCTTGCGGTTACAGGCTTTCCTGGCGGAGGATGAGGGATTCGAACCCCCGTGGGGTTGCCCCCAAACGGTTTTCAAGACCGCCGCGTTATGACCACTTCGCTAATCCTCCGGGTGTCCCAATCTGCCTTCGCCCTTTGGCAAAGGACAGGAATCGGCACGCTTTATCTCATATCATCCACAATATGGCGCGTCAAAAAAGCGCTCCTCTGTAATTATACATGATTGGGGGTAGCGTGGCAAGTATTTTGCGTTTGGGCCGGGTCGATTTTTCGTGATTGGCAATATGACGCGTTTTTGCCGAAGTTAGGTTGACAGAAATCATAAGATACGGTAAAATTAAATTCCGGTTTAGGTCATAAACTCCTTATGCTCGGAGGGTTATCATGCATATTCGATATCTTGGTACAGGCGCCGCGGAGGGGTTCCCCGGCGTATTTTGTCAGTGCACCGCCTGTCGTGAGTCGCGCGCGCAGGGCGGGCGGAACGTGCGCCGCCGGTCCTCTATGCTCATCGACGGCACCTTGCTTGTGGATCTGCCGCCGGACCTGCTCTCGCAAGCCGCCGAGTGGAAGCTGGAGATGGGCGGGATTGAGTATCTCCTGGTGACCCATACGCATGCGGACCACTTTTACGCGGCGGAGCTCTCCAACCTGCGCGCGCCCTACTGCTTGCACGCAGAGCGGAAGAAACTCTACATCTATGGCAGCTACGCCGTCTGGGAACGTATGGAGCAGGTGCTGGGCGTGGATGAGCTGAAGCGCCTGGAACCGTTGATAGAGTTTACGGAACTCAAACTCTTCACACCCGCCACGTTTGGAAAATACACCGTCACGCCGTTGCAGGCCCGACATTGCCCGGGCGCCTTCATCTACCTGATCGAATCGGAGGGCAAGGTGCTGCTCTATGCCAACGACACGGGCTTCTTCCCCGAAGAGACATGGGATTTTTTGGTGGGCCGTTCGGTACATATGGTCAGCATGGACTGCACAAATCCCGTCCATTCCGACACGCCCAACCACATGACGCTGGAAGACAACGTGACCGTCAAACGCCGGTTGTTCCAGCAAAAGAGTTCCACCGCGCGCACGCGCTACCTGGCCACGCATTTTTCGCACACTTCCGGCTTCCTGCACCGCCCTATGGAGGAGCGTCTGCGCCTTTACGGCATCGGCGTTGCTTATGACGGCCTGGAGGTCGAGATCTGACGCCGGACCCCGGCGGGAGACCGTGTGAAAACGGGAGAGTCCTCGCACATACAATATGTAGTATGTCTATACTACATATTGTATGTGCGAATGCAAGAGACGCGGTTTTCACATGGACCGATGGGTCCGCGCCGGCGGGCGGGGAGAGACCGTCCGTCGAAAGAAAGGCACGGTTGTCACGATGAAATTAGGCATTGTCGGCTTGCCCAATGTGGGCAAGAGCACGTTGTTCAACGCGATCACCCGCGCGGGCGCCGAGTCGGCCAATTACCCGTTTTGCACCATCGAACCCAATGTGGGGATGGTGTCCGTCCCGGACGAACGGCTGGCCGCGCTGGCGCGTATGCACAACCCGCAGAAGATTACGCCGGCGGTCATCGAGTTTGTGGACATCGCCGGGCTCGTGCGCGGCGCGGCGCGGGGCGAGGGGTTGGGCAACCAATTTTTGACACATATCCGCGAGGTGGACGCGGTTGTTCATGTGGTGCGCTGTTTTGACGACGACAACATCGTCCATGTCGAGGGCGGCGCCGATCCGGCCCGCGACGTCGATATTGTCAACATGGAACTGATCCTCTCAGACATCGAGATCGTGGGCCGCCGGATCGACAAGGCCGGCAAGCTGGCGAAGGGAGACAAAAAATATCTCGCGGAGGCGGAGTTCTTCCAACGCCTGTCGGACCACCTCAACGCCGGCCGGCCGGCCCGGTCGTTCCCCTGTGAGGGCGAGGATGAACGCGCGCTGGCGGCCTCGGCGCCGCTGCTGTCCGGCAAGCCCGTCATCTACTGCGCCAACATGGATGAAACAGGGTTTGCCGGCCGGGCGGACAGTGCGTATCTGCGGACTGTGGAGGAGATCGCCGCGCGCGAGGGCGCGCAGGTGCTCCCGATCTGCGCGAAGCTGGAGCAGGACATCGCGGAACTGCCGGAGGAGGAACGGGCGCTCTTCCTGTCTGAGCTGGGTCTGGAAGAGGCCGGCCTCGACAGGCTGGTGCGCGCCTCCTACACGTTGCTGGGGCTTATCTCCTATCTCACCGCCGGGCAGCCTGAGGTGCGCGCGTGGACCATCCGCAAGGGGACCAGAGCGCCCCAGGCCGCGGGCGTCATCCACTCCGATTTCGAGCGCGGATTCATCCGCGCCGAGGTGATCGCCTTCGACGACTTGATGGCGGCCGGTTCGATGCCCGCCGCGAAAGAGCGCGGTCTTGTGCGCTCGGAGGGCAAAGAGTATGTCATGCGGGACGGCGACGTCGTGCTGTTCCGGTTCAATGTCTGACGCAGGGCCCCGCGCCGCCGCGCCGCGCATCGAACTCATCGACGCCGTGCGGGGCCTGTCTATTTTGCTGATGGTCGCGTACCACACCGGTTATGACCTTGTGGAGGCGGGGCTCTCTCCGCGCGGTCTGTTGTTCAACCCGCTGCTCTCTGTGCTGCAACCCCTCTTTGCCGGCGTCTTCATCCTGCTGGCCGGCGTATCGGCCCGTTTTTCGCGGGACAACAGGCGGCGCGGGCTGCAGGTCCTCGGGTGCGCGCTGCTGGTGTCGCTTGCCGCCGGGTTTGTGGACGTTCAGATCCCGTTCGGGATCTTGCATTGCCTGGGTTTTTGTATGGTGCTCTGCGGGTCTCCCGCCGCTTGGGTGGACCGCGTCCCGCGCGGGTGGCAGCCCGTGCTTTTTTCCGCGTGCTTTGTCGCGGGGTGTCTGTTTTTCCCGCTCTATGTCACAGACGCCTCGCGGTTTCCGTATGTGTATATGTTCGGCGTTGTGGATCCTGCGTTTCACGCCTACGACTATTTTCCGCTCATCCCGTGGTTCTTTTTGTATTTGCTGGGCGTTTGGCTGGGCGCGTACATCCGGGAGCGGCGATTCCCGGCGTGGTTTTACACATGGCGCGTGCCCATATTGCCGGCCGTCGGCCGGCGTACGCTGCTCATCTACCTGCTGCACCAGCCCGTCATCTACGCGGTCGTGCAAGGGGTGGCGTGGCTGGCCCGGTAGAGGTCCGAACCATCGTATTGCCGCTTTGGAATGGAGGAGGGGCCCGGCGGCCCCGGGGAGTCTATGTCGTTTGTCCTGCTGAAAACAGAGGGCCGCGCGCGGCGCGGCGTATACCGGACGGCCCACGGGGAGATCCAAACCCCGGTCTTTATGAACGTGGCCACACAGGCCGCCATCAAGGGCGGGTTGTCGTCGTTTGATTTGGAAAATATTGGGTGTCAAGTCGCGCTCTGCAACACCTACCATCTGCATCTGCGCCCCGGGGAGGAGATTGTCCGGACCCTGGGCGGATTGCACGGATTCATGCAATGGTCCGGCCCCATACTCACCGACAGCGGCGGGTTTCAGGTGTTTTCGCTGGCCTCGCTGCGGCGCGTCACAGAGGAGGGCGTCTGGTTTGCCTCACACATCGACGGGCGCCGGCTCTTCCTCGGGCCGGAGGAGTCCATAGCCATTCAGGCGTCTTTGGGCGCGGACATTGTGATGGCGTTTGACGAGTGCGTCTCAAACCCCGCGCCGCGCGACTATGTGGAGGCATCCTGCGCCCGCACCGCGCGTTGGCTTGTCCGCTGCCGGGACGAGTGGCGGCGGCTGACCGGGGGTGAGGCGCAAAACCAAGACCGGGCGCTCTTCGGCATCAACCAGGGCGGAACCTACGACGACCTGCGGGTTGCGCACATGCGGGAGATTGCCGCGCTGGCGCTGCCCGGGTACGCCATCGGCGGGTTGGCGGTGGGGGAGAGCACCGAGGAGATGTACCGCGTCATCTCCCTGGTCGAGCCGCACATGCCGGCGGACCGGCCCCGGTACCTGATGGGAGTGGGGACGCCGGGCAATATCTTGGAGGCGGTGGCGCGCGGCATGGATTTCTTCGACTGCGTGCTGCCCGCCCGCAACGCGCGGCACGGACATCTTTACACCGCGGAGGGCTGTTTGAACATCAAAAATGAAAAATATGCCAGGGATGCCGCGCCCGTTGACGGCGCCTGCGACTGCCCGCTCTGCCGGCGTTTCAGCCGCGCCTATCTGCGGCATCTGTTTAAGGCGGGGGAGATCTTGGCGCTGCGCCTCTCCGTACTGCACAATCTGTTTTTCTACAACCGGCTGATGGCCGAGATCCGCGACGCGCTTGACGCGGGGCGCTTTGAGGCGCTCCGGCAGGCCAAGGCCGAACGCCTCGACCGGCGGATCTGAGCGGTCACAGGCGGCCCACCGGAAATTGGGCCGAAAACCTATGCCGAAAAGCGGTATGTGAAAGAATTTATAAAAAGTATGAAAGATCAAACTTTTACTTCCCAGCGCGCCGCGGGTGTGATATACTATTGTTCGCCCGTTTGTTGCGGGTGCGCCTCCGGGAGCGGCGGCGGACATGGGGGGGATGCGTATGGGACAGAGACGAAGCAAAAGGACGCGGCGCGCGGCGTGTGTCGCACTGGCGGTCGTACTGGCGGCCGCGACGGCCGGCTGCGGGCCGGCCGCGCGCACGCCGGTGTCCGCGACGTGGGATGACCTGTTCGGCACCGTTATCACGGTGTCTTTGCACGACGCAATGGATGAGGGAGAGGCCGACGCGGTGCTGGCGGCGGTCCGCGCGCGCGGCGAAGCCGTTCAAAACGCCATGACGGCCCACACCCCGGGCAGCGAGATCGGCGCGGTCCGCGCCGCGAGCGGGCGGGCGCCCGTGCCCGTGTCGGAGGACACCTACGGGCTCCTGACGCTGGCGCTGGAAGTCGCGGCGCTCTCCGGCGGCGCGTTTGACCCCACGGTCGAACCGCTGGTGGCGCTGTGGGGCATCGGCACGGGGGCGGCCGCCGTGCCGGCGGAGGCCGATATTGCGCGCGTCCTCAAACTGGTCGATTACCGCCGGGTGGTGCTGGACGGGACCGACCGCACCGTGTATCTCCCGGAAGCCGGCATGGGGCTCGATCTGGGCGGCATCGCCAAGGGGTACGCGGCCGACGAGGCCAACCGGCTGCTGGACGAGGCCGGTGTGACGCACGCGATCTTGGACTTCGGGGGCAATGTGCTGCTGCGCGGCGGCCACCCGGAGGGGAAGCCCTGGCGGGTCGGGATCCGCAAACCGGTCCCCGGCGAAGACGGGTACGCGTGTGTCCTCTCGCTGCGCGACGGCACCGTCGTCACCTCCGGCGGATACGAACGCTACTTCGTCGCGGAGGACGGCGCCGTCTACCACCATATCATGGACCCCGCCACCGGGCGTCCGGCCGAGACGGGCCTGCTCTCGGCCACGATCATCTGCGACAATTCCGCCCGGGCCGACGCGCTCTCCACCGCCTGCTTTGTGTTGGGGCTTGACGGGGCCCTGGCGCTGCTCGGCGCGCTGGACGGTGTGGAGGGCGTGCTGATCGCGTCGGACCGGACAATCCACACGACGCCGGGCCTCGCGGACGTCTTCACGGTCGCCGACGAGAGCTATGTGTGGGTGAACGCGCCATGAAGAAAGCCGATATTTTCATCCTGCTTGGCGCGCTGGTGCTGGCCGGCGTGCTCTTCCTGGTCTTTGCCCGGGGCGGCGGCGAGACCGGCGCGCTGACGGCGGAGGTCTATCTTGCCGGCCGGTTGGTGGAGCGCGTTCCCCTCGACGGGCCTGTCACCGAGCGGCGGATCGAAACCGGGGACGGCGGCTGGAATCTGCTGCGCGTCGAGCCGGCCGGCGTGTGTGTGGCGGAGGCCAACTGCGGCAATCTCACCTGTGTGCACACGGGGCGGATCTCCGTGCCCGGCGGCGTCATCGCCTGCCTGCCCCATCGGGTGCTCATCAAGCTCACAGGGCGCGCGGAGGGGGAGGTGGATGTCGTTGTCGGTTGATCCGAAGGTTAATCCAAAAGAAGGGCTTTCGTCTGCGCGGCGTTTTGTACTGCTTGCCATGCTGTTGACGCTGGCCTTGATCCTGGGCATTGTGGAGCGGGCCATCCCGATGGATGTGATGATCCCGGGCGTGCGGCTGGGGCTGCCCAACGCGCTGATCTTGCTCGCGCTCTATCTGTTTTCTTTTCGGGACGTGCTGACGCTTGTCATCCTCAAATGTGTGATGACGGCGCTGCTGGCCGGCACTTTTGTCTCGTTCCTTTACAGCGTCAGCGGGTCGTTGCTCAGTTTCTTCGTCATGTTTGGGGTCCTGCGCCTCGCGCGCGCGCGCGTCAGCCCGGTCGGCGTCAGCATCGCGGGCGCTGTTTTCCATAATCTGGGACAAATGCTGGCGGCCTGCGCCGTGATGGGCAGTGTGTATGTGTTTGTCTATCTGCCCGTCCTGCTTGTGTCGGGTACGGTCACGGGGCTGCTCGTGGGGCTGGCCGTGAGATATACGCTGCCCTATGTGCGGCGATATACGCGCAGCCCGGACGGGCGCCGGGGGGAAACGCAAAATAAAATGTAAAACGACGCTTGACAAAAAGGGAGGATTTCTGCTACAATAAACGTTGCTGAGTCTTCGCATCTCGCGCCGTATCGCGACAGGCTGGTGTAGCTCAATCGGCAGAGCAGCTGATTTGTAATCAGCAGGTTGCTGGTTCAATTCCGGTCACCAGCTCCATCCGCTTTTCGGGCGGCGCGCCCGGAGTCTCCGCGAGGGACCGACAGGGGGGAGTTCCCGAGTGGCCAAAGGGGGCAGACTGTAAATCTGTTGCGTGATCGCTTCGATGGTTCGAATCCGTCCTCCCCCACCACAACCCGGCAGCCGCGAACACCCGATGGGCATTCGCGGCTGCCGCAAGTCTCCCGGAGACAAGAAAACCCGTCGAGAAAATTCTCGACGGGTTTTTTGCCGGTGTGTTGATCTATTGACGCATGATATCAGATATCCACAGGGGCGTTTGTGGGCCCGGCGAATCATTTTGTAAGAAATTTGTAAGAAATTTGTCCGTGTCACGGTAAGAAATCCCTGATACCATGAAAAAGACGGTTGGCGGGGTGCGGAAAGAGGAGGAGAGGCTGATGGGCCGGGAGACTGTTTTGGTGGTGGACGACGACCGCGAGATCACGAGGGCCATACGGGTGCTGCTCACACAGGAGGGGTATGAGGTGTGTACGGCCTCGGATGGGCAGGAGGCGCTGGAGATCTTGGGCCGTGAGGAGATCCGGCTGATTGTGCTGGATGTGATGATGCCGCGGCTGGACGGCCTCTCCGCCACACTGCGGATC